>DASSRG010000049.1:0-20067 GCA_035701885.1 Candidatus Limnocylindrales bacterium
AGGGCTACGACCGTCCGGCCGCGGGACCCGCGGACCTCGCCGCCCGCCTCGATGCGCTCAACGCGGCCTACGAGGAGCGCTTCGGCTTCCGCTACTGCGTGTTCGTCGCGGGCCGCCCACGGGCCGCGCTGCTGCCGGAGATGGAGGCCGCGCTCGCAGCGGACGCGGACACGGAGCGGGATCGCGCGCTCGACGCCGTGGTCGACATCGCGGCCGACCGGTACAGGACGCTGGCCGCCACGTGAGTCGGGTCCGCGAGTTCGAGGCCGTCGCCGACCGTCGCACGGGCGGCGGCATTGCGATCCGGCTGCCGTTCGATCCCGACGAGGCCTGGGGCGCCAAGGACCGCCACCACGTTGCGGGCTCCATCAATGCCGTCCCGGTTCGCGGGGCGCTCACCCGCCGCGACGATGCCGCATACCTGGACCTCGGTCCCTCGTGGAGCCGCCTGGGCGTCGTCGCTGACGGCGACGCGGTCCGCGTCCGCCTCGCGCCCGAGGGTCCGCAGGTCGAGGAACTCGGGCCGGAGTTCCGCGCCGCCCTGGAGGCCGATCCCGCGGCGCGTCGAACGTTCGAGTCGCTCGCGACCTTCTACCGGAAGGAGCTGGTCCGGAGCGTCGACGGCGTGAAGCGGCCGGAGACCCGCGCGCGCAACCTCGACGCGGCGATGGAGCGGCTGCGGCACCCGGGATGACGGGCCTCCTGCTCGAGACGAAGCTCTACGCGCCGCAGGTCCACGCCGGCGTCATCGCCCGCCCTCGGCTCACCGACCGGCTGGCCCGCGCCACGTCCACGCCGGTGACCCTCGTCTCGGCCCCCGCCGGGTTCGGGAAGACGACCCTGCTCGCCGAGCTTGCGGCCGCGGCGGCGGAGTCGGGGCCGGTCGCCTGGCTCTCGGTGGACCGTGGCGACAACGACGGGGGACAGCTCTGGGCATACCTGGTGGAGGCGGTGGACCGGGCGATCCCCGGGAGCGGCGCGAGGGCGCGCCTCCTCCTGGAGACCGACGGCCGCGTCGAGACGGCGCTGGCCGCGCTGATCAACGACCTTGGGGCCGCGCCTGACGACCTCGTGGTCGTCATCGACGACTACCACCTGGTCGACGAACCCACGATCCAGTCGGGAATGGCATTCCTCGTCGAACACCTGCCGCCGCGCGTGCACCTGGTCCTGGGAACCCGGGCCGACCCGGCTCTTCCGCTCGCGCGTCTCCGGGCCACCGGCCGCCTTGTCGAGATCCGTGCCGGGGATCTCCGCTTCTCGACGGACGAGGCATCGGCCTACCTCAACGGATCCATGGGCCTGACCCTCGGGGCCGACGAGGTCGCGGCGCTCGACGCCAGGGCCGAGGGCTGGGTGGCGGCCCTCCAGCTCGCGGGCCTGTCGCTGCAGGGTCGCGCCGACCCGCGCTCGTTCATCGAGGACTTTGCCGGCGACGACCGGTATGTCGTGGACTACCTCGCTGAGGAGGTGCTCCACCGCCAGCCACCGGACGTCCGCGAGTTCCTGCTCCGGACGTCGATCCTCCGGCGCCTCTCCGGCCCGCTGTGCGACGCCGTGACCGAACGCCTGGGCGGAGCCGCGCAGCTGGAGGCCCTGGACCGGGCGAACCTGTTCCTCGTCGCGCTGGACGACCGGCGCCGGTGGTACCGCTACCACCACCTGTTCGGCGATGTGCTCCACGCCCGGCTGCTCGACGAGGAACCCGGGATCGTGCCGGCCCTCCATCGCCGGGCCAGCGAGTGGCTCGAGGCCGATGGCGACGCACCCGAGGCGATCAGGCATGCGCTCGAGGGTGGCGACGCCGAGCGCGCCGCGCGCCTGATCGAGATCGCGACCCCCGAGATGCAGCGCACCCGGCGCGAGGGGACGCTGCGGGGCTGGATGACGGCCCTGCCGAGGGAGACCTTCGACACGCGGCCGGTCCTCGCGGTGGGCTACGTGGGTGCCCTCATGGCCGACGGGACGATGACCGGGGTCGAGTCGTTGCTCGCCGACGCCGAGCGGTGGCTGGGACCGGACGGACGGCCGATCGAGGGCGCCGTCGTTGCCGACGCTGCCCAAGCCGACCGCCTGCCGCGTGCGGTCGCGATGTATCGCGCGGCACTCGCGCTGGGGGCGGGAGATCTCGACGAGACGAGCCGCCAGGCGGGCCGGGCGCTGGCCCTCGCACCGGACGACGACCACCTCGGACGGGGCGCCGCGGGCGCGCTGATCGGGCTCGCGCGGTGGCACGCTGGGGACCTGGACGCGGCGTACGAGGCGTTCGAGACGGGGATGGCGTCCCTCGAGCGGGGTGGCTTCCTCGCCGATGTCGTCGGCGGGGCGGTGACGCTCGCCGACATCCGGATCGAGCAGGGCCGCCTCGGAGACGCGCTGCGATTGTTCGAGGAGGGGCTCGCCCTCGCGACGCGCCCGGGCCGGCCCGTGCTCCGCGGGGCGGCCGACATGCACGTCGGAATCGCGATGATCCTCACCGAGCGGGACGACCTGGCGGGCGCGATCCGTCACCTCGCCGAGAGCCGGGCGCTCGGCGACGAGAACGGGGCACCGAAGCACCCGTGGCGATGGCGGCTGGCGACCGCTCGCGTCCGGCAGGCCGAGGGCGACGCCACCGGCGCCGCCCGCCTCGTCGAGGCCGCGGAGCCGGTGTACGCGACCGACTTCTCGCCCGACGTGCGACCCATCGCCGCGGTCAAGGCACGGGCGGCGCTCGCGAACGGAGATCTGGCCGCCGCCGAGCGCTGGGCGCGCAACCGTGGTATCTCCCCGTCCGACGAGGCCACCTATCTCCGCGAGTTCGAGCTTGCGACGCTGGCACGGGTCAGGCTCGCGCAGGGCCGCCGCGACGGGGATGCGGCGGCCATCGGCGAGGCCGTGCGCCTCGCCGAGCGGATCCTCGAGTCCGCCGAGGCCGATCACCGCGATGGGGCCGCGATCGAGGCCGGTGTGGTGCTCGCGGTCGCGCGGAACCTTGCCGGCGACGAGGCCGGTGCCGTCGACGCGCTCGAGCGGGCCGCCGGCCTCGGTGATGCGGAGGGGTACACGCGGGTGTTCCTCGACGAGGGTCAGCCCATGGCCGCGCTCCTCCGGCTCGCGGTACAGCGCGGGGCGTCGAAGGCCGTCCGTCGACTGGCCGACCGAGCGGCAAGCGCGGGATCGGGCACGCGCGCGGCCGCCGCCGTGCAGCCCGGCCTCATCGAGCCGCTCAGCGAGCGCGAGCTGGAGGTGCTCCGCCTGCTCCAGGGGGAGCTCGACGGCCCGGCGATCGCCGACCACCTGTTCGTGTCGGTGAACACCGTCCGTACCCACACCAAGAACATCTACGCGAAGCTCGACGTCAACAGCCGCCGCGCAGCCGTGCGCCGGGCGACCGAGCTGGGCCTGCTTCCGCGCGAGGGAATGCCTCCGGGGTAGGCGCGGCGGGAGCAACGCTCGCGCCGAATCACCAACGCGGATCACCACCCATGGTGATGCCCGCTCACCACGTCCGCTCCGAGCCTGTGGTCACCAAGGCCACGCACGAGGAGCGAGATGACCCAACGACCCGCGCCGACAGGCGCCACCCCCGACGCCGGCTCGTACGAGATCCGGCTCGGGGGCCGGCTCGATGCCCACTGGGCGACGTGGTTCGACGGCATGACCGTCACCCCCCGCGAGGACGGCACGACCGTCGTTCGCGGCGACGTCGCCGACCAGGCCGCCCTCCACGGCCTGCTCCAGCGGGTACGGGACCTCGGCCTCCCGCTGCTCTCCGTCCGGCGTCTCGACGCCGACCCCATCGACGACTGAAAGGACACCCTGATGCGCAACCATCTCCGCCCGATCGTCAGCTTCGTGACCGCCGGGCTCGGACTCGCCCTCATGCTCGCAACGCCGCTCGCCGTCCCGGCCGCCGAGGCCGCCGGGCTCCGCAACTGCGTGGACATCACCGGCGCCCAGTTCGGGCGAGTCGGATGCTACGAGGACGTGTGGGCCGACGGGGTCGAGTACCGCATGACCTTCTCGAACCAGCACTTCGCGGGCTCGAAGCCCGGTCCGCTCGATCCGTTCTACGTGCTCGCGCCGCAGTCGGACACCGCCCAGGGCCCGATGGCGGGGTTTCCGCACGATCACGTCGTCCGCTCCGTCCCGAACAAGGGGCATGGCGCCTACAGCGTCCAGCTCCAGGGGTTCTTCGTCCTGTGCACCGGGCAAGGCCTCACGAGCGGTGCCTGCGAAGCCGAGTGGATCTCGCCCGGCGGTGACCCGCTGCCGTTCGTCGCATCGGTCAATGGCCGGCACCTGAGGTCGGCCGCCGCCATCGAGTCCGCCGCTCGCGCTGGTGATGTCGCCCTCGTCGACCTCGGCCCGACCGCCGTGATCGTCGGCAGCGTGACCGGCGCGCCCCGCTGACGACCTCGAACACCACCCACAGGAGTCGAACGATGACGATCACCCAGGCCTCCGCCCGACGGTCCGCGTTCGCGGCGGGCGTGCTCTATCTGCTCACCTTCGCCGGCTCGATCGCCGCGGCGTTCCTCGTGGAGCCGCTGCTCGCGAACCCGTCGTACGTCGCGACTGCGGGCGACGACACCCAGCTCGCGCTCGGGGCGATCTTCGAGCTCGTCAACATCCTGAGCTGCTTCGGCACCGCGGTCGCCGTGTTCGCGGTCATCCGGCTGGAGCACGAGGGTCTCGCGATCGGCTTCGTCGCGACCCGGCTGTTCGAAGCCGGCGTGCTCGCGGTGGGTGTGGTCGCCGTCATGTCGGTCATCACCGTCCACCAGGCGGCGGCAATCTCCAGCGACCCCATCGCGTTCGTCCCCGTGGGCCAGGCCCTCGCGGCGACCCGGCACTGGAGCCTGATCATCGGTCCCGGCATGGCCGCCTTCAACGCGCTCATGTTCGGCACCGCCCTGTACCGCGCCCGCCTCGTGCCCCGCGCCATCCCGGCGCTCGGCATCGTCGGCGCACCGCTGCTCATCGCCTTCGTCGCCGGAACGATGCTCGGCGTCACGGGGATCGGCGAGCCGTTCCAGGCGATCGCGGTCGCGCCGTTCTTCATCTGGGAGCTCGTCATCGGGCTGTGGATGACGTTCAAGGGCTTCGACCCGAAGGCGCCGATCCTGGCCGGCTCCGCGGGTTCGACCGCGCCGGTCGCCGCCCTCACGACCGCGGCGGGTGCGGCATGACGGCCACCACGACTCGCGAGGACCTAACCCTGCCGCCGCGGCCGCTCATCCGGCTCTTCTGGAAGCTCCATCGCCTCGCGCACCGGGCGACCGGCGGGCGGTTCGGGCTCTCGACGCCCGCCGCCGGCGGCTCGTTCGGGATGCTGCGCCTCGCGACCGTCGGTCGCCGCTCCGGCCGCGCCCGGATCGCGATCGTCGGCTACGTCGAGGACGGGCAGAACCTCGTCACGGTGGCGATGAACGGCTGGGGCAGGACGGACCCCGCGTGGTGGCTCAATCTCCAGGCCAACCCCGACGCCGAGGCCGGGCTGGCCGGCGGCACGCGCGCCGTCCGTGCCCGCGAGGCGGTCGGCGAGGAGCGGGATCGCCTGTGGGCGCTCGTCGGCAGCTACTCGGGGTGGGGCGAGAACCTCGACGGGCTCGCGGCCCGGCGGCCGGGTCGCACGGCGATCGTCGTCCTCGAGCCACGCGCCGCATCGCGCGACCGAATCGGCCCCGGGAACGTGGCGTGACCGGGATCGGCGACCTCGTCGTCCGCGGCGTCCTCCTGGGCGTCGCGGGCGCCGCGCTCATGGACGCGTGGGCGTGGGTCGCCCGCCGCCTATTCGGCGTCCGCGGCCTCGACTACGCGCTGCTCGGACGGTGGATCGGCCACATGCCGAGCGGACGGCTCGTCCACCACCGGATCGCGGCGGCCGCGCCCGTGCGCGGGGAGCGGCCGCTCGGCTGGCTGGCGCACTACTCGATCGGTGTCGCGTTCGCCTTCGTCCTCGTCGCGATCTGGGGTCCGGCGTGGGTGGAGTCGCCCACGATCGTGCCCCCGTTCCTGGTCGCCTTCGCGACGATCCTCGCGCCGTGGCTCGTCATGCAGCCCGCGATGGGCGCGGGCGTCGCGGGGTCCCGGACACCCGATCCGCGGGCCACCCGGATCCGGAACCTGGCGACGCACGCGGCCTACGGCACGGGGCTCTACCTCGGCGCCCTCGCACTCTCCGCGGTCGGGTGAGTACACACGCGCTCAACGGGTTCCTGGTCATGCGGCTTCCTCGAACAACGGGCACGTGACCCGCCCGAATGTCCGCTCCCGGGTGCCGTAGGCGCGGACGGCGTCCTCGGGGTCGCGGCCCTCGATGATCGCGAGCGTCGCCTCCGACAACAGGTCGTCGTACAGCGGGTCGTGCAGGTGGACGAGGCTTGACTTTCGCGGTCCGACGACCTCTCGGGCCTGCTCGAAGACCGGGTGTCCGACGTGCAGTGCCGGCATCGGGGGCGCGGCGCGACTGGGCCGCTTCGCATACTCCGCCGAGCGGTCGCCGCGGCCGTTCCGGGCGCGCCGCTCGTTGCGAAGTCGGTTCTGACGGGCTCGATATTCGGGATGCGCGGCCCGCCAGGCGCGGTAGTACGCGGCGTCAGCCACCGCCGTTCCTCGAGGTCGGCAGTTGGACGCGACCTCGAGGGCGCGGGAGATCGAACGACGGAATGAACGGCATGGGACCGTTCGCGGGGCAGCCGGGCACGGCAACTCCTCCAGGGCATGGCGTCACGGCGCACGGCAGCGCCACGACGCGGGCGGGGTGTGACGGGAGCGGCGGACCGTGGCGACCGGGATCAGGGGTCCCGGAGGCGCGCGGTACAGGCGCCCGCTGGGGCGGGCGACGAGGTCCGTGCTGGCACCCTCACCGGCATGACGGGGGCCGGGAACGGGGCGCGGAGACGGCCGATGGGCGACGGGCACCCAAGGCCCCGGGTTCGGAGCGGGCAGCTGCCGGGGCGGCGCGGTCACCTGTCGCGCCCCGCGTGTGGGGGGCACTCAGGATGAACCGGACGGGCCCGAGTATATGGTCGGTCGCGTATCCGCGACGTGACTGCCGCTTACCCGCGAATCACCGCCGCGGGCGCACCGATTCGAGGGTCCCCGCTAGGCCTCGAAGTCGGGGTTCGCGGTGAGCCGGGTGCCGTCCGCGGCGACCGCGCTCTCGTACTCCGCGATCCGTTCACGAGCGACGGGTACGTCGTCGTTCCCCAGGCTGCGGTTGAGGAGGTCGATGTACCAGGTCGGCTTCGCGCGGGCTCGCACGTAGCCCTCGACGATCTCCCGCGCCACCGGCAGCGTCGTCGCCTTGGAGTCGTCGTGGACGTCGCGCCCGTCGGCAGCGAGGAGCTTCGCGTGCTCTTCCGCGAGGAGGCGTGAGAACAGGCCGGGCGTCAGCGAATCGCCGGCTCGCGCGCCGGTCTCGGCATCGTCGTCGGTGAAAGGTGCCTGCTTGTGGAGCCACTCCCACAGGATCGAGAGCCGGATCTCGCCCGTCGCCATGTCCTCCATCAGGTACAGGACGTCGTCGTCGCCGAACGCGTCGGCGGGCTTCAGCGCCGCCGCCTGGAAGCCGCGCAGGAACGCGTTCCCGTACTGCAGCCCGACGGAGAGGAGGTCGCGCGCCCCGCGCACCGTCCGCGGCGCCGGCTCGTTGGCGATGAGCGCGGCCGCATCCTCGGCCGTGTACGTCAGCGGGGGGAACGACCGGCCGAGCTGGTTGTCATCACCCGCGCGCTCCCAGACCGGGCGCACGATGTGGACCATCTTCCAGTGGGCGACCCACTTGCCGCTCGCGCCCTCGCGCTGCTCGCGCTCTGCGCCCGCGACGGCCTTGCCCATGGCCACCTCGACGCCCCGCGGCGAGCCCACCGGAATCTGCGCCTCCATGCCGCCCTGCCAGAGGGCGAACCGGCCGTTCGCGTCCGGGGTGTTCACGGCGCGCCGGACCCGGTCCTCGTACGCGCGCATGTACGCGTAGGTCATCGTGATCGCGTCGATGTTGGGGTTCACGAACGACGGATCACCGTGGAGGGCGTCCGACACCGAGTTGATGTAGTCCCAGCGCCCCGTGTTGAAGCCGACGAAGTGGCGTCCGAGCGCCGCCCGAATCTCCATCAGCTGGAACGCCGCCTCGAGCTGCTCCACGAGGACATAGACCCGAATGGTGTCGGGCGGCAGCCCGAGGTGCGCCTCGAGCGTGTCCAGCAGCCGGGCCCACACGGACGCCTCCTCGGCGGTCTGGATCTTGGGCAGGTACAGGACGACGGATCGGCCCTCGGCAAGGAGCGTCCGCGCGTTGGCGACGACGTACAGGACGAGGTCCACGATCGAGGCGCTGAAGCCGGCGCCGCCGCGCCATCGCACGTGCCGGTCGTCCAGGTGGAGGCCGCGGGCGCGGTAGATGCGCGTCGTGAAGGCGAGCTGGGCGCGCCAGTCGTCGATGATCCGCCGGCCGAGGAAGCCCTCGGCCCACCGGTTCATCTCGCCCGCGACGCCCTCGGCGACCGACAGGAAGCGCTGGTCAGCGGCGAACGCGAGCGTGAGATTGCGGATGTTGTCCAGGCTCATCGTGTCGACCTGGCCCAGCGCGTCCTCGCCGTCGAACATCCAGCCGTCGGCGCCGGACAGCAGGGCGTAGGCGACGTTTCGCAGGCCTTCGTTCGTGGTCGCACGGGGGCGCGTCGCGGGTCCCGTCCCCTGGATCCACTGGCGCCGCAGGTCGTGCGGGATCTCGGCGCCCTCGAAGCGGCCGGCGCGCGCGTCCGCGACGGTCAGGCCCGTCACGAGGACGTCGCCAGGCGACAGGAAGGTGATGGGTTCGCCGGTACGCGCGCGCTCGAGCCGGCGCCGGGCGCGCTCGTTCATCGCGTGCCGGCGCAGGTCGTCGAGGGGCGCCAGCGACTCGAGGGCCGCGAGCGCCTCGGTCGTCAGGACGTCGGGGTACGCGTCGAGAACCCCGCGACGGAGCTCGAGGGCGGGTGATGCTGTTGCGCGGTCACCCGCCCTGACGGTCATCCACGCCAGTATGGCGCTCGGGGGATGTGGCTAGTTGATGTCCTCGCCACCCCAGATCGCCTGCTCCGCGGCGACGCTCAGCTGGACGGCCTGGTCGGCCCAGTCATCGTCGACCTCGCCCTGGACGCCGATCGACACCACCGCGTAGTTGCCCTGCGCCGCCGGCAGCACGAGGATGCTGTCGATGACCTGGGGATTCGCCCCTTGCTCGATCGAGTCCAGCGCCTTCTTGAGGGCCCCGGGCTCGTTCTTCATCCGAATCGGGTCGACGGCCCGTACCGCTGTCGGCTCGAACCCATCGATACCCCTGATCGCCTCGAGCGCGCGGTTGAAGGTGTCGGTGGGATCGTCCTTCTTGTAGTTCGGCTTGTGCTTGACGAGCACCCGGATGTGCGGCGGGTCGAAGTCCGGAGCGATCGCCTCGATGTTGATCTCGGCCGCCGCAAGGGCTTCGATCACCAGCCGCATGTTCTGCGCGGTGTCCTCCGGGGACGCCTTGATCTGCTGGTGCATAGCGAGCCTCCCTCTGTCGCGCGGATGCGTTCGCGCCTAGCGCACCTTGTTGACGGCGGCCTGCACGAGCCCGCCGAGCCGCTCGGCCTCCTTCGGCCAGGCGTCGTCGATGGTGGTGTCGATGCCGAAGGACACGAGCGCGTCGCCCCCCGCGGCGTCAGGCATCACGAGGACGCTGTCGAGCACGCGGCCCTGTTGGTCCAGGGCGTCGATCGCCGCCTGCAGCGCGGTCGGGACGTTCGGCATGCTCACGAGCTCCACCGACGGCACGACCGTCGGGTCGAGGCCCACTCCGCGCAGCGCGACGAGCGCCCGGTTGAACGGATCGCTCGCGTCATTCGCCTTGTACGGCTCCTTGTGCCGCACCAGCACCCGCACGTGCGGCGGCTGGAAATCGGGCCCGATCGCCTCGATGTTGATGCCGGCGTTCGACAGCGCCTTGACGACCTTGCGCATGTTCTCGCTGGTCGAGTCCGGGGACGCCTTGATCTGCTGGTGCACGGGCCAGCACCTCCCTCAGGTCGCGTGGATCCGCGTGGCGTGGCGGTACGCGCCCCCGGACCGCGCATGCTACGCGCGCGATCACCGGCATGGAAGACCCACGCAGGCGCCGGGAGGCACCTCCACCCAGATTGGCGTGCGGCCGGCGCAATTCGTTCAACAATCGTCGTGGCGGCCGATCATTGATCTCGGCGCATCGAGTACCCGTACGCCGGGCCTGCAGCGGTGACCGGTCGTACCCGCCGAGGCGCCAGGCGGTCCCGCAGCCTCACCGCCACTCGACGGCGCGCACCTCCACGGGTTCCCGTACGCCCTTCAACCTCAGCGATCGCGGCTCGGACAGCCCGAACCGCATGTCCTGAAGCTCGTCGAGCACGGCGCGCGTGGCCAGGATCTCCGTGCCCGCAGCGGCCGCGCCGACACGAGCGGCAACATGGACGCCGCCGCCGATGTAGTTGCGGCGCTCGCGAGTCGCCGGGGCAGCGTGCAGGCCGATCCTCACACCGGGCGAGAAGCCGTGCTCGCGTCGATGGCGTCCGAGCCGCCGCTGAATGTCCACGGCGCATTCGAGCCCGTCACGAGCGTGCTCGAAGGCGACGAAGAACCCGTCGCCGGTGTGTGCGACTTCCTCGCCCTGGTGTGCCGCAAACGCCGAACGCAGCTCCCGGTCGTGCCACCGCAAGACCTCGCTCCACGCCTCGTCGCCCATGGCCCCCACCAGGTCAGTCGAGGTGACGATGTCGGTGAACATGAACGTCCGCGAGACGCGATCGCCTGGTCCCGGCCGGGCCGCATCGGCGCCGTCGGCTCCGAGCAGGGTTTCGATCCGCTCCACGTCGCGAGCTGCCCCGAGCCGCTCGAAGACGGATCGCGCGGCAGTGAGGTCGCGGCGCGCGGTGCTCGTGTCGCCATCGGCGGCCAGCGCCTCGGCGTAGTGCAGGCGAGCGCAGGCGCTCTCGTAGGGCAGGTTCGTGGACTGCCACAGACGCCACGACTGCCCGAGGACGTGGGCGGCCTCGGACGCCCTGTCTTCGCCGAGCAGGAGCTCGCCGCGCGCCGTCAGCGCCCCCGCGCGAAAGAGTGCCTGCCCGTACTCGGCGGCGAGCTCCTCGAGCTCCTCGACGGCCGCCCGTGCCGCGGGGAGATCGCCCTGGGCCAGCGAGATCTCGACCTTGGCAGGCAGCAGCCGGCCACGCATCGTCCGATCCGCGACCCCACCAGTGCCTGCGGCCGCGAGGAGCGACCGATCGATCGATCGCCTCGCGTCGTCGACGGCACCGCGCGCGAGCTGCAGGAGTGCCAGCCCTGGCTGCGGATCGTGACCCAGCTCGTAGGCGCGGTCGAACGCCTCCGCCGCAGCGTCGAGGTCGCCCATGCGCAGCCGCACCTCGCCGACCTCGTAGTGCGCATAGCCGACCGAGTCGAGCAGCCGGTAGCGGACCAGTTCCTCCGCGGCTTGCCGTGCCTCGCGCTCGGCCTCCGCCCATTCGCCGCGCAGCATCTTGACCTCGGCGCGGTGGATCCGACAGATGCCCGGGTACCCGCCGATCGATTGGCGGCGCATCCAGCGTTCCCCCTCATCGGCCCACTGTGCCGCGCGGTTCAGATCGCCCACGCTTCGACACGCCGAGATCGTGTTGCAGTAGATGTCGCACGCCGTCCGGAGATCGAGCTTGCCGGAGGCGGCCGCAGCGGCGGCTTCGTCGATGAGCGCAGCTCCCCGGCGGACGTCGCCCTTGAACGTGTGCGCCATGCCACTGAAGCTCATCGCCTGGTACAGGGCATCGTCGTTGCCCGTTCGACGAGCGATGGCCATGGCCTCGTCCAGGAGCTGGATCCCCTCGTCCAGCCGCGTCTCCATCAGGGCCCCGATCGAGGCGAACACCGCGAGCCAGGCATGCCAGCGCGACTCCGGCTCGCCGTCGAGCAGTCGCTGCGCCTGTGCCAGCCAGCCGCCACCGACGGGCAGGTTGAGGCTGCGGAACGCCTCGTAGCCGAGCCTCAGGGCAACGCGCGCGGCGTCCAGCGGCCGATCCTCGCTGCTGAACTGCTCGAAGGCCCGCTCGAGCGCCTCCGTGGATTCGTCGGGTCGGCCCGCCCACCAGTAGGCGATGCCCAGCAACTCCCGGTCATTTGGGGCGAGTTGCGCCTGCTCATCGACGGCGCCGAGCGTGTCGATCGCCGCCGTCCAGTCGTGCCGCCGCACGGCTTCGCGGCCCCGCTCGATCGCGTCGATCACGTGCGGATGCCCATCGCTTGCCACCGCGGTTCGACCGGCCTGGACGCGTCTCGATTATCGGCTCCGCCGCAAGGCACCACGCCGGCGGGCCCCACGCCTCGGCGCTCGAAGCGGACCACGCCAAAGCGGTGCCGGGCGCGCCGACACACGGTGGGGTGAGGGAGGAAGTGGAGCGGGAGACGGGATTCGAACCCGCGACATTCTGCTTGGGAAGCAGACACTCTGCCAGCTGAGTTACTCCCGCTCGGGAGGCTCCCGAGTCTATCGCCTCGCCGCCGGGCGATCAACGCCGCGCGCGCCCTGCATGTGTCGCGTCGCAACCTTCCGGCCCCTTGTCCCGCAACTCGCGGGCGGACTAGCGTCGAACCGTGACCCACCCCGTCCGCATGGCCGCCCGCTGTCGCTGTTGCGGCGGCCCCGCCGTGCCGAGGACGAGGGTCCGAGGTCGCACCCGCTAGCTCGAGCAGCGCGGTGGACCCGGAGCGGGTCCCGGCGACGCGGTCCAGGTGACGGACTGCGGCGCCGCTGTTCTCGGAGCGACACGGCGGAGTGCCGCCATCGACCGCCGACCCTCCGGCCAGGGACCCGCGCGAACCGCGACGATCGCACCCGATACCAGGGAGTCCCTGCCATGCCGTCCCAGACCCTCGCCGCGCCCGAGACCGAGCGCGCGCTCGCCGAGAACGAGCGCTATGCGGCCACCTTCGACCGCCCGAACCTCGAGCTCCCGCCGAGCCGCAAGCTCGCGGTCCTCGCGTGCATGGACGCCCGCCTGACGGTCGAGCAGGTCCTCGGCCTCCGGACGGGCGAGGCACATATCATCCGCAACGCGGGCGGCCTCGCGACCGACGACGCGATCCGCTCCCTGGTCATCAGCCAGCACCTGCTGGGCACCGAGGAGGTGCTGGTCATCGAGCACACGGGCTGCGGGATGCTGACCTTCGACGACGCCCACGTCCGCGAGCACATCGCCGAGACGACCGGCGAGGACATCGACCTCCCGCTCCACGCGTTCCCGGACCTCGAGGCGAACCTGCGCGTGCAGGTCGAGAAGATCCAGGCGCACCCGTGGATCAAGGACGTGCCGGTGACCGGCGTCGTCTACGAGGTCGAGACCGGCAGGCTCCGCAAGGTCGCCTGAGGTGTTCTCGCGCGTCCGCGCAACGGCCTGACTCGGCCGCGCGCGGACGCGCACCACGCCATCTGGATGGCCGTTCGGCACGAATGGCACAATGCCGACCCGCGACGGTCCGCCGCCGTCACGCGTGCTGGAGTCGCGAGTGGTTGCCGAAGCCCACGTCGTCCTCGAGGAATGGCGTCGCGCGGAGCGACTCCTCTCGCTGCTGCCCCCGGAGGCGCCCGAACGCGACGACGTCGCCGAGCAGGTCGAGCTCCTGCGCGCCCTCTACCAGCGCCTGACCTCCACCGCGGACGGGGTGGCGACCCGGCTCGCCGCGAGCCAGAAGACCATCGACCGCTCCGTCAGGCTCATGGACCGGGTCATGGCTCGCTACGCGATCGACCCGACGGCCCAGCTCGTCGACGACGAGGGCTGACCCGACCCCCAACGGGCCGAGCCAGCCTCCCGCCGCGGACGCAGCGGCCGACGGGCCTCAGGTCGTCATCGGGCTCGTTGCCGGTCGGGTGCTCGCCCCGCGACGCCAGGGCGTCCCGAGCATCGGCAAGAGCCAGCGGTCCACGCCGTAGTAGCCGGCCACGCGCCAGGCGAGCATCACGCCCACGGCGAGCGTGAACATGATCGGGTTGGTCGACGCTGAGCCGGCCAGCAGGAAGCTCATGTTCATGAACGCACCGAAGAACGCCGCGAACCCGGTGAGGACGCCGAACAGGAGTCCCACGCCCACCGCGATCTCGCCGAACACGATGAGCGGCGCGAACCACGTGTAGGCGTCGTTGTTGAGCAGCGTCTCGATGAACGAGCGGTACCAGTCGTAGCTGATCGGGGGGCGACCCTGCTCGGGCACGGCGACGGCGGCCGTCCAGAAGCCCTTCAGCGCCTCGCCGCCATCGAGCCAGCCGGTGCCGGTGGCCTTGTGCCACCCGGCCTCGAGCCACTCGAAGCCGAGGAACAGGCGGATCGGCAGCCAGACGAGGCCGGCGCGGGAGTTCGCGAACAGGAACCGGGTGAATGCCGGCCCCTCGATCTCGACCTCGTCCGCCTCCGGGTCGCGGCGCGCGTCGACATACAGGACGACGACCAGCGCGATCGCCAGGACCCAGAAGGCGACGGTCACGACGTTCGACAAGGCCTCGGGTACGTCGACCCAGGGGTTGACCATCCAGACCAGGAGGAGCGTGGCGATCACCCCGATCGCCGTCGCCGTTGAGCGTGTGCCGTTCATGGCATCCCTCGTTCCGTCCAGTGCGGGGGCGTCGGCGGGCGACCGGACGCCTGGTCCGCGTGGGGACGCGCCGGCAGTACGCCGGCTCACGCTCGAGGCAGTTGTACTCCACGGGCCGCGGCGGGGACAACCCCCGAATGGCCCGCTCGACCTCATGTGTCACGGACCTGTCACCCGCGTTTAACGGCCGACGCGAGCAGCCCGGGTACGGTCCGACACGCCCCCAGGCACGTCGTGGTCCGCCACACCATTTCGTGGTCCGCCACACCAAGGAGGAGAGCCGCGCATGCGGAAACGCCTCGCGCTCGTCATCGCCGCCGTCGCCACCATCGCCATCGCCGCCCCTGCGTCTGCCGTCACGAACGGACTGCCGGACGACGGCGAGCACCCGTACGTCGGGCAGTTGATCTTCTACGTCCCCGACGACGCGGACCCGCGGTTCACCGAACCCGGGAGCTGGTACAACTGCTCGGGCACGCTCGTCACGCCCACGATCGTCATCACGGCCGGCCACTGCACGTTCGGGGTGGGGGCTGGCGGCGAGTCCACGACCGCCGGCGACGGCGACGGATCGGGCGGCACGGACGTCTGGTTCACGGTCTCCGAGGCCGCGGATTACGAGGGGCTGCCGGCGAGCTCGACGTTCGCCCCCGACAACGACGCGCGCTATGACGCGTGGTCGAACTTCTTCGACACCAACGACGAGTGGGTCCGCGGTACCGCCTACCCGCACCCCGACTACGACGACGTCAACTTCTTCGAGCACGATCTGGGCGTCGTCGTCCTCGACGAGCCGATCCAGCTCGACGACTACGGGACCCTGCCGACGCTGGACTACCTCGACCAGTTCGCGGGCGGTCCGAATAACACCGAGCGCTTCGAGGCCGTCGGGTACGGCCTGGAGAAGTCGCGCGTCAACTTCGCCGCGGGCGGCGACACCCGGCGCAAGGCGAACGTCAAGCTGATCAACATCCAGAGCGACGTGTACGGCGTGTTCTCGGCGAACCGGGGCACGACGCACAAGGGCGGTACCTGCTTCGGCGACTCGGGCGGCCCGATCCTGTACGACACCGGCGACACCGAGATCGTCGTGGCGGTCAACTCGTGGGCGCAGAACTACAGCTGCGCCGGGAAGTCCGGCGGCTACCGCGTGGACCAGCCCGATGACCTGACCTGGCTGCTCGAGACATTCGGCATCAGCAACGCCAACACCGGCGACGGGGCGACCGCCTGACAAGGCTCCCTCGTTCGCGGCACCGAAGGCCCGTCCATCACGGACGGGCCTTCTTCGTGCGTGCTGGATAGACTCGGCCGATGGCGCGCCCGACAGTCGAGGAGCTCGTCGAGCGGCTGGGGCTGGAGCCGCTGCCGCTCGAGGGCGGGCTGTTCCGGGAGACCTGGAAGGGCGACGTCCGCGACGGCCGGCCGGTCGGCACGGCGATCGTCGTCCTGCTGGCCACTCGCGGTGGCCACTTCTCCGCCATGCACCGCCTGCCGATCGACGAGGTCTGGTTCTTCCAGGCCGGCGACCCGATCGAGCTGCTCCTCCTCGCGCCCGGCGGGCCCGGCCGCGTCGCCATCCTGGGCCCGGACGTCCTCGACGGCCACGAGCTGCAGGTCGTCGTGCGGGCGGGCACGTGGATGGGGGCACGGACGGCGCCGGGCGGCGAGTGGTCGCTGTTCGCCACGACGATGGCGCCGGGCTTCGTGCCCACCGACTACGACCCGGGCGATGCGGCGGCCCTCGTCGCGGCCTGGCCCGACCACGAGCCGCTGATCCGAGCCCTCACCCGGACAGGCTGACGCGGCCGCGCCCGCAGCGCGTAGCATCGCCGGCGACACAGGGCAGCCACGCGGCACGAGGGACCACCGACGATGAAGAGCTGGACGGCGATCCTGATCCTCGCCGCCGCGCAGTTCGTGATGGTGCTCGACAGCAGCGTCATGAACGTCTCGATCAGCCAGATCGTCGCGGACCTGGACACGACCATCCAGGGCGTCCAGCTCGCGATCACCGCCTACACGCTGGTGATGGCGGCGTTCATGCTCACCGGCGCGAAGCTGGGCGACATCTGGGGCCGCGACCGGACGTTCGCCATCGGGCTCGTCGTCTACGCCGTCGGCTCGTTCACCACCGCGCTCAGCCCGAACCTCGGCGTCCTGCTGATCGGATGGTCGCTGATCGAAGGCCTCGGAGCCGTCATGGTGGTCCCCGCGATCGCGGCGCTGATCGCGGCGAACTACGAGGGTAGGGAGCGGGCGCTCGCATACGGGCTGATCGGCGGGGTGGCGGCTGCCGCCGTCGCCGTCGGCCCGATCATCGGCGGCTGGGTCACGACGAACTTCACCTGGCGCTACGTGTTCGTCGGCGAGGTGGTCATCGTCGCGGTCATCCTGCTGATGCGGAACCGGATGAAGAAGAGCCCGAAGCCCGAGAACCCGCCCCGGCTCGACTATGTGGGGGCGGCGCTCTCGGCCGCCGGCTTCGGTCTCGTCGTCCTCGGCATCCTCCAGAGCTCGTCGTGGGGATGGATCCAGCCGAAGGGCGCGCTGACGATCGGCGGCACGGAGATCACGCCGTTCGGCTTCTCCGCCGTCCCGTTCCTGATCCTCGGGGGGCTGGCGCTGCTGTGGCTGCTCAACGACTGGATCGAGCGACGGCAGGCGCGCGGCCAGGACGTCCTCGTCGACCTGGCGATGCTGAAGATCCCGACGCTGCGCGCCGGCCTGTCGTCGCTCGTAGGCCAGCAGCTGATCCTGATGGGCACGTTCTTCGTCCTGCCGGTGTACCTCCAGGTCGTCCTCGGCCTCGACGCGTTCAACACCGGGCTCAAGCTGCTGCCGATGTCGGTGACGATGTTCGCCGCGGCGCTCCTCGGCCCGCGCGCGGCCGCCCGACGCTCGCCGAGGCGGGTGGCCCAGATGGCATTCGTGTTCCTCGCCGTCGGCGCGGTGATCCTGCTCGCGACGATCGACGTGACGCTCAACTCCACGGCGTTCGCGTTCGGGCTTGCCGTGTTCGGGATCGGCGTCGGCGGTCTCGCGTCACAGCTCGGCAACGTGATCATGTCGAGCGTCGAGCCCAGGCAGACCAACCAGGCGGGCGGCCTCCAGGGCACCGCGCAGAACCTGGGCGCGTCCCTCGGCACCGCGCTGATCGGCGCGATCCTGCTGGGCGCGATGACGTCCGCGTTCGTGTCGGCGATCGACGAGAACCCGGCGATCCCCGACGACCTGCGGGTCCGGCTCACCGAGCAGGCGACGTCATCCGGGCTCGAGGTGCTGCCGGTGCAACAGGTCGAGGCGTACCTCCTCGAGGCCGGGCTGCCGGCGGACCAGGCGACCGCGATCTCGACGGACTATGCGAACTCGCAGCTGCAGGGCCTCAAGGTCGCGCTGTTCGCCGTCGCAGTGTTCGCCGTGCTCGCGACGTGGTTCACGCGCCGCCTGCCGAACGAGTCGACGGCGGCCGCCGAGCCCGACGGCGCCGCGGCCGAGCCGGTTCCCGTCCCGGCCTGACCATCGGTTCCCGGTTGAACCCTGCCGTTCCAACCGGAGCCGGCGTCGACGATCGGGGCGCCCGGAGATCCAACCGTCGACGCGCGCTCACTGGGTGCCCGGCGGTCGGCCGACGCACCCGGGCCGGACCAGCAGTCCGCTTCTCCGGTGCCGTCGGCCGGAATCCGGACCGGGGTTCCGGCCGTCGACCGGTCCACGGCGCTACGGGCGCCCACGCCGCCGTCGGCCGGAACGCCCGTCCGGTTCGCGGCGATCCGACGCCGGATTCCGGACCGAGCGTCCGGTCGGCGGCCGCGACGCCGGGTGAGGAGTCGCGGGTGAGGAGTCGCGCAGATCAGCGGCCTCGGAACCCGATCAGGATCGATCGCCCGGCCGGCCGCACCTGGGACCCGCGACCGACGGAGGCCCGCGACCGACGTAGGCGCGGCCGCGGACCGGGACGCGCGAGCGGCCGAGGCCCGCGAGCGACGGACGGCGACGGCGCGCGCGACCCTCAGCCGCGGACCGGTTCCCCGCGCGCGACGAACCGGGGGAGATACGGCAGGTTCGCCTCGATGAGGGCGTCCCGCAGCCCGAGGGCAGCCTCGGCACCGGGCACGAGCGGGTTCGCGAGCAGCGCCCGGAGCGCCACGTCGTCGTCGCCGGACAGCGCCGCCTCGATCGCCAGCCGCTCGTACTCCTTCGCGTGGAGCACGAGGGCGCGCATCTCCGGCGCGAGCGGCTCGGTCGGGATCGGCGTCGCCCCGTCTCGCCCCACGCGCGCCGAGAGCTCCACGACATCGTCATTCGGGAGGTTCGGAATCGCCCCGCGGTTGCGGACGTTCACGGCGTGGACGGCGCCGTCGCCGGTGTACAGCGATTCGATGAGCGCGGCCGCGGCCTCGCTGTAGAAGGCGCCGCCCCGTCGCTCCAGCAGCTCGGGCTTGTGGTCCAGCGCCGGATCCCTGTACAGCTCGAGGAGCTCGCGCTCGATCGCCATCACGTCCGACGCGCGGTTCTCGCCCCCGAGCTGGTCCCGCAGCGCGTCGGCCGTGGCGTAGTAGTAGTGCAGGTAGTACGAGGGGATCGCCCGCAGCGCCCGGACGAGCTCGAGCGGAAAGTCGCCGCCCAGCGTCACCGCGTCGTCGCCGCCGTCGATCAGCCCCGGCAGCCGGTCCTCGTCATCGACCCAGACGTGCCGGATCCAGGTGAGGTGGTTGAGGCCCACGTGGTCCAGCCGGACGCGGTGCGCCTCGACGCCGAACCTGCTGGCGAAGGAGCGCTGGAAGCCGATGGCGACGTTGCACAGGCCCATCGCCCGAAACCCGCCGTCCAGCAGCGCCTGGGTGACGATCCCCACCGGGTTGGTGAAGTCCAGGAGCCACGCGTCGTGGGTGCCGCGGCGCGCCGCCTCCTCGGCTATCTCGAGCACCAGGGGCACCGTGCGCAGCGCCTTCGCGAAGCCCCCGGGCCCCGTCGTCTCCTGGCCGATCGCGCCGAAGCGGTGGGGGAGCGTCTCGTCCACGAGCCGTGCCGCCTGCCCGCCGACCCGCAGCTGCACGAGCGTGAACGTCGCGCCGTCGAGCGCCGCCGACCGGTCCGCGGTGAGCGTCAGCCGTCCGGGCCAGCCCTGCCTCGCGAGGATCCGTCGCGCAAGTCCGCCGACGATCTCCAGCCGTTCGGCATCCGGGTCGAGCAGCACGAGCTCATCGATCGGTAGCACCGCCGCCCGGCGCGCGAAGCCCTCCACCAGCTCCGGCGTGTAGGTGCTGCCGCCGCCGACCACCGCTGCCTTGAGGCCCATCGTCTCGTCCCTCGCCCGCGGCCGCGAGCCGGCGAGCGCGTCCGGGACGCCGGCGACCGCTTGACAGATTGCTTATAACCTTAGCAGCAAGCCTCGCCACCGCAAGAGGGCGACGACGCACACGATGGCACGGTTCCGGCTCCTCG
>DASSRG010000050.1:0-21239 GCA_035701885.1 Candidatus Limnocylindrales bacterium
CGGAGCATCTCGCGGCTGCAGGTGATGGCGAACCGCGGCGTGAAGGCGTACTGGAGCCGGCCGTCGTCCTTGCCGTGCCAGCGGCTGCACAGGTCGGCGGACTGGCGGAGGCTCACGTCGAGGATCGTGTTCTCCGGGAGCCGCGTGTCGTAGCTCCCGCGGTCCATCATCACCTTGCCGATGACCGCCCGCATCCCGTGCGCCTCGACCGCACGGAACGCCGCGTCGAGTGACGGCTCGTAGACCGCGCCGTACATCACGGCGGTGGTCGTTCCGGCGGCCGCGAAGGCCCGGCATGCCGACGGCGTGAGCCGCTCGGCGGTCGCCTCGTCGAAGCCGCGCTCGAGCGGAAAGATGTACCGCTCGAGCCAGTCCAGCAGGTGGAGGCCCGCGCCGACGCCCGCGTTCGGCAGCTGCGGCAGGTGGACGTGCATGTCGATCATGCCCGGCATCAGTACGAGCGGCCGGAGATCGATCGGCGGGCGCTGGTCGTCGCCCGGCTCCGCGTGGAACGGCCCGACGGCGGTCAACCGGCCGCGCTCGTCGACCTCGAGGCGGCCGTCGGCCTCGTAGCGCGTCCCCCCGCGCGCCAGGGGCGTGAGAATCCGGGCGCGGATCGCGAACGGCGGACCCAGGGGCGGTGACTGGAGCATCGCGTGATCCTACGACGCCGGGTGTGCCGCGTTAGGCTCGCGTCGTGATCGACCCCGCCTCCGTCCGCCTCGAGTTCAGCGGCGAGCTCGTGTACTGGCGCGGCCCGTCGCCGTATCACTACGTCGCGGTGCCGCCTGACGGGTGCGAGATTCTCCACGCCGTCGCGCCGAGCGCCACCTACGGCTGGGGCGTGATCCCCGTCCTCGTGACGGTCGGCGCCACGACGTTCACGACCTCGCTGTTTCCCAAGGACGGCGGCTACCTGGTGCCCGTGAAGGACGCGGTCCGACGCGCGGAGAAGCTGGAGCTGGGCGGCGTGGTAGGGGTCTCACTCTCGATCCGGGCCTGACGCCGTCGGACCGCGCGCCTCACGGCGTCGCGCCGGCCGGCTAACGGCGGAGCCGGCGACGAAATCATGGGGTTCCCCGATGCGCGCCGGACGGTGGGCGAGCATCGTCGGCTCACCACGCCGACCCCGCCACACCAGGAAACCAACCCGATGCACTCCAACCTCGCCGGCCACCTGGCCGAGGCCCGAATCGCCGATATCGAGCGCGAGCTGGCTCGCGACGCGCACCGTTCGGACATCCGTGCGGCCCGTGCCGCGATGACCCGGCCCCGCCGCCACCGTCTCGCGGAGGCAGTCCGCCGCCTCGCCGGCACGCGGGCATCGTCCGGGCACACCCACCGCGCCGGCCTGTCCAGGACCGCCGCGCCGACCCCGCAGCGCTGAGGCGGCGATCGTCGCCGACCCGCGCGGATCGTTCGTCGCGCGGCTGTAACGCCGCACGGGGTTCCACGCTGGGCCCCGATACACCGGCACCGAGTCGCGTACCTATCCTCTGAGTTCGCCGAGAGGCGCGGGCTTCCCTGGGGCAGAACGGTGCCGCCCGCGTGCGTCACCGGCGTCAGAGGGAGGTGGCCGTGCCGCGGTCCGCACAACGATCCTTGGCGTCGCTCGTGTCCGACGATCGCGCCGGACTGCTCGAGCGCTGGCTCGAGCTCCAGCAGGACGCCGGGTTCCGGAGTGACCTGATCTCCGCGGAGGACCTCCGGCGCGACTCGAGCGCGTTCCTGGACGCACTGGCCGCCGCCCTCGGGTCCGACGGCAATGTCGACATCCGAGCCGAGGCATACGAGCCCGTTCGCGGCTACCTCGCCGACCTGTCGCGCGGCCGCGCGCTCGCGGGGTTCACCCCATCCGAGACCGCCACCTTCGTCATGTCGCTCAAGGAGCCCCTGTTCCACCGGGCGTCGACACTGTCGAAGGACGATGCGGACCAGCTGCGCGAGACGACCTGGCAGCTGACCCTGCTCATCGACGCGCTCGCGATGTTCAGCACCGACGCCTATCTCCGGACGCGCGAGGAGGTCATCGCCCGCCAGGCGCAGGAGCTGCTCGAGCTCAGCACCCCGGTCGTCAAGCTGTGGGAGGGGGTCGTCGCGGTCCCGCTCATCGGCACGCTCGACTCCGCGCGCACGCAGGTCGTGATGGAGAGCCTGCTCGAGCGGATCGTCGCGACCGGCTCGTCGCTCGCGATCATCGACATCACCGGCGTCCCCACGGTCGACACACTCGTGGCCCAGCACCTGCTGAAGACGGTGGCGGCGGCGCGCCTGATGGGTGCGGACTGCATCATCAGCGGCATCCGCCCGCAGATCGCGCAGACGATCGTCCACCTCGGCGTCGAGCTGGGTGACGTCGTCACCAAGGCGTCGCTCGCCGATGCCGTGCGGATCGCGCTGGAGCGCACCGGCTATCAGGTGGTCCGGACGTCCGGGGCCTGAGCGTGGACCGGATCCCGATCCTCCACCTCGGCGACCTCCTCCTGGTGACCATCCAGGTCGACATGGACGACCAGCTTGCGCTCCAGCTGGAGGACGACCTCGGCGAGGCGATCGTCGATCACCAGGCCCATGGCGTCCTGATCGACATCTCGGCGGTCGAGCTCGTCGACTCGTTCATCGGCCGGATGCTCGGCAGCATCGCGGCGATGGCGCGCGTGCTCGACGCGCAGACCGTGGTCGTGGGGATGCAGCCGGCCGTGGCGATCACGCTCGTCGATCTCGGGCTGTCGCTGCCCAACGTCCAGACCGCGCTCGACGTGGACGCCGGGGTCCGGCTGCTCGGCGGGCTGTGGTCGCGGGACCGCACGACAGGTGGCTGATGCCCTGGCCCTCGAGACGATGCCGCTCCGCAGCTCGCAGGACGTGGTCCGTGCGCGGCAGCGGGTCCGCGACATCGCGGTCGGGATGGGCTTCTCGCTCGTGGAGCAGACGAAGCTGGTCACCGCGGCGAGCGAGCTCGCCCGGAACACGATCGAGTACGGGCGCGGCGGCGACATGACGATCGAGCGCATCGACGCCCCCGGCGTGCCGGGGATCCGGCTCGTGTTCAGCGACCAGGGGCCCGGGATCCCCGACATCGAGCTCGCGCTCCGGGACGGGTACACGACCGGCGGCGGGCTGGGCATGGGCCTGGGCGGCGCGCGGCGGCTGGTCAGCGAGATGACGATCGACTCCACGCCCGGCGCCGGCACACGGATCACGGTGACCAAGTGGAAGCGGGCATGAGCGTGGTCGTCCGGGTCGAGGAGCAGAGCGGCGTCGGCGACGCACGCCGGCGCTCCGTGGCGCTCGCGCGCGACGCGGGCCTCGGCGACCAGGACCAGGCGACGCTGGCGCTCGTCGTCACCGAGCTCGCGACGAACCTCGTCAAGCACACCCCCGCGGGCGGCGAGATGCTGTTCCGGGCGATCGGCCCGGCACGCGCGGTCGAGGTCCTCGCGGTGGACCGCGGCCCCGGGATCGAGGCCATCGCCGACGCGCTGCGCGACCGCTACTCCACGACCGGCACGTCCGGGACGGGTCTGGGCGCCGTCAAGCGGTTGGCCGCGCAGTTCGAGGTGCAGAGCACGCCCAAGGCCGGGTCCGTCGTGCTCGCGCGGGTGGGCGGCCTCACGCCGCAGCCGGACGGCATCGCGTCGGGGGGCGTGTGCGTGCCGAAGCGGGGCGAGACCGTGAGCGGCGACGCGTGGACCGAGACGGTCACCGGCGCCGTGCGGCGAGTCATCGTGGCGGACGGCGTGGGCCACGGGCCGGACGCCGCGCGGGCGGCCGGCGAGGCGCTGCGGGTGTTCCGCGCCCGCCCTGAGACGCCGCTGCCCGAGCTCATGCGCCACCTCCACGATGCCCTCCGGCCGACCCGCGGGGCGGCGATCGCGATCGCCGAGCTCGACGCCGAGGCACAGCGCCTGCGGTTCATCGGTGTCGGCAACATCGTCGCGGCGGTGTCGGCGCCGCCGTCCGCGTCGGGCGCCACGCAGCGCAACCTCGTGAGCCATCCCGGGACCGTCGGCCACGAGATCCGGCGAGTCCAGGAGTTCGTCGACGACTGGCCGCGGGGCGCGACGCTGGTGCTCCATAGCGACGGCGCGCGGGCCCGCTGGTCGCTCGCGTCCTACCCGGGCATCGCGAACCGCGACCCGGCCGTCATCGCGGGCGTGCTGTACCGCGACTTCAGCCGCGGCACCGACGACGTGACGGTGGTCGCCCTCCGAGGCACGAGGTGACGCCGGTGGCCGCGTCCCCCCTCCTCGACGAGCGCATGCCGCTCCTCACCGACCGCGACGTCGCCACCGCCCGGCGACGCACGAAGACGCTGGCGACCACGGTGGGCCTCGACGATCCCGCCGCCGCCCGGTTCGCCGCCGCGGTGTCCGAGGTCGCCAGGAACGCCGTCCAGCACGGCGGCGGTGGCTCGCTCGCGTTCGAGCTCGTGCCCGGCCGCCCTGGGCGCCTGGTTGCCCGCGTGCGTGACCACGGCCCGGGAATGGCGGACCTCCACGACGCGCTCGCGATGCGCCATGGCGAAGGCGGCCTCGGTCGGGCGCTGCGCCTCGTGCCGACGGTCGATGTCGCGCGCCCGGACGACGGCGGGACCGAGGTCTCCGTCTGGACCGCCCTTCGCACGGAGATCCCGGCCGAGCTCGTGCACCCCGGCGACGCGCGCGCCCGGCAACCGGATCACGACGGACCGCCGCAGCCGGCCCTCGATCCGGCGCGCCTGGCGGAGGAGAACCGGCGGCTCGCTCAGGAGCTCGAGGAGACGAACCGTGGCGTGGTCGCGCTGTACGCCGAGCTCGACGACAGGGCCGAGCAGCTTCGCCAGGCGAGCGAGCTGAAGTCGCGCTTCCTGTCCAACGTCAGCCACGAGTTCCGGACCCCACTCGGCTCGATCATCGCGCTCGCCGGGCTGCTCGCCGACAGCCCGCTCCAGCCCGAGCAGGCCACCCAGGTCCGGTACGTCGCCCAGGCGGCGCGCGACCTGAGCGCGCTGGTCGACGACCTGCTCGACCTCGCCCGCGTCGAGGCCGGGCGGATCCCGCTCCACGAGGCCCCGTTCGAGCTCGACGACTTCCTGCGCGGGCTGCGCGGGTCGCTCGACCCGCTCATCGCGACCGACGGCGTCCCGCTCCTGTTCGACGAGCCGCCGGCGCTGCCGCCGATCCTGTCCGACCAGCTTCGGCTCGGCCAGATCGTGCGCAACTTCGTGTCCAACGCCCTGAAGTTCACCGAGCACGGGGAGGTCCGGGTCGGGACGCGCGTCGCAGTGCCGGACGACATCCCCGGCGACGCCCGGCTGGACGATCGCGTCCCGCAGTCGGACGAGACGGGCGAGTTCCTCGTCATCGATGTCTCGGACACCGGCATCGGCATCGCGCCCGAGGACCAGGTGCGGATCTTCGAGGAGTTCGTCCAGGTCGAGAACCCGCTCCAGGCGCGCGTCAAGGGGACGGGCCTCGGGCTGCCGCTCGCCCGCCGGCTCGCGGCGCTTCTCGGTGGCGCGGCCTGGGTCCGCAGCGAGCCCGGCCGGGGCTCGACCTTCTCGGTCGCGATTCCGATGCGCACGGTCCCGGCGCCGCCTGGCGGCGCCCCGCTGCCGGCGCAGACGGCCCCTCCCACGCCGGTCGAGCCGGCGACCGACGAGCCGGCGACCGCGATCCAGACGGTGGCCGCCATGCCAGCGGCCAGCAGCATGCAGGCCGACGACACGACGCGCGGCCCGATCCTCGTCGTGGACGACGACCCCGTCATGCGCTACGTCCTCATCGGATCCCTGCGCGACCTCGCCCCGAGCGTGGCCGTGGCGACCGACGGCGAGTCCGCGCTCGACGCCGTCCGGCGGCTGCGACCGTCGCTCGTCGTCCTCGACCTCGAGCTCCCCGGCATCCACGGCACGGAGGTGCTCCGGCTGCTGCGCGCCGAACCCGCCTCGGCGGACATCCCCGTCGTCATCCACACCGGCCGCGACGTCGATGACGACGCCCGGTCAATGCTGGCCCAGGCGCAGGCCGTCGTCCGCAAGGACGACCCCGGCACCACGCTCCGCGACGTCGCGCGCCGCCTCCTGGAGGGAGCGCCGCGATGAGCGTGCGTGAGCCCGTCGAGCTGCCGCTCGTCCTCAATGTCAACGACGAGGAGGTGACCCGCTACGCGGTGCGCCAGATGCTCGAGCGGAACGGGTTCCGGGTCGCGGATACCGGCACGGCGGCAGAGGCCGTCGCGATGGCCGCCGACCTGCGGCCCTCGATCGTGCTCCTCGACGTGAACCTGCCCGACGCCGACGGCCTGGCGGTCGCGGCCCAGCTGAAGGCGGGGTCGCGGACGGCGCTGGTGCCGATCGTCCAGCTGTCGGCCACGCGGATCGGGATCGAGGACCGGGTGGCGGGGCTCGAGGGTGGCGCGGACGCGTACCTGACGTGGCCCGTGGATCCCCCGGTGCTGATCGCCACGATGCGCGCACTGCTCCGCGCGCGCCGTGCGGAGGACGAAGCGTCCCTGATGGGCCGCCAGTGGCAGGCGACCGTGGAGGCGGCGCGCGACGGCCTGGCGATCCTCGACGAGCGCGGCCGGGTCGTTCGATCGAACCGGCGCATGGCCGACATCACCGGCCGCGACGTCCCGTCGCTGCTCGGCGTTGACCTCCCGGCGCTCCTCGACGCCGACGGCACGGCCGGCCTCGCCCGGCGCACCGCGACGGCGCTCCAGACGGGCCGCCCCGACCGCTTCGAGACGCAGCTCGGGAGCACGTGGCAGCGGGTCTCGCTCGACCCGATCAACGACGAGACCGGGCACGTCCGGGGCCTCGCCGTCGGGATGGTCGACCTCACCGAGGCGCGCCGCCTGTACGAGGGCGAGCGCGAGGCACGGATGCTCCTCGCGTCGGTCGTCGCCCAGATGCCGATCGGGATCCTGGTGGCCGACGAGCACGGCCGGGTCGTCCTCCACAACCGCCAGCTGGAGCTCATCACCCACCGGTCGTACCTGGACGCGACGCTCGACGACGTCGAGGCATGGGCCGGGCTGCGGTTCGAGGGGCGGCCACTGGCCGGCGAGGACTCGCCGTTCGTCCACGTCCTGCGCGACGCGGTCCGCTACGACGAGCGCGAGATCGAGGTGCAGGTGGGCGACACCGTCCACACGCTCCAGTTCAGCGCCGCGCCGATCCTCGTCGATGGGCGGGCGATCGCGATGGTCGCGGCGGTGGCGGACGTGACGGAGCGCAAGCGCCTCGACGCGCTGCGCGACACGTTCATCGGAATCCTGTCGCACGAGCTGCGCACGCCGGTCACCACGATCCTCGGCGGCAGCCGGCTGCTCGACAGCGAGCGGCGGAACCTCGACGACGCCACCCGCGCGGAGCTGGTCCACGACATCACCGCTGAGGCCGAGCGGCTCCACCGCCTGGTCGAGGACCTGCTGGTCCTGGCGCGGACCGAGCGCGGCGTCTCCATGCGGATGGCGGACCCCGTGCTCGTCCGGCACATCATCCCGCGCGTCGTCGCCGATGAGCAGCGGTTCTGGCCGGGCCTCCAGGTCTCGACGGCGGTCTCACCGCTCCCCACGGCGTCGGGCGACGCCGCGTACGTCGAGCAGGTGCTGCGCAACCTGCTGTCCAACGCCGCCAAGTACGGCGCGGACTCGGGGCCGGTCGAGATCGCCGCGGACGCGACCGACAGCACCATCCGGGTCACGGTGCGGGACCACGGCCCCGGTATCGCGAGCGAGGACCTGCCGTACGTCTTCGACCTGTTCTACCGCGCGAAATCGGCGGTTCGCAGCGCGAGCGGCGCGGGCATCGGGCTGTTCGTGTGCCGCCAGCTCGTGGAGGCCATGGGCGGCCAGATCTGGGCTCGCCGGCCCGACGACGGCGGCACCGAGTTCGGCTTCACGCTCCCGCTCTACCGGGAGACGCCCCACCTGGCGACGGCCGGCGCCTGACTCGCGCCGTCGGCGACGACGCCCTGGAGTAGGCTGCGCGGGCCACCCGCGTCACACCGTCACGACCGGGGCGCACCCGGAGGACCGGCCATGACCGCCGAACCCGCCCAGTCCGTTTCCCCGCCCACCGTTGGCCGGGGCCGGCGCACCGCGAGCGTCGGGATCCAGCTCGTCGGCGTCATCGGCTTCGCCGTGTGCATCATCCTCGCGGTCCTCGTGCTGTTCGGCCGCGGCTGGGCGGTGGCCCAGGTCGATGCGGTGGGCGCCAGCGTCGACGACGGCATGGCGAAGGGGCTGCCACTCCTCGAGGCCGCCGATCAGCGGGTGGGCGAGGTCACGACGCAGGTGCAGACGGTCGCCGACCTCGCCGGCACCGTCGCGGCGGCCGAGCGACCCGCGACCAACGCCGGGCAGGCGCTGTCCGCCGGCCTCAGCGGCATCTCCGAGCGCTACCTTCCCCTCCGGGCGGGCTATGCCGACGCGAGGGCGAACCTCGTGTCCGCCGTCGATCGGCTGGAGGCCGCGTCGCGGTTCGTCCCCGGCCTGTCCGTGCCGCAGGGCCCGATCGACGCGCTGTCGCGGCTGGACGCGTCGATCCGCGCCGTCGACGAGCGCGTGGTCGCGCTGCTCAACGCGAACAGCGGCGCGACCCCGGTGAAGGACGTCGCGACGAGGGTCTCCACCGCGAGCACCGCCGTCCTCGACGGGCTCGGCAACGTGAGCACGAGGCTGGGCGAGGCCGAGACGCGGCTCAACGAGGCGCGGGCGAAGGTCGCGAGCACGATGGACACGATCACCACGCTGATCAACGTCGTGGCGGTGATCCTCGTGCTGCTCCTGATCTACGTCGCGATCCTCCACGTCGTGCTGATGCGCTCCGCCGGCGGTCTTCGCCGGCCTCCCGCAGCCTGAGCGGGTCCCCGGGAATCGAAACGGCCCGGCCCCTCGCGGGACCGGGCCGTGTGCGTGACGAGGATCAGGCGATCAGCTTCGCCTTGAGCTGCTCGTACTGGGCGTCGTTGATCACGCCCTTGTCCTTCAGCTCGGCAAGCTTCGCGAGCTCGTCGGCCGTGGAGACCTTGGCCGCGGCCGCGCCGGCCGCCTCCATCCGGACCATGCCCTGGACGTCGCTGGCCGTGACCTTGGGGCGGGTGATGATGTACACCAGCGCGGTCAGCCACGGGATGATGATCAGCGCGATGATCCAGATCGCCTTCATGCCGCCGGTCACGTCGTCGCGCCGGAACAGGTCCATGAAGACCTGGAACCAGATCATGATGGCGATGATCCAGAAGAAGATGATCGCCATGGTCCAGAAGAAGTCCCAGAGCGTGCCGTTGAACATGTCGTACCTCGGTGGCGCGGAGCTGGACGGGTCGCTCCGAACGCGGAGGCTCATTGTGCGCCACCGGGATCGGCCGCAGCGGCCCGGCGCGCGCTAGCCTCCGGCACCCGTCTTCGACAGCCCGACCGCCTCGTGCCCACCGCCACCCTCATCGTCAGCCCGCTCGCGTCGCGCATCCGCGACGCGGACACCCGCGCCCGGATCGTCGAGAGCGCGCAGGCTTCGATCGTCCGCCGCGGAATCGCCGACATCCGGGTCGTGGTGTCGGGCGACCACGCGGAGATCCGCGCCGCGGCGGCGGAGTCCGTCGGCCGGGGGGACGCGCTGGTGGTCGTCGCCGGCGGCGACGGGACGGTGCGGGATGCGACGGGCCCGCTCGCCGGCACCAGCCTCGACGTCGCGATCCTGCCGTGCGGCACAGGCAATCTGTACGCGACCGCGGTCGGCGTGCCGCGAAGCATGCCCAAGGCGCTGGAGGCGGTCGCAACCGGCAGCCCGACGCCGGTCGACCACGCGTCGGTCCGGCTCGTCGCGCCGCCGGGCATGCCGGCCGACCGCCTTCCGGCGAAGGCCCTCGCGTTCGGCGTCGCCTGTGGGACGGGGTTCGACGCCGAGCTCATCGCCGCCACGGACCGCGAGCTCAAGCGGCGCTACGGCGTCGCCGCGTACTTCCTCACGGCGGGTCGTCTGCTGCCGCGCCTGGCGCCCCGGCCGGCGAGGATCGTCGTCGACGGCGAGGCGACCGAGCTCGACGCCGTGGTGGTGCTGGTGGCCAACTGCGGCGACGCCATCCCGGGCACGCTCCGGCCCCGGCTGCCGCTCGACGCGCGGGACGGGCTGCTCCACGTGTTCGTCCTGCCGCGCGGCGGCGTGGTGGGCGGGATCCGCGGCATGCTCGAGCTGATGATCTCCGAGAGCCAGGGGGTGTCGCCGTCGGGGCACTCGGCACGGCTGACCGGTCGCGAGGTCCGGGTCGAGATGACGCCCGCGGCTCCGACGCAGGTGGACGGGGACCCCTTCCCGGCCGCCTGGCTGGAGGCGCACGTCCTGCCCGGCGCCCTGCGGGTGATCGGGTAGCGCACGGCGGGCGTGCACGACGCGCCGCGGAGGGCCACCATGGCGTCGATGTCTCATCCGTCCCGCGACGGCGTCCCGAGCCGCGCTCCCAGGCGACGGCCGATCGCGCTCTACATCCTCGCCGGCATCATGGTGCTCAAGTCCGTGCTCGTGGTGCTGCTGGTCCGCGGGTCGCTGGTCCTCGAGGATTCGAACGTCAACGCGGCGATCCGGATGCCCAATGCGGCCGCGCTCATCCGTGAGGTTCCCGTGGCGAGCGCGCTGCTGATCGTCCTCGCGATCACGCTCGTGGTCTCGGCCTTCCTGCTCCTCGCCGGCCACCGCACGGGCTGGCTGATCGCGATGGTCCTCACCGGCTTCTCGGTCGCCGTGGACATCGTGACGTTCCTCGCGGGGTCGGGGAGCGAGCTGTGGATGTTCCTCAATGTCGTCACGGTCTTCTACCTGAACCAGCGAGACATCCGGGAGCTCGTGGGCGTGACCCTGGAGCCCGTGATCGAGCTGCCCTCGCCGGTCGTCTCGTGATCGGGGCGACACCGGACGACGTCGTACCGACGACGACCGGCGAGCTTGCGGCGGACGAGGCGCTCCTCCGGCAGTACGAGCCGATCCTCCGGTTCACGCACGGGGAGCTGTTCTTCCCGATGCCCGCGGTGCTGTACCTCCAGGGCGCCGACCTCCTGGCGGGCACGTCGGCCAACGACTGGCGTGTGGTCGTGCCCGCGGGCGAGCTCGACGAGGCGCGGCTGGTCGCCAACAGCGAGGACGAGGACGGGGGGATCCGGTTCCTGCGGTTCGTCCAGGAGCCGATGAACCCGATCGAGATCGCGCGCTTCAACCAGCGCCCGGACCGCGCCGTGTTCGAGGCCCCCGGCCGGCTCGCGCGGGTGGGGATCCTCGCCCGGATGCTCGACGCCGGCCTGGTCGCCTCGCTCCTCGTGCGCGGCAAGGTCCCCGGCGGGACGGCGGCGGCCGCGAAGGTGAAGTACGACCAGCTGCGGAAGGTCGATCCGCGCGTCTCGTACCACGGACGCGTCGTCCGGAAGGGCGGCTGGATCTTCCTCCAGTACCTGTTCTTCTACGCGATGAACGACTGGCGCTCGACGTTCGACGGCGCCAACGACCACGAGGCGGACTGGGAGCAGGCGTTCGTCATCCTCGAGGAGCGGCCCGACGGGTCGACGCTCCCGGTCTGGTTCGCGGCGGCCGCCCACGACGAGCACGGTGCGGACCTTCGCCGGCGCTGGGACGATCCCGCGCTCCAGAAGGACGGCGACCACGTCATCGTCTTCCCGGGGGCCGGCTCGCACGCGACCTACATGGAGCGCGGCGAGTACATCATGCGGCTGCCGCTCCCCGGGGAGCGGCTCGTGCACGGCGTGCTCGACGTCGTCCGCCGGACGTGGCGCGATACGCTCAACCAGCCCGATCCGGGCGACCTCGCCGAGGCGCTGAAGCGGCTCGTCTCGGTCCCGTTCGTGGACTACGCCCGGGGCGACGGCCTGACGGTCGGTCCGGGGCAGGAGGTCGAGTGGGCGCCCATCCTGATCTCCGACGACACGCCGTGGGTCGACGCCTACCGTGGGCTGTGGGGGCTCGACACCGGCGACCGCATGGCAGGCGAACGCGCGCCGGCCGGGCCGAAGTACACCCGGACGGGGACGGTCCGGCAATCGTGGAACGATCCGATCGGCTTCGTGGAGCTCGCGGGCGCGGTGACGCCGGCCGAGTCGCGGGACGCGCTCGTCGCGCGGATCGCGGCGTTGGAGACCGAGCGCGCCGCCGTGCTGGCCGAGGCGGACGAGCTCGCGACCACCCTGCCGGGGATCGGCATCGAGGTCCGGGCGCTCGCCGAGACATCGGGCGTCGAGGGGTACCGCGCGCGGCGCGCGGTCGAGCTCCGGGAGGGTTCGGCGCGACTCGCGGCGTTGCGCGCGACATCGGCCGAGCTGAAGGCGGCGATCGCTGCCGCACGGGGCTTCCTCGATCGATACGACGCCGGCTATCGCGGCGATCCGCGCGCGCATCTCACGCACGCGGCCGTACCCGAGCGACCCACCGCAACGCGCCAGCGCGTGTTCGCCGAGACTTGGGCAGCGCTCAGCGTCGGCGTGCTCGTGCTCGCCCTCGCGGTCATCCTGTGGTTCCGGTTGCTCCCGATCCCGGCGACGATCGCGCTTCTCGTGGTGGGCTACCTGGCGATCGAGTCGTTCGCCCAGCGGCGCGTCGAGACCCTGCTGCTGCGAGTGACCGTCGCCCTTGCGACCATCGCGGCAATCCTCCTCGCGTTCGAGTACCTGCGAGAGCTGCTGCTCGTGGGTCTCGGCGCGCTGGGCCTGTTCATCCTCGTCGACAACGCAGGCGAAATCTCGCGCGCGCGGCGCGGCCGCCGGCGGCGGGACGTCGAGACGGTCCTCGATACGGCGGGCCCGATCGAGTGGGGCGGGTCGCCGAGCGACGAGTCGCCGACCGACGAGCCGCCGGCCGAGGACGGGGCCGGGAGGAACGGCAGCTCGCCCCGGACCTGAGCCCGCCGCGCACCGGCGCATTCGGCCGCCCACCACGTGATACGTCATCCGTCCCCCACGGGGTAGGGCTATCCCCACCCTCGATCGGGGGCGCTCCGGCATGCAAAGACGCCCGCTGTCCGGCTGGGCGTGGACGGCCTCGCGGCGCACGATCTGGGCATCACTTCGAGCCCACGTGCGGACCCGCCGAGCATCGACTCCAAGGCACCGTCCGCGCCCAACGAACCGTCCTGGAGGGATGAACTGCCATGACCGTGAGACGCGGTTTGCTCTATGCGGGGGTCTTCCTCGCCGCCGCCGGCGCGGTGACACTCCTCGTGTCGGCGGGGGTCCTCGACCCGGCCCGGGTCGCCGACGCGCTCGCCTGGTGGCCGATCGCCGTGATCGCCATCGGCGTCGGGCTCGTGCTCCGCCACACGCGTGCCGCCGTCCCGGGCGGCCTCGTCGCGGCGGCGGTGCCGGGGCTGATGCTCGGCGCGATGTTCGTCGCCGTTCCCGACCTGCCGACGCCGTGCACCGGCGACGTCACGTCGGGCGGCACGCCCCTGTCCCGTGAGGGGACGTTCGGCTCTGCTGCCCGGGTCGATCTCTCGCTCTCGTGCGGCGACCTGTCGGTCACGACCGGCCCCGGGGCCGCGTGGTCCCTCACGGGGACCAACGGCCGCAACCGCTCGGCCGACGTGAGCGCCACCGCCGACCGGCTGTCGGTCTCGTCCAGCGTGGATCGCTCGCGCTGGGGCTGGAACGCCGGGGCGGATGACTGGAACGTCACGTTGCCCACCGGCAGCCAGCTCGACCTCGACGTCGAGGTGAACGCCGGCGAGGGCACGCTCGACCTGTCGGGCGCCCACCTCGGCGAGCTCGGTCTCGACCTCAACGCGGGCGCCGTGACCGCGGACCTGGACCGGGCGGCGCTCAATCGGCTCGACGTCACCGTCAACGCCGGCGCCGCAACCGTGCACCTGCCCGGAACCGGAGACCTGGCCGGCGACCTCGAGGTCAACGCCGGGTCGCTCCAGGTGTGCGTGCCCGACGGGACCGCCGTCGCGCTCCGCAGCCAGGCGGCGCTCGGCTCGGTCGACACGGACGGCCTCGTCCGCCGTGCAGCGGGCTGGACGACGTCCGCCACCACCACCCCCACCGCCCATGCCGATCTGACCGTCTCGGCCAGCGTCGGCTCCGTCTCCATCACCCCCGAGGGAGCCTGCAAGTGAACACCCGACGCCTCTTCCGAAGCCGCACCGACCGCGCCATCACCGGCATCGCCGGCGGCATGGCGGAATACCTCGAGGTCGACCCGACCGTCGTCCGGATCCTGTGGGTCCTCGCCGCGATCTTCACCGGCGGCCTCGCCATCCTCCTGTACATCGTCCTCGCGTTCGTGATCCCGGTGAACCCGTACCAGGGCGGCCCGATCCCGGCCGGCGCGGCCTATGCCGCCGGGCCCGCGAGCGGCTGGGGGGCACCCGCTGCGGCCGCCGGCCAGCCGGGGACGGCATACGCGACCGGCACCGGCTACGCCGGGTCCGCCGCCACGGGTGGCGTCCCCGCCTGGGGCGCCGGTTGGAACGCCGAGTACGAGCGGTCGCGTGCCGCCCGCGCCGAGCGGCCCGGCCGGGCCGGGGTCATCATCGGCACCGTGCTGATCGTCTTCGGCGCCATCGCGCTCGCCGACATCGTCCTCCCGGGCTGGATCAGCGGGGCGCTCGTCGTCCCGGGCCTGTTCGTCGCGCTGGGCGTCGGGCTGGTCGTCGCGTCGCTCCGCGGCCGCGGCGACGAGCCGGCCCCGGCCGCGGCAGCGGCCACCGCGTTCGACGTCCCGCCGGCGCCCGGCGCACCGTTCCAGGCTGCGGAGCCGGTTGCTCCCGCCGCTGCGTCCGTGGTGCCGGCCGCGGAGCCGGCCGCGACGACCGACGCGACCGCGACGGACTACGACGACGAGTCGACCACGAGCCTCCCGCCGCTGCCCGGCTCAGATCGCGCGTGATCGGCGTCCCGCTCCTGCTCCTGGGGCTGCTCCTCGTCCTCGCGGCCTTCGGGCCCGAGGACGCGGAGCGGGAGCGGGGCATCGTCACTCGCGTCGCCCGCGCACCGCTCCACCCGGCCACCTGGCTCGCCACCGCGGCGATCCTCGTCGGCTTCTGGGTGGAGCTGTTCGCGTTCGGCGCGATCATCGGGATCCTGTCGACGGGCGTCTCGCTGCTGTTCATCGGCGTCGGCATCGTCCTCGTCGTCCTCGCGATCGAAGGCTCCCGCTTCGTCGCCCGCCTCGAGCGCCGCCGGGCGCTCATCGCAGACCCGCGGCCGCTCGTCGCGCACCGCTACCGGCCGTACGGGACCGGGATCCGCGACCTGCTGAGCGCGCTGTTCCTCGATCCCAACCGTTGGCGTGACGTCGGCTACGTGTTCATCGCGTTCCCGCTGACCGTGCTCGAGTTCGCGGCGGTCGTCGCGCTCTGGAGCGCGGTGCTGTTCCTGCTCTCGATCCCTGTCTGGACGCTGCTCACCGGGGAGTTGCTGGGCGGGCTGTCGATCCCCGGGGTCGAGTCCGTGCCGGCGTTCTCGCGGCTGCCGACGGTGGGCGCGGGAGCCGTCGCGCTCGTGTCGCTCGTCGCCGGCCTCGTGCTGCTGCCAGTCGCGTCGTTCGCGGCCCAGGGGCTGATGGCGCTCCACCGGCAGGTCATCGCCGGGCTGCTGTGCGACTCCGGGACGGCGGCGCTGGAGCAGCGCGTCGAGACGCTGGAGGTCAGCCGCCAGGCGGTGCTCGAGGTGGAGGCGTCCGAGCTGCGGCGGATCGAGCGCGACCTCCACGACGGCGCCCAGCAGCGGCTCGTGATGCTGACGATCAACCTGGGGCTGGCCGCGGACAAGATCGACACCGATCCCGCGGCGGCGAAGGGGCTCGTGGTCGATGCGCGCGACCAGGCCCGGATGGCGCTGGCAGAGATCCGCAGCCTCGTGCGCGGCGTCGCGCCCTCGATCCTCATGGACCGCGGCCTCGTGCCTGCGCTGTCGGCGCTCGCCGGGCAGTCGCCGGTGCCCACGGTCGTGCTCGCCTCGTTGCCCGCCGGCGAGCGGGCGTCGGATGCGGTCGAACGCGCCGCGTACTTCGTCGTGGCCGAGGCGATGGCGAACGTCGCCAAGCACTCGGGCGCGTCTCGCGCGGAGGTGCACGTGCGGCGCGAGGGGCCGCTGCTGGTGGTCGAGGTGCACGACGACGGTCGCGGCGGCGCGCGGCTGCTGCCGACGAGCGGGCTCACCGGCCTCGCGGGCCGGGTCGAGGCGCTCGACGGGCGGCTCACGGTGAGCTCACCCGAGGGCGGGCCGACCGTCATCCGCGCCGAGATCCCCGCCGCGGCCCAGGGGCCGCGGTGAGGGCGATTCGCCCACGACCGAGCGAGTGAGGGGCTACGACCCGAGGTAGGTCAGCACCGCCAGGACGCGGCGGTGGTCGTTCTCGGAGTCGGGCAGCTCCAGCTTCCCGAAGATGTTGCTGATGTGCTTCTCGGTGGCGCCCTCCGAGATCGAGAGCAGGGTCGCGATGCCCATGTTCGTCCGGCCCTCGGCCATCGCGGCGAGGACCTCGCGCTCGCGCGGGGTCAGCGACTGGAGCCGGTCGTCGGCGCGGCGCGGAACCATCAGCTGGGCGACGACCTCGGGGTCGAGCGCGGTGCCGCCGCGGGCCACTCGCCGAAGCGCGTCCATGAACTCGCGGATGTCCGCGACCCGGTCCTTCAGCAGGTAGCCGACGCCGCCCGCGCGATCGGCGAGCAGCTCGGTGGCGTACTGCCGCTCCACGTACTGGCTGAGCACGAGCACCGGCGCGCCGGGCACCTGGCGGCGGGCCTCGATCGCGGCGCGCAGCCCCTCGTCGCGCTGGGTCGGCGGCATCCGGACGTCCACGACCGACACGTCCGGCCGGTGCTGCACGACGGCCTGGACCAGGCTCGGGCCGTCGCCGACCATCGCGACGACCTCCCCGCCGGAGTCGCGGATGACGCGCGCGAGCCCCTCCCGGATGAGCGCCGAGTCCTCGGCGATGACGACGCGCAGCCGATCGCTGTCCACGGGACGATTCTGCCGCACCGCGCACGGCCGGCGTCGGGCCCCGTACGATCCCGCCGATGACCGACCTGTGGACGATCCTGGTCCCGCTCGCGGTCGGCAGTGCGCTGATCCCGATCGAGATCGCGCTGACGGTCGTCGTCCTGCGGGCGCCGGGCGGCATCCCGAAGGCGCTGGCGTGGGTCGGCGGCATGACCGCGGTCCGGCTGGCGCAGCTGGCGATCGTCGGGCCCGTGGTGGAGGCCGCCGTGGACGATGGCGAGCCGGGCACGAGCGTCATCGAGGCGGCGTTCCTTCTCCTCGTCGGCGTCCTGTTCCTCGTGATCGCCGCCCGGAAGGCGACGAACCAGCCCGACGAGGACGCGCCGCCGCCCGCCTGGATGACGCTGATGGACGGCGTCTCGGCCGGCCGGGCGTTCCTCATGGGGGCAGCGGTGATCGGGCTGAACCCGAAGCTGTGGGCGTTCACGATCGCCGCGCTCGGCGCGATCGGCGACGCGGAGCTGGGCGTGGCGGCGTCCGTGGGCGTCTTCGTGGTGTTCGTGATCGCGGCCCAGTCCGTCCACCTCGCGGCGATCGGCGTCTCGGTCGTCGCGCCCGAGCGCTCGCGCGCGATGCTCGACGGCATGAACGCCTGGCTCGAGCGCCACAGCCGCGCGCTCCTGATCGGGCTCAGCCTCGTGTTCGGCCTGTGGCTGGTCGTGCGCTCGCTGACCGCCTTCGGGATCCTCTAGGCGGAGATCCGCGGCTTGCCTCGCGGCGTACGATTCGGCACAGCGGAGAGAACCGATGCCGTCCTACCTGATCGTCGCCAATCAGACGCTCTCCAGCCCCACGCTCATGGCCGAGGTGCGCCAGCGCGCTCGAGCCACTGACGTCCGCTTCCACGTCGTCGTCCCGGCCACCCCCATCCACCACGCCCTGACCTGGGACGAGTCCGAGGCTCGCGCCGCCGCGCAGACGCGATTGGACGACGTCCTCGCGCGGTTGCGATCGCTCGGTGCGCGGGCCGGCGGCGAGGTCGGCTGCGCCGATCCCGTCGCGGCGACGCAGGACGCACTGCGGAGCCAGGAGGTGGACGAGATCATCCTTTCGACGCTCCCGTCCGGCGTCTCGCGCTGGCTGGGGCAGGACGTGCCGGCGCGGCTTCGTCGGGCGGTGCCCGTGCCGGTCACCGTCGTGACGGCGACGCGGGAGCCCGTCCACGCCGAGGGCGCCTGAGCTCCTCCTCCGGCTAGCTACTCCCCCGCGAGCCGCTCCACGTCGTGATCCCGGAAGTACGACCGCCACGGCCCGCTGCCCGGGATGAACGCCTGCATCAGCGCGCGTTCCGCCTGGACGATGTGCATCGTGTCGTGCGCGGCCCACTCGTTGAGCAGCTCGGCCATGGTGACGGGCCCCAGATCGGCGTGGGTACCGACGCGCTCCAGGTCCTCGGCCACGAGCGTCTCCAGCGTCGCGAGACTCTGCGCCCGCATCGGCCGCAGCTCCTCGACCAGCTCGGAAGCGGAGCGCGAGACACGGTCGACGTGACCCTCGGCATCCGGGTCGAACGCGCGGAACGCCTCCCCGGCCCGGATCGCCAGCACGCGCGCGTGGAAGATCGCGAGCTCCGTGTCGACGACGTGCTGCAACGCCTGGATCGCCGACCACTCGCCGGGCTCGGGCCGGCGCTCGAGCAGCGCGGGGTCGACCCGGGCGATCGCCGCCCACCGGTCGACGGACGTGCGCAGCATCGACAGCGTCAGCTCGAGGACGTCGGACATCGGGAGCCTCCTGGTGCGGGACCTGTGCCTTAGTGTGCCGCCTGAACCTGCGAACATGGGGCCATGGACCGCACGATCGACTGGGTGGACGGCGAGATCCGCCTCATCGACCAGACCCGCCTCCCCGACGAGCTCGTCATCCTCCGGGTCACGACGCTCGATGCGCTGATCGACGCGATCGCCCGCCTGGCGGTCCGAGGCGCACCCGCGCTCGGCGTCGCGGGCGCGATGGGCGTCGCGATGCTCGCGCGCCGCCCGGGCGAGGACGGGAGGGACGCCGCGGTCCGCGCGGATGCCGTCCGCCTGCGGGGCGCACGACCCACCGCGGTCAACCTCGCCTGGGGCGTCGACCGCGCGCTGGGCCGCCTCGCGGACGGCCCGGACGCGGTCCTCGCCGAGGCGCTCGTGATCCGCGACGAGGACATCGCCGCGTGCGCGGCCATGGCGACCCGCGGCGCGGACCTCGTCCGGCGGCTCGTCCAGCGGCCGCGGATCCGGGCGATGACGATCTGCAACACCGGCTCCCTCGCCACGGTCGAGCGCGGCACTGCCTTCGGCGTGGTCGACGAGCTCCATCGCCGCGGCCAGCTCGAGGAGGCGCTGCCGCTGGAGACCCGGCCGCTGCTACAGGGCTCACGCCTGACCGCCTGGGAGCTGCAGCGGATCGGCGCCCCGTTCCGGCTGCTCGTCGACGGCGCGGCGGCCTCCGTCCTCGCGCGGGGGCTGGCCGACGTCGTGCTCATCGGCGCCGACCGGGTCACGGCGAACGGCGACACGGCCAACAAGGTGGGCTCGTTCTCGCTGGCGCTCGCCGCGCGCCATGCCGGCATCCCGTTCATCGTCGTGGCACCGGAGTCGACGGTCGACGTCGCCACGCCCGATGGCACGGCGATCGCCATCGAGGAGCGCGGTGCCGACGAGGTCACGTCGTTCCGCGGCGTGCCGGCCGCGCCAGCGGGTACGCAGGTCCTCAACCCCGCGTTCGACGTCACGCCGGCCTCGTTGATCACGGCGATCGTCACGGACCGCCGGGTGATCGATGTCCACGCGGGCGACACGCCGGCGGACCCTGTTCAGGCGGGAGCCGTCGCCGCTCGCGGCTAGGCGCGGCCCTGCACGAGGTCCAGCAGCCGGCCGAGCACGCGCTCGCCGTCGGCCCGCAGGCCGTTGTGCTCGAACTCGTTCGTCTCCCAGGTGCGCATCCCGCGCACGAGCGCGGCCGTCTCGACGGCGAAGTCGCGGACGACGTAGATGTCGTTGGTGTAGATCGTCGCGGCGACAGGCACCTCGTTGCGGGCGAGCCGGTCGGCGTCGTACAGCCGCGGCCACGGGTGCTCGGCGAGGATCGACGCGACCTCGCGGTGCCCGTGCAGCCCCGAGTACTCGTTCCACATCCACGGGAACACGTGCTCGGCGGTGAACCCGTCGAACGCCTCGTGCTCCGGTGGCAGCAACCGCGCGGCCGACCACCGGGTCGCGACGCCGTCCGCGTACGAGCTCTCGTGGAGCGTCGCGTAGATGGGGTTGCGCTCCCAGCGCACCGGCAGGTCGACGTCGTGGAGGAACGCCGGCGACCCGGCAGGCAGCTCGAGCACGTGGTGGATCAGCTCGAAGCCGGCGGAGTCGCCGAGCCACATGCCGAGCTGGCGGAGCCGGCGTCCGGTCAGCCGGTCGCCGTTCGGCAGCCGGACGTCCTCGTTCTCGACCCACGCGTGGAGCTCGCGCAGCTTCTCCCGGTCGCCCGGATACCGCTCGAAGTAGCGGCGGGTGGCCGCGGCGGTCTGCACGTAGGTGGCGGCGTACACGTCGTCGGCGGACCGGCCGACGGGCGTCAGGCCCCCGGTGATCAGCGCCTCGCGGAGGCCCTCGGGGGCGAACGACAGGTAGGTGAGGGTCGTGAACCCGCCGAAGCTCTGCCCCAGCACCGTCCACGGCGGCGAGCCGAGCTCGTCGCGAATCGCCTCGCAGTCGCGGACGATGGCGTCGGCGCGGAAATGGGAGAGGTAGTCGGCCTGGGCCTCGGCCGTCTCGCCCGGGACCACCGACCCCACCGGCGTCGAGCGGCCCGTCCCTCGCTGGTCGAGCAGCAGCACGCGGTACTGCGCCACGGCCCGCTTCAGCCAGCCGGTGAGCGGGCTCGTCGGCCTGGTCGCCTCGAACCCGGGGCCGCCCTGGAGGAACACGAGGTACGGCCGGTCGAGGCCATCCGGCGCGGCGACCTCGCGGGTGAACACGCTGATCGAGGGACCCTCGGGTCGGGCGTGGTCGAGCGGCACGCGGTGCTCGCGCTCGCTGAGGACCGCGCCGGGGACTCGATACGTCGTGGCCATCGAACCCCTACCAGCGCTGGTGGACGAGCGGCCGGATGCGCTCGTCGTACACGGCGCCGATCGTCTCCATCGTCACGTCGTCGAGCGCCGGCAGGCCCGCGGCGGCGGCGTTCGCACGCGCCTGCTCCGGCGTCTTCGCGCCCGGGATCGTCGTCGTGATGCCGGGGTGCATGAGGATCCACCGCAGGGC
>DASSRG010000051.1:0-40768 GCA_035701885.1 Candidatus Limnocylindrales bacterium
ACGAGCTCGGCGATCGAGAACGCGACGACGATGGCGACCACGCCGACGATCGCAAGCACGACCAGCAGGGTCGCCGCGAGCGCGACCGGATGGCGGGCACCGCGAGCCTGCAGCCGTCCGACGAGCGGCCAGGCGACGAGCGCGAGGAACAGGCCGAACAGCACCGGGACGACGAGCGAGGCCATCTCGCGCAGCGCGAGCGCGGCGATCATCACGAGCACGATCGCCGCCAGCGGCGTCAGCGGACCGCCGCTGATGCGCACCGTCGGAATCGGACCCGGGCTCGCTCCTCCGGTGGTGCCGTCCGTCGCCTGCATCCCCGCATTGTGGGGCCGGATCGCACCCGCGGTTCATGCGCGCTGGACGATGACCGCGGCTTGTGGCCGTTCGTATGATCCGCGCAGGGACCGGCGGGCATGTCCGCCGGCGACGGAGGGAGTGCTGGATGCAGCTTGTCCTGGCGATTCTCGCGGTACTGATCGGGTTGCTGTTCGCCTTCGGCGGATGGCGGTTCTTCCTGATCCTGTTGCCCTTCTGGGGCTTCTTCATGGGGTTCAACATCGGGACCGAGGCGACCCGCGCGCTGATCGGCGACGGGACCTTCGCGACGATCACGAGCTGGGCGATCGGCATCGTCCTGGCGCTCGTGTTCGCGGTGTTCGCGTACCTCTACTACTACGCGGCGATCGCGGTCCTCGCGGGCACGGTCGGGTTCATCATCGGCTCGAGCCTGTGGGGCCTGATCGGCAGCGACGACGGGATCATCGCGTTCATCCTCGGGATCGGACTCGGGGCGGTGTTCGCCATCGCGGCGCTGATGCTCAACGTGCCCAAGTACCTCGTCATCGCGCTCAGCGCGATCGGCGGGGCGGCGTTGGTCGTCGCGGGGTGGTTCATCCTCACCGGCCAGATCCCGACCGACAACATCACCTGGTTCGAGATCGGCAACCAGATCGCGAACAGCTTCATCTGGCTGATCATCTGGCTGGGGATCGCGGTCCTCGGCTTCATCGGCCAGCTGGCGACGGGGACCTTCGGCCCCGACAACTACGAGCTCGACCGGTCCGAGTACCGGTACGGGGCGTCGTAGCCACTCGCTGACCGGCGCCGGGTCGCGACGAGGGGTCGCGGCCCGGCGTCGCCATGTCAGCCGCCGGTCGCCCGCGCGGCCTTCGCCCGGCGGCTTCGTCAGGCGGTCCCGGGCGCGCCAAGCTGTTGGCGCATCCCGGCGATGTCGGCCACGTGCCAGTGTTCCGCGATCTTCCCGTCCGCGACGCGGAAGAAGTGCATCTCCTCGATCTCGTATGGCTTGCCCGTCGCCGGCATGCCCATGAACTCGCCGGTGTGGCGGGCGCGGCTGGTGACCCGTACGGCGACCCGGTCGGCCTCGGCGACGGTGTCCTCGACGGTCATCGAGACGTCGGACAGGCCCGCGCGGACGCGAGGGAGGGCGTCGCGGAGGAAGTCTCGGCCCACGGGCGTCGGGCCCCACGTGTGGCCCACGAAGTCGTCCGCGACGAGGGCGTCGATCGCCTCGTCCCGCTGCCCCACGAACACCTGGTCGATGAACCGGCGGACGAGCGCGGTGTTGTCGGTCTGGACGGTCATGGGCGCCCTCCTTCCGTGCGAACGGTAACCGTCGACGGGCGGCGGAGCGGTTGCGAGCGCTGTCGGGCGCGTATCGGCGGTGCGACGCCTGCTGTGGCACGATCCGCGTCATGGCCGCCCGGATCGTCGCCGCTGACACCTCGACCGTCCTCGAGGACGTCGAGCTCGAGCAGGCGCGCCTCGCGCCGCGCTGGATCGTGATCGTCTGGAACGACCCGATCAACCTGATGACGTACGTCACCTACGTGTTCCGCAAGCTGTTCGGCTACAGCCACGCCCACGCGCAGGAGCTCATGCTGAAGGTCCACTTCGAGGGCCGCGCGGTCGTCTCCGGCGGCACCCAGGAGCGCTGCGAGTACGACGTCACGCGCCTCCACGCCCACGGCCTGTGGGCAACGATGCAGGAGGAATAGTCGTGGCGGCGATGCGGCCCAGCGTCGTACGGCTCCCGGACGGCGCCATCCTGCTGCGGCTGAGCGAGAACGAGCGGTCGATCATCCGGGCGCTCGTCGGCGACCTGCGCACGATCGTCGGTGACGAGACGCCGACGCCGGGGGTGTCGGAGGCGGATGCGGACGACGATGCCCAGGGCGACGACGCCGGCGAGAGGCCCGCCGAGGCCCCGCGCTCGATGGATCCCGTCCTCGCGCGGCTCTACCCCGACGTCCGTCCCGAGGACGCGGCCTGGAGCGCGAGCTTTCGCGACCTCGTCCGCGGCGACCTCGACGACGCGCGCCGCGAGAACATGGCGGTCGTCGAGGAGTCCATCGACGCTCGCACCGTGGACGACGGCCAGGCCGAGGCGTGGCTCCACGTCCTGAACGACGTGCGGCTGGTCCTCGGCACGCGGCTCGACGTGACCGAGGAGGACGAGCGAGCGCCCCTCGACCCCGAGGACCCGGACGCGGCCGCCAAGGTGATCTACGCCTACGCCGGATACCTCGAGTCCCAGTTCGTGGACGTGCTCAACGAGGCGTTGCCGGACGTGGACCATGACACGCCGGCCGCGGATCTCGACGGTCCGGAGGGTCCCGGCGACCCGGACGTCGAGGGCGAACCGGACGAGGACGGCGAGCCGGGCGACGCCTGATCGCGCGCGAGCCGCCGGTCAGCCGGCGGCAGCCTCCGCGGCGTCGTGGTGCGCCGTCCGGAGCGCCTCGAGGAACAGGGCCGCGGGCTGTGCGCCGGAGATCCCGTAGCGCCGGTCGATCACGAAGAACGGGACGCCCGTGATGCCGAGCGCCCGCGCCTCCTCGATGTCCGCCCGGACCTCGGCGGCGAAGGCGTCGGTGTCGAGCACCCGGCGCGTCTCCGCCTCGGGCACGCCGACCTCCGCCGCCAGCCGGACGAGCGTGTCCGGATCGTCGAGGACCTCGCCCTCCACGAGCTGCGCGCGGAGGAACCGCTCGTGGATCGGCAGGCCCAGTCCCATCGCCTTGGCCAGGTGCGTCACGCGGTGCGCATCGAACGTGTTGACCGTGACGTACGTGTCGAAGTGGTAGTCGAGACCCTCGGCGGCGGCGAGGGCCACGACGCGTTCGTTGAGCTGGTGGACCTGGTCGATCGTCGCGCCCAGCTTCCTCGCCAGGTGCTCGTCGTGCGCTTCGCGCGTCCCGACCGGGTAGTCCGGGTTGAGCTGGAAGCTGCGCCAGGTGATCTCGACCTCGTCGGCCGCCTCGAACTCCGCGAGGGCACGCTCGAGCCGGCGCTTGCCGATGTAGCACCACGGGCAGACGACGTCGGACCAGATCTCGACCTTCATCGCTCGGGCGGCTCAACGGGCTGGAGGATCGTCGCGATCTCCTCGTCGGCCGGGAGGCAGAGGTCGTCGACGCAGACCGGCCCGTCGCCGGCGCCCATGAGCACGAGGGGTGGGCGGGTCGGTTCGGGCGGGATCGGGTCGGGGCGTGGTTCGCGGGCGGGGTCGGTCACGTTGCTCGGATGGTGTGGTTGTTGCTCCTGCAACTATACCGCCGCGCCGACCCCGAGCGACAGTCCGGCCGCTCGGCAGTCCTCCGCGAAGGCCGCCTGTCCGTCCGGCGTGGGATCCCAGCGGGCCGGGAAGCACACGATCCGGTCGAGCCCGCTCTCGGCGAGCGCGGCGAGCGTGTCGACCCGCGCCGGTCCGGGCCGCAGGTCCTGGTCCCGGGTGTACATCGAGAACCGGAGGGTTGCCGGGTCGCGGCCTTCGGCCTCGCAGCGCGCGCGAACCTCGGCCATGCGCTCCGTCAGCTCTGCCTGCGGCATGAACACGTAGTTGAGCTCGTCCGCGTACGTCACGGCGTAGCCGGCGGTCCGCTTGCGCCCGTTCCCGCCGACGATCACCGGGATGTGCCGCTGGATCCCCTTCGGCTCGTTGATCGCGCCGTCGACGTGGGCATGGGTCCCGTGGAACGTCGCCCGGCCTGGTGCGAGCATCCGGGTGATGACCTCGAGGTGGTCGCCCAGCTGGTCCAGCCGCTCGCCCACCGACGGGAAGCCGTAGCCGTAGGCGAGCCACTCGTGCTCGTACCAGCCGGCGCCGATGCCCAGCTCGAACCGGCCGTTCGAGATGACGTCGAGGGTCGAGGCCAGCTTCGCGGTGAGCGCCGGGTTGCGGTACGCGGTGCAGATCACCATGTGGCCGAGGCGGACGCGCTCGGTCACCATCGCGATGCCGGTGAGCGTCGAGAACGACTCGAAGGTGACCTCGTCGGTGGGCTCGGGCACCGTGTGGAAGTGGTCGAACACCCACAGGGACTCGAAGCCGAGCGACTCCGCCTGGCGGGCGACCTCGACGGTGTTCGCCCACGCCGCGGCCGGGTCCCAGCCCGCGTACTCACCCTTCCAGCCCTGCGGGGCCAGCAGCCCGACCTGCATCGATGTCTCCTCGTGCGTCCCGTCCGAGCCTACGCCCGAGGCTCCTTCCTGCCCAATGCGCACCCCATGAGCAATCCGCAGGATGTGTCGATTACGCCCGCCACCGGAGCACTCCGGCCGGACGGGTCGATAACGCCCACCGGGTGGGCGAATGACCAGGAAGCGTCCCTGGCCGACCCGCTCAACACCCGCTCGTCACGGCGGGACGGTGCCGAGTGCTCGCGGAGTGGACGTTCGGCAGGTCGCCGCGGCCGTCAGCCGGACGAGGGGCGGCGGCGAAACTCTGCGACCAGGACCACGACCGCCACCGCGAGGACCACCACGCCGGCCACCGCCCAGAACGTGGAGCCGGACATCACGCTTCCCGGCAGGACGCCGATGCCCTGGAGAAACCACACCACTCCGGCGAGGCCGAGCAGGATCGCGATGATCACGCGGGCAGGACGCATGGCCGAAGGGTACGCCGTGCGATCCTTCTGCGGCACACCCCGCCGACCGCCCGGAGCTCGCGATGCCCACCCTCGCCGACTATCCCCGATCGAACCTCCGCTTCGGCCGGTCGCCGCTCCAGCCGCTCGATCGGCTGACCGCGCACCTCGGCGGCGCCACGGTGTGGGCGAAGCGCGAGGACGTGAACTCGGGGCTCGCGTTCGGTGGCAACAAGGTCCGCAAGCTGGAGTACCTGCTCGCCGACGCGCTCGCACAGGGCTGCGACACGCTGGTGTCGATCGGTGGCGTGCAGTCGAACCACACCCGCCAGGTCGCGGCGGTCGCCGCGCATGCAGGGCTCGAGTGCGTCCTCGTCCAGGAGCACTGGGTCGACTGGCCCGACGTCACCTACGACCGGACGGGCAACATCCTGATGAGCCGCCTCATGGGCGCGGAGGTCCGCCTCGACCCGGCCGGCTTCTCGATCGCGTTCCGGGACAGCTGGAAGCAGGCCCTCGCCGACGTCGAGGCTCGCGGCGGGAAGCCCTACCCGATCCCCGCCGGCGCGTCCGACCACCCGCTCGGCGGGCACGGGTTCGCGGGCTGGGCGTTCGAGGTGGCCGATCAGGAGCGCGAGCTCGGCGTGTTCTTCGACACGATCGTCGTGTGCTCGGTCACCGGCTCAACCCAGGCGGGGATGATCGCGGGCTTCGCCGTGCTCGAGGATGCAGGCGGCCGGCCGCGGCGGATCATCGGCATCGACGGCAGCGCGACGCCGGTCGAGACGCGGGACCAGGTCGCGCGCATCGCCCGGAGAACTGCGGCCGCGATCGGGCTGGACCGCGACCTGCGTGACGACGAGATCGTGCTCGACGAGCGCTACCACGCGGGCAGGTACGGCATCCCGGACGAGCGGACGCTCGAGGCGATGCGGCTCGCCGCGCGGCTCGAGGGGATGATCACGGACCCGGTGTACGAGGGAAAGTCGATGGCGGGGCTGGTCGACCTCGTCGCCCGCGGCGAGATCTCGCGCGACTCGACCGTCCTCTACGCGCATCTCGGCGGACAGCCGGCGATCAACGCCTACGCCTCGCTGTTCACTTAGGCAACGCGGCGTCGACGGCCTGGTCCAGCGCGGCGAGCCCGCCGCCCAGCTCCTCGACCGAGGGCCAGCCGTAGCCCAGCCGGAAGTGCGTCCGCGGCTGCTCGAACCAGTGGCCGGGCCCGACGACCGTGCCGTGTTCCTCGAACAGCGTGGTGTAGAAGCGGTCGACGTCGACCCGCCGTGCGATCGACGGCCGGATCCGCGGGAACCCGACGACGCCACCGCGTGGCGCGATCCACTCAAACCGCTCGCTGCCGTCGATCCAGGCGCTCGTAACGGCAAACGCCTCGTCGATGCGGGCACAGATCTGCGGCAGCCACGTCGGCCGGCGACGCAGCGCGGCGAGCGCGATCGTCTCGTCGACCAGCGACCCGCTGATGAGGATCTGCTCCTTCGCCGCCAGCAGGCGCTCCCGGAGCTCGGCGTCGCGGGTGATCAGCCAGCCGACGCGGATCCCGGGCAGGCCGTACGTCTTCGACAGGCTGGTCACGGAGATGACGTGGTCGGACAGCGAGGCGGCGACCGGGAGCGGCTCGCCGAACGTCATCTCGCGATACGTCTCGTCCACCAGCAGCCGCGCCGTCCCGTGCCGCTCGACCAGCGCGATCACGGCGTCCAGGGTCTCACGCGAGAGCGTCGCGCCCGTCGGGTTGTGCGGCGTCGTGAGGCTGACGAGCCGCGTCTCCGGCCGGAGCAGCGCGGCGATACGATCCGGGTCCACCGCCCAGGCGTCGTCGAAGGAGAGCTCGAGATATGAGACGTCGGCGCCGATTGCCCGGGGCGTCTCGACGTTCGTGGCGTAGTTCGGACGCGCGACCACGATGTGCGAGCCCGGCTCGAGCAGCGTCGTGTGGACGATGAACAGCGCCGCGACGGCGCCGGGCGTCACAAGGACGTGGTCAGGGTCGAGGCCCTCGCCGTCCGCGGCGATCTCCGCGCGCAGCTCCGGCAGGCCCAGGTGGTCGCCGTACTGGAGCACGAGCCCACCCAGGTCTACGCCGAGGTCCGCGAGCGACGCGTCGGTCACGGAGCTCTCCGCCAGGTTGTGCCGGATGCGCCCGTAGCCCAGCTGCTCGGGCGACTCGACCTCGATCGGCATCCGCCGGTAGCGCACGTGGCCTCCTGCATCGGCGGGCGATCAGCGCCGCCCGGGTGGCCGATTGTGCCCGCCCCGGCGTAGTCCGTGGCACGATCGGCGCATGGACGCGACGGTGTTCCGCACGGCGCTCGATGCGGGCGAGGTGATCGTGCTCGACGGCGGGCTCGCGACCCAGCTGGAGGCGCAGGGCGCCGACCTGTCCGACGCGCTGTGGTCGGCGCGGCTGCTGCTGGAGGACCCGGACGCGATCGTCGCGGCGCACCTCGCGTACTACCGGGCCGGGGCGCGCGTCGCGACGACCGCCTCGTACCAGGCGACGTTCGAGGGCTTCGCCGCGCGCGGGATCGGGCGCGGCGAGGGGGCCGGGCTCCTGCGCCGGTCGGTGGAGCTGGCCGTGCGCGCCCGCGATCGCGTCATTGCCGAGCGCTCGGACGGCGTCGAGCGGTTTGTCGCCGCCTCGATCGGCCCGTACGGCGCGATGCTCGCGGACGGCTCCGAGTACCGCGGTCGCTATGGCATGACCGTCGAACGGCTGCGAGACTTCCACCGGCCGCGGCTCGAGGTGCTGGCCGCAACGGACGCGGACGTCCTCGCGATCGAGACGATCCCCGAGCTCGAGGAGGCCGCAGCGCTCGCCGACCTCGTCGCCGAGACGCCGGGTGCCGCGGCGTGGGTCTCGTTCTCGTGCGCGGACGGCGCCCGGCTCCGGAGCGGCGTGGCGATCGAGGAGGCGGTCGACGCCGTCGCTCGCCGATCGGGGGTCGTCGCCGTGGGCGTCAACTGCACCGCGCCCGAGCACGTCCCGGAGCTGATCGACCGGATCGCCGCCACGACGGACCTGCCCATCGTCGCGTACCCCAACAGCGGCGAGGACTGGGATGCGGGCGCCAAGGCGTGGACCGGCGACCCCCACGCAGGCGTCGATCGCCGCTCCGCACTGCGCTGGATCCGACACGGAGCGCGCCTCGTCGGCGGCTGTTGCCGGGTGACGCCTGCCCAGATCGAGGACCTCGCGGCTGCGGCTTTGTGAACCCCCGAGATTGTTGACCGCTTCTGTCGGCGTCGGGTCGACAATGGGCGTCCACAGTGCAGCCATGGAGGTAGTCATGGCACAGACGATGGCGCAGATCGCCAACAAGCCCGCCTGGGTGGACCTCCCGAGCTCCGACGCTGCGGCGTCGCGCGACTTCTACGCCCGGCTGTTCGGCTGGGACGTCGAGGTCAACGAGGACCCGCAGTACGGTGGCTACGCGATCGCCCGGATCGGCGGCAAGGACGCCGCCGGCATCGGCCCGAAGATGGACCCCAACGCCCCCACGGCCTGGAACCTGTACATCGGCACGGACGACATCGAGGCGCTCGCGAAGCGCGTGACCGACGCCGGCGGCACCGTCGCGATGGCGCCGTTCGACGTCGGCGAGCAGGGCCGCATGGCCGTGTTCCGGGACCCGGTCGGGGCGTTCATCTCGGCCTGGCAGGGCACCCGGATGGGCGGCTTCCAGACGGACTCCGCGAACTCGTTCGGCTGGGCCGAGCTCAACGCCCGCGGCGTCGACAGGGCGATCCCGTTCTACGAGGCCGTGTTCGGCTGGCAGAACCGGGAGAGCGAGATGGGCGGAGGCCAGCCGCCCTACAACGAGCTCCAGCTGGATGGCCGGAGCGTCGCGGGGGCGTGGGAGATGAGCCCCACAGTCCCGCCCGAGGTCCCCAGCTACTGGCAGATCTACTTCCAGGTCGACGACGTCGACGCGGCCCACCGCACGGCCGTCGATCTCGGCGCGACCGAGATGGTCCCGCCGTCGGACTTCCCCGGCGGCCGGTTCTCGATCGTCTCCGACCCGCAGGGCGCGAGCTTCGGCCTCCTGAAGACGACGCGCTGACGGCATCGTCCGGCGCCGCGACCCGCACGGCGCGTGGGTCGCGGCGCTAGCATCCGCGCGATGACGACCCCACGCGTCCTCGCGCTGATCCCCGGCTACCAGGAGGGGCCGCGGATCGCCCGCGTCGTGGAGGGAGCGCGGCGGCACCTCGAGGTGCTCGTCGTGGACGACGGCTCGACCGACGACACGGCCGCGAACGCCGAGGCGGCGGGGGCCGAGGTGATCCGGCAGGTCCCCAACCAGGGCAAGGGTGCCGCGCTGCGGGCCGGCTTCCGGCATGCGCTGGACGACGGCTTCGACGCCGTGCTGACGCTTGACGCCGACGGGCAGCACGACCCCGGCGAGATCCCGCGCTTCGTCGCGGCATTCCGCGCGCCCGGGGCGGCTGGGCCGCGGCCGGAGCTGGTCATCGGGCGTCGCGACTTCGCCCGCATGCCGCCGGTGCGACGCCTGTCGAACACCCTCGGCACCGCCGCGTTCTCGTGGGCGGTGGGGCAGCACGTGCCGGACAACCAGTCGGGCTACCGACTGCTGGGCCGCCGGCTGATGACGGCGATGCTCGACAGCCGCGAGACGGGCTTCGAGTTCGAGGTCGAGATGATCGCGGTCTGCCTGCGCAACGGCTGGACCCTCGACTGGGTGCCCATCTCCACGATCTACGCCGGCGAGCCCAGTCACGTCCGGCCGCTCGCGCACCTCCGGCACTTCGTCCGGGCGACGCGTGCGGCTCGCCGCCTCATGCGCGGGGGCGCGTAGCGCACGCGGATCGCGCGACGCACGCGCACATCGCGCACCGGGCCGCGGGAGCGCCATCGTCATCCGTCCATCGCCGGCGGCGGCGCGCGTCCACGCGTGCTCGTGATCGGCGTCCGGTGGCACCGCCCGTTCCCGATCCGAGCATGGCTCCCATCGTCCTCGCCCTCATCGAGCGACCCGAAGGAGCCACGATCCCGATGACCGCCCCCGTCGCCGGCACCCCCGCCGTCCTCCGACCCGCCCCCGCCCGCCCCGCCCCGAGCCCGATCGCCCCCGCCGACCTCCGCGCGCTGCGGGCGGCGGTCCGCGGCGAGGTGATCGTCGACGGCGACGCCGCGTACGACGCGCGGCGCGGCCTGCACAACACCCACGTCGATCGGAAGCCCGCGGTGATCGTCCGGCCGGCGGACGCCATCGACGTCGCGCGGGCCATCGTGACCGCCCGCGAGCTGGGCCTGGAGCTGCGTGTGAAGAGCGGCGGGCACAGCATCTCCGGCGCCTCCGCGACGGACGGCGGCCTGCTGCTCGACATGCGCTCGCTCAACGCGGTCGACATCGACCCGATCCGCTGGACGGGATCCGCCCAGGGCGGCACGACCGCGGGCGAGTACACGACCGCGGCGCACACGTTCGGCATGGCCACCCCGTTCGGCGACACCGGGTCGGTGGGCCTCGGCGGGCTGACCCTCGGCGGCGGCATCGGCTGGCTCGCGCGCAAGCACGGCCTGGCGATCGACAACCTGCTCGAGGCAGACATCGTGACGGCCGACGGCCAGCTGGTGACGGTCTCGGAGGACTCCGACCCCGACCTGTTCTGGGCGATCCGCGGCGGCGGCGGCAGCTTCGGCATCGTCACCCGCTTCCGCTACCGGCTGCACCCGGTCGAGATGGTCACCGGCGGAGCCCTGTTCCTGCCGCTGACCCACGAGGTCCTCCGCGGGGTCGTCGACGCCTCGCTCGAGGCGCCCGAGGAGCTCACCCAGATCTCGTTCGTCATGCCGATCCCGCCGGCACCGTTCGTGCCGCAGGAGCTCGTCGGAACGCCGTCCGTCGTCGTGATGCCGGTCCATGCCGGCCCGCTCGACGAGGGTGCCGCGGCGATGGCGCCGTTCCGCGCGCTTGCCAAGCCGCTCATCGACATGGTCGGGCCGATGCCGTACCCGGCGATGTACCAGCTGACGGCAGCCGGCGAGCAGCCGGGCGCGGGCGTGCTGCGCTCGTCGTTCCTGCCCGGCCTCGACGAGGCGGCGATCGACGCGATCGTCGAGCGCCACTCGACCCCGTCGGCGTTCATGGCGATGACCCAGCTGCGGGTGCTGGGCGGCGCGATGGCCCGGGTCCCGGCCGACGCGACGGCGTTCGCCCATCGCGACGCACCGGTCATGGCATCGGTGATCACCGGGACGAGCGAGGCCCAGTACGACGAGGCCGTCGCCTGGACCGAGGCGTACCACGCCGACCTCGCCGCGGCCTCCGTCGGGGTGTACTCGAACTTCCTCGACAACGAGGGCGATGCCCGTCTGCGCCAGGCCTACCCGGGCACGACGCTCGAGCGGCTCGTCAGCGTGAAGCGCCGGGTCGACCCGCAGAACGTGTTCCGCGGCAACCACGACATCCGGCCGAGCTAGTGCGGCGCCGGACCCGACCGGCCCACCGTTTGCGTCACTCGCGTCATTCGCGCCCCGGCGGCCGTCGGCCACCGGGGCGCATCCGCGTTCGTCAAGGAATCGTCATCGGAGAACCACCCGTCCTGAAGCCGGACGCGTCATGCTGGACGCCAGCCGACGATGGCCCACCGTGCGCCCAGAAAGACCAATGACTGATTCCGATCGCGTCCCGACGCCCGACCCGGCCGTGCCGGCTCCGCCGTCCCACCCGTTCCACCCGTCCCACCCGTCAACCCCGTTTCAGGCCGGACCGGCCGCAGGGCCGCCTCCGCCCGCAGCCGCGCCCGTCCCCCCGCCAGCGCCGGGTGACGGCCCCGGGTTCGCCGTCCCACCCGCGCCGGTCTACGCCGGCGAGCCTGCCGGGCGCCGAACGAGCTCCAACGGGGGCTACGGTCGCTTCCTGTGGGTCGTCCTCATCCCCGTCATCGCGATCGTCACGTTCGCGGGCGGCGTGGCGATGGGCCGCACGGGCGTGCTCGGCACGGAATCGGTTGCCAGCGCTTCGCCCAGCCCGAGCGCGGGCAACACCGCCGACCTCGCGCTCATCGAGGAGGCGTGGAACACGATCCACCAGAACTACGTCGACGCGAAGAACCTCAACGACCAGGACCTGGCGTACGGCGCGATCCGCGGCATGACCGAGGCCGTCGGCGACGAGGGCCACACGAGCTTCCTCACCGCCGAGGAGGCGAAGGCCGCCGACCAGTCGCTGTCCGGGACCTTCGTGGGCATCGGCGTCCAGGTGAACCGGGACGAGGATGTCGAGGATGCCGTCCCGACGATCAGCTCGGTGATCCCGAAGACCCCCGCCGAGGAGGCCGGGCTGCAGCGCGGCGACCGGATCCTCGCCGTGGACGGCTGGAAGACCGACGGCAAGACCGTCGAGGAGGTGGTGTCCAGGGTCCGCGGCCCCGAGGGCGAGGCCGTCACGTTGACCATCGGCCGCGACGGCCGGGCCGACTTCGACGTCACGATCGTCCGTCGCCAGTTCGACCTGCCGCTCGTGACCTGGGCGATGGTGCCCGGGCGGGACATCGCGATGATCCGCCTCGAGCAGTTCGCGACCGGCGCGACGAAGGCCGTCTCCGGCGCGATCGAGGAGGCGAAGGCCGCCGGCGCGACGGGGATCATCCTCGACCTGCGCGGGAACCCCGGCGGGTACGTCAACGAGGCGATCGGCGTCGCGAGCCAGTTCGTCGGCGACGGGATCGTGTACCAGAGCATCGACGCGTCCGGCGTCACGAAGGACGTCAACGTCCTCCCCGGCGGCGCCTGGACGAGCGGGCCGCTGGTCGTGCTCGCGGACGGCGACTCGGCGAGCTCCGCCGAGATCGTCACGGGCGCCATCCAGGACGCCAAGCGCGGCACGGTCGTCGGGGACAAGACGTTCGGCACGGGGACGGTGCTCGGGCGGTTCGATCTCGCCGACGGCTCGTCGATGCGGATCGGCGTGGAGCGCTGGCTGACCCGCGGCGGCCGGCCGATCTGGCACGAGGGCCTGGAGCCGGACGTCAAGGTCGTGCTCGCGGACGACGTCACGCCGCTGCGCCCCGACGACCTGCGGAGCCTGTCAGCCGCGGAGCTCGCGAAGTCGGCCGACGTCCAGGTCCTCAAGGCGCTGGAGCAGCTCAAGGGCGACGGCTGACCGCCGCCCGTCGCGACCGGACGTTCGGGTCCGGGAATCGAAACGACCGCCGGCGGTGCCGGCGGTCGTCGTCGTTTCGGGGATTGTCGCCGTCAGCGACCGCGGCTCGCGGCCACGTGACGGCTCCAGTCGGATGTCCGCCCGTCGGGCGACTCCGAGCTTCCCACCCAGCCACAGACGCAGGTCACTTCCTGCGCCTTGTGCCGGTACTCCGCGATGACGTGCTTTCGCTCGTCCACCGCGGGTGCGGGTCGGCGGGGCGGGAGCCCGTTGCCAGGGCGCCGGGTCTCGGTCATCGCGCTGGGATCCCCCTGTCGCTGGGTCAGGCGCGGCGCTGCGCGAAGCAAGCGCTGCAGTAGACGGGCTTGCCCTGCGTCGGGCGGAACGGAACCTCGGTCTCCTGCCCGCAGGACGAGCAGGTGGCCGGGAACATCTCCCGCGGGCCGCGGGGGCGGCTGCCGTAGTCGGAGCCGTAGCCGCCGGCGGAGTAGCTGCCGCCGGAGCCGTAGCTGCCGGCGCCGTAGCTCTGGCTGTAGCCGCCACCGCCATCGGCGTTGCGCTGGGCCTTCTTGGCGGCCCGGCAGGAGGCGCAGCGGCGGGGCTCGGTGAAGCCACGCTCAGCGTAGAAATCCTGCTCGCTGGCAGTGAAGGTGAACTCCTGGCCACAATCGGCACAGGTGAGCGTCTTGTCGACGTTCATGGAACGATCCACTTCCTCGTGGTTGCGACGGTTTCCGCGATCTTCCTCGAGCGGGAACCGTGAGGGAGTGGATCGAGTCGGCCGTTCAGATCTGCGCCCATTCCGATCGGGCGTCCGTGGAGGATACGCCCTATTCGCCCATCGCGCCCGGAATGGTTGCCGTAGGGTTGCGATGAACTCGGCGCGAGGGGATTGACAGCGGTTCCTGAGGCGCTATATTACGTCGCACGATATATCGTACGACGTAGTAGTGGAGTCCCATGCAGCAGCCCCGGATCCCCGAGCTCGGCAGGTTCGCCGAGCCCGCGCTCCTCATCCTCGTCAGCCTGAGCGATGGCCCGAAGCACGGCTACGCGATCATGGCCGACGTGGAGGCCGGCACGGGCCGTCCGATGGGACCGGGAACCCTGTACGCCGCGCTCGCCCGACTCGAGGAGCGCGGCTTCGTCGAAGCGCTGCCACCGGTGGATCGCCGCCGGCCGTACCGGCTCACCGCGCTGGGGGCAACCGTGCTCGCCGAACAGCTCCGGGACCTGGCCGCGTTCGCGGCCCTCGGGCTGCGCCGGCTGGGCGACACGACCGGCTGACCCCGATGCGCGCCGCCTCGCTGCTCGTCCGCGTCTACCCGGCGCGATGGCGGGCGCGCTACGGCGCGGAGTTCGAGACGTTGCTCGAGGAGCGGCCGCTCGGCCCGTTTGACGTGGCGGACGTCCTCCTCGGCGCGCTCGACGCCCACCTGCATCTCCGCGGCCTCGGTGCCGCTTCCGAACACACGAAGGGGTTCACCATGACCCTCCGCGTCGGCGGGTACGCCGCCATCCTGGGCGGCATCCTGTTCTTCGTCGGGCTTGCCGTCGCGTCGCTGCTCGGTGACGGTGGCGGCGGCGCCATCCTCCTGTTCGCCGCGGGCTCCGGCGCGGTGCTGATCGCGCTGGCCGGGCTGAGCGCATTCCAGGCGCGTCGCTACCCGAAGCTCGTCTGGGCGGCATTCGTACTCCCTGCGATCGGGGCCGTGCTCACGATCATCGGCGTGGTCGGCATGGTCACGCTCGGCGACGCGCCGTTCGTGGGCACCTGGTCGGCCTGGTCGGTCTGGGCCCTCGGCCTGCTCGCGCTGTTCATCGGCTCCGCGCTGTTCGCGCTGGCGACCTGGCTCACCGGTGCGCTGTCGCGCCCGGCGGCCATCCTGCTCGGCGTCGCGTCGCTGGTGGTCATCCCCCTCGCCATGGGGTTCGACGTCCTCGCGTCCATTCCCGAGACGTTCGCGCCACTCGTCACCGGCGCCGGCGTGCTCGCGTTCTGCCTGGGCTGGGTGGGGCTCGGCATCAGCGCCGTCCGCCTCGACCGGCCAACGCTCCCTCAGAACGGAGCCGCCTGATCACGCGTTGCCCCCTGGGATCCGCAACGACTGACCCACCCGGCCGGTGGACGGGCGCACGCCTCGCCCGTCCGCCGGCGACGCACCGGGGGCGGACGGTCGGAGCGCTGGCTACTTGGCTGGGAGCGACGCGGCGAACGAGAAGGCGCGCTCCAGCCAGCGGTCGAGTGCCGCGTCGTCCCCGACGACGGCCGACGGCAGCGAGGCCCAGCCCTTCATCGACCGGCCGGGCATCGGGCTGAAGCCCTCCCCGCCGGCCGCGAGCAACCCCTCGAGGTCATCAGCGGCCAGGCGGACGACCCACGACTCCTCGTACAGGCCCGTGGCGTAGTTGCCCCCGACGAACAGCGCCGGGTAGCCGAACATCTTCCGACGCTGCGCCTCGGGATGGCGCGCGGCCACCGCGTCGAACCGCTCCACGAGCGCCGCGGACGACCTTGCGAACGAGGGCTTCGGCCGGCCGGCGTCGCTCACTCGATCCCCGGCCGGATGGGCCCGGTCGGCACGACGAGCACGTACTTGCCGCGCAGCCGGACCTGGCCGGGCAACTGGTTCCACGGGCTGTTGCGGTTCGACTGCCGGCGCACGAACTGGCGCCCCACCGCTGCCACCGAGATCGCCGTGCCCGGCTTCGGGCTGGGACCCCAGACGTCATCGCCATGCGGGTAGAGCGGGTCGAGGATGTACGCCTTGGTCACCCGCCAGCTCTTCGAGAGCAGCGGGTCGCCGGTCGCGACGAAGCCGCTCATCACCCACGCGTGCCGGCCGCGCCACACGAGCAGGCCCACGGGGCGCTTGTACTCGCGGATCGCGGTGGCGGCGATCTTCATCGCCTGCTGGAGGCCGTCGGCACCGACGACCTTGTAGGCGCCGGCGCGATGGATGACGAGGCTCGCCGCCCAGCCGCGGACGGAGGCGCCGCGGCGCTCGAACCCGTTCGGCGTCGGGCCTGACCAGGCGCGGGCGAGGTTCTGCAGCCGCTTCTGCGTCCGGCGGGTCCGGTCGGCGCCGGGATGGATGATGTTGAGCATCATCTGGACGCTCGTCCCGACGCACTGGACGAAGTTCGCCTGCTGGACGTAGTCCCGCGACGTCGCGAGGTTCACCCGATACGGTGCACGGGCGGCGGCGTCGACCTCCCGGTGAGCGGCGGCCGGCGCGCCCGCCGCGGCGAGCACCCCGGCGAGGACGATCGCGACGAGCGGGGCGAGGCGGCGTGATGCAGGGGTGACGGCCATCTGTGGCGGAGGATACGACGACCGGTCAGGAGGGGTTCTCGGCCGCATCCTCGGCGAGGTTCGGGGCGAGCCACCGTGCGGCGTCCTCGACCGGCATCCCGGCCCGCGCCGCGTAGTCCGCCAGCTGGTCGCGGCCCATCCGCCCGATCCCGAAGTAGTGGCTCTCGGGGTGCCACAGGTAGATCCCGGACACCGACGCGGCGGGGAGCATCGCCATCGATTCCGTCAGCTGGATCCCGGCTTCGGCCTCGGCATCGAGCAGGCGGAACAGCGTCTGCTTCGCGGTGTGATCCGGCGTCGCCGGGTAGCCGGGTGCGGGCCGGATGCCCTGGTAGCGCTCCGCGATCAGGTCGTCGTTGGTGAGCGCCTCGTCGGCGGCGTAGCCCCAGAGCTCGCGTCGCACTCGCTCGTGCATCCGCTCCGCGAGCGCCTCCGCGAGGCGGTCAGCCAGGGCCTTGGCGAGGATCGCCGAGTAGTCGTCGTTGGCCGCCTCGAACGACCGGACGAGGGCCTCCACGCCGTGCCCGGCGGTGACCGCGAACGCGCCCACGAAGTCCTCGACGCCCGCCTGCCCCACGAAGTCCGCGACCGACACGTTGGGCCGGCCTTCCGGCTTCGCCATCTGCTGGCGGATCGCGTGGAGCCGGCCCGCCTCTGTTGTCCGGCTCTCGTCCGCGTACAGCACGATGTCGTCGTCCGCGGTCGCGTTCGCGGGCCAGAACCCGACGACCGCGCTCGCCCGGAGCAGCTTCTCCCCGACGATCCGGTCGAGCAGCGCGAGCGCGTCGCGATGGAGGTCGCGCGCAGCCGCGCCCACGCGCGGGTCGTCGAGGATCGCCGGATAGGCACCCCGCAGCTCCCAGGTGGCGAAGAACGGCGTCCAGTCGATGCGCCCGACGAGCTCGTCGAGCGGGTACTCGTCGAACGTCCGCACGCCGAGGTACGACGGCCGCGGCGGCGTCTTCGACCAGTCCACCCGCAACCGGTTCGCGCGAGCGTCCGCGATCGACAGCCGCTGCTCCCGTGACTCCCGCCCGGCGCGTTCACGTCGCACCGCCTCGTACTCGTCGCGGATCGACCGCGCGTAGTCGTCACGCGCGGCGTCGTCCACGAGCGCCCCGGCGACCCCGACCGCACGCGACGCATCGGCGACGTGGACGACCGGCCGCGAGTAGGACGGGGCGATCTTGACCGCCGTGTGGACGCGGGACGTCGTCGCACCGCCGATGAGCAGCGGCGTCGTCATGCCCTCGCGCTCCATCAGCGACGCGACGTGGACCATCTCGTCGAGGCTGGGGGTGATCAGCCCGCTCAGGCCGATGATGTCGGCGTCGGCCTCCCGCGCCGCCTCGAGGATCCGCGCCGCGGGGACCATCACGCCGAGGTCGATCACCTCGTAGTCGTTGCAGCCGAGCACGACGCCGACGATGTTCTTGCCGATGTCGTGGACGTCGCCCTTGACCGTCGCCATGACGATCGTGCCGGCGCGCCTGCCCGTGCCATCGCGCTCGGCCTCGAGATACGGGATGAGGTGCGCGACGGCCTTCTTCATGACCCGCGCGCTCTTCACGACCTGGGGCAGGAACATCCGCCCCGACCCGAACCGGTCGCCGACGATGTTCATCCCGGCCATCAGCGGTCCCTCGATGACGTCGAGCGGGCGGGCGGCCGCGACCCGGGCCTCCTCCGTGTCCTCGACGATCCAGGCGTCGATCCCCTCGACGAGCGCGTGGGTCAGGCGCTCCTGTACGGGGAGGTCGCGCCAGCCGAGGTCGTCTGTGGTCCGCGCGACGCCCGCGCCGCCGGCGTAGCGCGGCGCGATCTCGAGCAGGCGATCCGTGGCGTCGGGTCGGCGGTTGAGGACGACGTCCTCGACCCGCTCCTTGAGCTCCGGCTCGATGTCGTCGTACTGCGGGATCACGCCCGCGTTGACGATCGCCATGTCCAGCCCGGCGCGAATCGCGTGGTACAGGAAGACGGCGTGGATCGCCTCGCGGACGCGGTCGTTGCCCCGGAACGCGAACGACACGTTCGAGACGCCCCCGCTCACCCGCGCCCCGGGGATCGTCGCCTTCAGCCGCCGCGTCGCCTCGAAGAAGGCGTTGGCGTACTCCGCGTGCTCCTCGATCCCGGTCGCGATCGCGAAGATGTTGGGGTCGAGGATGATGTCCTCGGGCTCGAAGCCGGCCTGCTCCGTGAGCAGCGTATGTGCGCGCTGCAGGACGCTCACCCGCCGCTCGACCGTGTCGGCCTGGCCCGCCTCGTCGAACGCCATCACGACGACAGCGGCACCGTAGCGGCGGCACAGCCGTGCCTGGCGGAGGAACTCCTCCTCGCCTTCCTTGAGGCTGATCGAGTTGACGACGCTCCGGCCCTGGAGCTGCTGGAGCCCCGCCTCGATGACCGGCCAACGCGAGCTGTCGACCATCACCGGCACCTTGGCGACGTCCGGCTCGGTCGCCAGGCGGCGGAGGAAGCGCGTCATCGCCTCGACGCCGTCGAGCATCGCCTCGTCCATGTTCACGTCGAGCATCACGGCGCCATTCGCCACCTGCTCGCGCGCGACCTCGACCGCCTGGTCCTCGCCGTCGCGGCCGGCGGCCATCAGGCGCGCGAACGCGCGGGAGCCGGTGACGTTCGTCCGCTCCCCGATGTTGATGAACGCGCCGCCGGGCATCGGGATCGCCAGCGGCTCGAGGCCGGACAACAGCGTGCGGCGCGGGACCTCGGGGATCACGCGCGGCGTGACGCCGGCCACGGCCTCGGCGATCGCGCGCGTGTGCTCCGGCGTGGAGCCGCAGCAGGAGCCGGCGACGTTGACGAGCCCGGCGCGGGCCCATTCACCCAGCGCCGTCGAGGTGACCGGCGGCGTCTCGTCGTACCCGCCGAGCTCGTTGGGCAGGCCCGCGTTCGGGTAGGCGGCGAGCGGCACATCCGCGATCCGGCCCAGCTCCTCGACGTGCTCGCGGAGCTGCTTCGCCCCGAGCGCACAGTTGAGCCCGACGAGCAGGGGCTTCGCGTGGCGGATGCTCGCCCAGAACGCCTCGACGGTCTGGCCGCTCAGCGTCCGGCCGCTCGCGTCGGTGATCGTCCCGGAGATCACGAGCGGGAGCCGCACGCCGCTCGCGTCGAACGCCTCCTCGAGGCCGACGATCGCCGCCTTCGCGTTGAGCGTGTCGAAGATCGTCTCGACGAGCAGGATGTCGGCGCCGCCCCGGATGAGGCCCTCCGCCGACTCCCGGTACGCGGCCACGAGCTCGGGGAATGTGACGTTGCGCGCCGCGGGGTCGTTGACGTCGGGGGAGATCGAGGCCGTGCGGTTGGTCGGGCCAACAGAGCCGCCCACGTAGCGCGGGCGGCCGTCGCGTGCCTCGGCCTCGTCGGCAGCCTCACGGGCGAGTCTCGCCGCGGCCTCGTTGATCTCGCCGGCGACGTGCGACAGGCCGTAGTCCGCCTGGGCGATCCGGGTAGCCGTGAACGAGTTCGTGCTGATCACATCCGCGCCGGCGTCCAGGTACGCGGCGTGGATCTCACGGACGACGTGCGGGCGAGTGAGGCACAGCAGGTCGCTGTCGCCGCGGAGGTCCTTCGGGTGATCGGCGAACCGCTCACCGCGATAGTCGGCCTCGGTCAGCTGGTAGCGCTGGAGCATCGTGCCCATGGCGCCGTCGAGCACGAGGATCCGCTCGGCGAGCAGGCCCCCGAGGCGATCGAGGCGGCTGGTGCGGGTGAACGGCGTCCCCGCGGCGGTGAGCGTCATCGGATGGTCGAGTGTAGCCGTACCCGCGGCGTCTACCGCGCGTTCGCTCGGCTGTCCGGCATAACGCCAGTTTCAGCCGGGCCTAAGGCCGCTTGAAGGGCTCCCGACGAGGATCCGTGCAACAGCAACGCCTGACCCGCGGCCCGGCTCCCGGACCGCACCGTCGAAGGGACCACCAGATGCTCGCCTACACCGATCTCCGCACCGGCTACCGACCCTTCTTCCGGCGGGTGCGGGACGCTCGCCTTGCCGGGCCCGCCATGTTCAGCCGCCCGGCCGCGACCTTCGCCGACGCCGGCGAGCCGGCCGCCTTCCCGGCCGCGCGGTTGGCGTCGCGGGCCGTCGCCGAGGCGGACATCGCCCCGGCCATCGCCCCCGCGCCCTCGTTCGCCCCTGCGCCCGACGCGCGCCTGCGTCGCCGGCTGCGCCACGTCGTCCGCCGGCGGGTGAAGGTCGAGCTGGACGGGCTCGTCCGGGCGTCGGTCAGCGACGGCGAGATCGACCTCCACGTCACGACGGTCTCGGCTCGCGACCCGAAGGTGATCGAGTGGAGCGCGGATCGCCTGGTCGCCCTCGTCGTCCTCCACGACGGCTGCGGCGCGCGGGTCATCGGCGGCGGCGGGCTGATGGGCCGCCTCGAGCTTCCCTCGATCACCTGCGCCGGCGCGTTCCTCGCGTTCTGCTACGACGGCGAGGCCGCGGTCGCGCTCAGCTGACCGCCTCAGGATCGCTTTAAGAGCACTTGAAGGGCCATGGCGATGCTGTCTTCCGTGGACACCTTCGTGATCCGGCTCTGGAGCCCGGCCGACCATGCCGCTGACACCGGCGACAGCCCTCGGGGCGTCGCACGGCACGTGGGAACAGGTCGCGCCGCGGCGTTCAGGGACGGGGACGAGCTGATCGCGCTGCTCCGGGACCTCCCGGGCCGCGACGAGGAGTCCTCGCTCGACGAGATCGAAGCCGATGGAGCCCGGCACCATGACTGACGCATCGACGATCTTCCTCCTCGTCGCCAGCGTCGTCGTGGTCCTCGGCTTCTCGGTCGACAACCTCGTCGCCCGGGGCGGGCGCGCAGGGTGATGCGCCTCTCCGGCTGATCCGAAGGGGATACCGCGACGAACTGACTGGTATCGGGAACCGCGCTCCTCCCGCGACTCCCGCCGACGACCCCGACCCGTCCAGACCGGGTCGGGGTCGTTTCGCGTGCGGGCCTTCCCAGGGTCCCGGTTTCGCCTGACGGCTGCGCCCCTGGAACGCCCAGCGTCCCATCCGTCGGGAGTCCCGGGCGTCCGGATCGCTCGACGATCCACTCGGCGGTGCCGGGCGACCGGTGGAACCGTCACCGTTCCGCCTGGCGGGTTCGGACGCCGCATGGAACGCCCAGCGATCCGGGACCGGTCAGGGCTCCTGGGCACCCCGTCCGGTTGCGGCCGCGGATCGCCGGGCGACCCAACTGGCGGGGATCCCGCTGGATGGAACGGCAACTGTTCCAAGTGCCGGGGATCGCTCCGGGCGGATCCTCGGCTGACCCAAGTGGCGGGAATCGCGCCCGCTGGAACGCCGGGCGATCCAAAGCGGGAGGGAGTGACACCCGTCTGCGATCATCGGCGCCCGGGGCCGGCGACCGCCGGCAGGTCACGCGAGGGGTTGGCGTTGGGCATGCGGATCCTGGTCATCGGCGCGGGTGGCGTCGGCAGCGCGGCGGTGGGGATCGCCGATCGGCGGGCGTTCTTCGAGCACCTCGTGGTCGCGGACTACGACCCGGCCAGGGTGAGCGCCGCGCTCGAGCAGGTCCGCGGGGACAGCCGCTTCTCCGGCGCGCAGGTGGACGCCTCGGACCGGGCGGCGATCGTGGCCCTGATCCGCGAGCACTCGATCACGCACGTCCTCAACGCGGTCGATCCGCGGTTCGTCATGCCCATCTTCGACGCGTGCTTCGAGGCCGGCGTCACCTACCTCGACATGGCCATGTCGCTGTCGCACCCGCACCCCGAGCGACCGTACGAGGAGACCGGCGAGAAGCTCGGTGACGCGCAGTTCGCGAAGGCGGGCGAGTGGGAGGCGCGCGGGCAGCTCGCGCTGGTCGGCATCGGCGTGGAGCCGGGGCTCTCGGACGTGTTCGCGCGATACGCGCAGGACGAGCTGTTCAGCGAGATCCATGAGGCCGGCGTCCGCGACGGCGCGAACCTGACCGTCGACGGCTACGAGTTTGCCCCGTCGTTCTCGATCTGGACGACGATCGAGGAGTGCCTCAACCCGCCGGTGATCTGGGAGGACGGCGGCTGGCACACGACCGCGCCGTTCAGCGAGCCCGAGGTGTTCGACTTCCCCGAGGGCATCGGGCCCGTCGAGTGCGTGAACGTCGAGCACGAGGAGGTGCTCCTGATCCCGCGCTGGGTGAAGGCGAAGCGGGTGACGTTCAAGTACGGGCTGGGCAACGAGTTCATCGAGGTCCTGAAGACGCTGCACAAGCTGGGGCTTGATTCGACCGAGCCCGTGTCGGTGCGGGGCGTCTCGGTCTCGCCGCGGGATGTCGTGGCGGCGTGCCTGCCCGACCCGGCCGGGCTCGGCGACCGGATGCACGGGAAGACGTGCGCGGGGACATGGGTCACGGGTCTCGGCAAGGACGGCAGGCCGCGGCAGGTCTACCTCTACCACGTGGTCGACAACGCGACGACGATGGCCGAGTACGGCTCGCAGGCGGTGGTCTGGCAGACGGCGATCAACCCCGTCGTGGCCCTCGAGCTGCTGGCGCGCGGGACGTGGAGCGGTGCCGGCGTGCTCGGGCCGGAGGCGTTCGAGCCGAAGCCGTTCCTCGACCTGCTCGTGGAGTACGGGTCGCCGTGGGGGATACGCGAGGAGACGCCAGCGGGCTGAGGTCAGTAGCGCGAGATGTCCCGCGACGAGAGCCGCGGCCCGTACCTCGGCGCCGCGAACCCGCCGAGCTCGAGGTAGCGCGTGACCCGGGCGCGCTGCCCTCGGTACGGCTCGAGCAGCTCCAGCATCCGCTCGTCGGTCCCGCGCGGCTCGCCGGCCAGTGCCCAGCACACCATGTTCGGGATGTGAAAGTCGCCGACGCTCACTGCATCGGCATCGCCGAATGCCCGGAAGCCCACCTCGGCCGCCGTCCACGGGCCGATCCCCGGGAAGGCCCGGAGCGCCGCGTAGGCCGACGCCAGGGCCGCCTCGCGCGCAGGGCCGGGTTCGGCTTCGATGACGAGGACGCCGAGCCGCTCCAGCCTCGCGGCCTCGCGTGAGACCGCCCGGATGAGGTCCGCCCGGCGCCGCTCGAGGCCCAGCGGGTGGAACGCGTGATAGGGGAGTGTCGCCAGCGTCTCGGGCCGCGGGAACAGCCGCAGTCCCGGCGGGCCGGGCGCGTCCTCGCCGTAGGCCCGGACGATCGCCCGGTACGTTCGTCGCGCCTCGTCGCCCGTGATCTTCTGTTCGAGGATCGCCGGCACCAGCGCCTCGTACACGGCGCCGCTTCGCCCGATACGTATTCCGGCCCCGCGTCGAGCGCCCTCGGCCACGGCCGGATGCTGCGGGACGAGCGCAGACGGGTCGTCGAGGACGCCGAGGAGGGCGGGGGCGCCGGCGATGGCAGACGACGCGCCCGGGCCCCAGGCGCGCACTCGCACCCCATCTGACACCGGCTGCATGAACAGCGTCGCGGGCCCCTCGGCCGTTCGTGTCGCCCGCCACACCGCGCCTGACTGCTCCACGCGATGGCTCGGATCGCCCGACCCCCGCTGGTGCGTCGACAGCGTCCGCGCGAGCGAGTACGGCGCGCGGATCGATACGACGACGTCGAACGCCGCAGGTTCTGCGCGAGCCGCGACCACCACTTCGTTCGTCACGCGATTGAGCGTATCCCGTGGGTCCGGTGCACTCCGCGAAATTGACACGCTCCGGTAGGCTGGCGACTCACGTGCGAACCAGACTCGTTGTCGCGTTCGCGGCACTCATGGCCGCGTCCGCCCTGGTCGCCGTACCGGAACCCGCGGGCTCCCGAGCACCGAGCCCGGACCGACCGATCGACGCCGCGCAGCTCAGTGCGGTTTCGCTCGGCCTCGTCGCGGGATCCGACACGGCGGCGACGACACGCACCGACGACAGCGCGGCGGGCTCCACCTCGAAGGTCGGGCCCGATTCGGCGTTCGTCGAGCCGGGCGCCGCGACGACGGCGACGAAGGCGAGGCCCGATGTGCGCCAGCCGGCCGCGCCCCGAGGCTCGGTCGAGAAGAACTACTGGCGCTTCGACCCGAACATCAGCTGGTACGGCCCGGGCCTGTACGGCAACGGCACGGCATGCGGGCAGAAGCTCACCAAGGAGCTCGTCGGGGTGGCGCACCGGACGCTCCCCTGCGGGACGATGGTCACGTTCCGCTATGAGGGCAAGACGGTGAGCGCCCCGGTCATCGACCGCGGCCCGTACGTCTCCGGTCGCACGTGGGACCTGAGCAAGGGCCTGTGCACCCTGCTCGACCACTGCTTCACCGGCACGATCGAGTGGAAGCTGGGCGGCTGACCCGATGCGGATCGGACGGAAGGAAACCGTCCACCCGGGCAAGCCGCACCGGTTCGCTGCCAAGGCTGACCCGGGGATCGCGTCGGTCGCCTCCGGCGGGTTCATGCGCGACAACGAGGTGACGTCGTTGGCTGTCACCTCGGCCTACGAGCGCGACGACCGGCGGTGCGCCGTCTCCGGCTGTGGTCGGCCCCGCAGCGACGACCTTCACGCGGTGCCGAACGCCTGACCCCGGGCGAAGCCGCTACCCGAGTGGCGCGAACCGCGCGGTGAAGTGCCGCAGCTGCGAAGGCTGCGACGCGATCCGGAAGCCCCGCAGCGACGACGCCCGCGATGCGACGTCCCGCGCGACCTCGATCACGTAGTCGACGTGGCTCTGCGTGTACGTCCGGCGCGGGATCGCCAGCCGCACGAGGTCCATCGCGGCGGGCGACTCGGACCCGTCGGGGTGCAGCCCGAACATCACGGTCCCGATCTCGCAGCCGCGGATGCCGCCGGCTCGGTACAGCTCGACCGCGAGCGCCTGGCCCGGGTACTCGAGCGCCGGGATGTGCGGAAGCAGCGCCCGCGCGTCGAGGTACACCGCGTGCCCGCCGAACGGCTGGACGCACGGGATGCCGGCCGAGACCAGCGCCTCCCCGAGATACGCCGTGGACCGGCAGCGGTACCGCAGGTAGTCCTCGTCGACCACCTCGTGCAGGCCCTGCGCGATCGCCTCGAGGTCGCGGCCGGCGAGCCCGCCGTACGTCGGGAAGCCCTCGGTGAGGATCAGCAGGTTCCGGCACTGCTCGGCGAGCGAGTCGTCGTTCATCGCGAGCCAGCCGCCGATGTTCGCCATCCCGTCCTTCTTGGCGGACATCGTCATGCCGTCCGCGAGCCGCCCGATCTCCTGGACGATCTCGGTGACGGTGCGGTCGCCCTGCCCTTCCTCGCGGGTCTTGATGAACCACGCGTTCTCGGCGAACCGGCAGCCGTCGAGGAACAGCGGCTTGCCGTACCGGTCGCACACCTCCCGGACCGCCCGCAGGTTCGCCAGCGACACCGGCTGCCCGCCGCCCGAGTTGTTGGTGATCGTGACGACAACGAGCGGGACGTCTGCGGCCCGCTCCCGCAGCAGCGCGTCCAGCCCCTCGACGTCCATGTTCCCCTTGAACGGGTGGATCAGCGCGGGCTCGCGACCCTCGGGGATGACGAGGTCGAGCGCCTCCGCGCCGGTGAACTCGACGTTCGCGCGCGTCGTGTCGAAGTGGGTGTTGTTGGGGATGACCTTGCCCGGGCCGCCGACGGCGGTGTAGAGGATCTTCTCGGCTGCCCGCCCCTGGTGGGTGGGGATGACGTGCTCGAACGGGAACAGGTGGCGGACGGCCTCGAGGAACACGTACCACGACGGGCTGCCCGCGTAGCTCTCGTCGCCACGCTGGATCGCCGCCCACTGGTCGCGCGACATGGCGCCGGTCCCGGAGTCGGTCAGCAGGTCGATCAGCACGTCGTCGGCGTGAAGGTTGAACAGGTTCCAGCCCGCCTCCTCGAGCGCCAGCTCGCGCTCGGCCTCGGTGGTGAGCCGGATCGGCTCGACGGCGTGGATCCGGAACGGCTCGATGATCGTCTGCCAGCGGTCCATGCCCCCGAGCATAGGGCGGCGCTACTGAGCGGGCGTCGTCCGCGCGACACCCCGGGCATTCGCCCGATGCGGCTTCTGCGAACAGGCCCGTAGCGTCCCGGCCACTGCTGCTCGAAGCGATGTCGGAGGCTGGGTCGGTGAAGGTGTTCGTCCGCGCGGCGGTGCTCGCGCTCCTGCTCGTCGCGATCGGCGCGGGCCAGGTTCTGGCGCTCGAGTCGCCCTATACCCAGACCGGCTCGATCAAGGCGTTCGACGCCGACGGCAACCCGATCGCCGTGTCCTACTACGACCGAGTGGGGAGCGACCCGGACTATCCGGTCTATTACAGGGACCTCTACGTCGGCGCCACCGCCTGGGTTGCGGCGGCCGACGGCGGTCCGGTCCCGCTCGGCTTCTACACCCCGAGCAGCTCGATGTGCGACCCGTTTCAGCGGTGGCCGTACTCCATGGATCCGGACCCGCAGGATGACTGCTGGAGCGTTGTGTTCAACGGAGGCGTTTCCTCGCCGGGGACGTACGGCATCAACGTGCCGCTGACCACGATCGTCAATGGTGAGACGCAGGTCTTCGACCACTGGACGGTGGCCAACGGCATCGTGGATGGGCACTGCCGGGCCGGTGACGTCGGCCAGATGGGCATCGCGTATCCCGCCGGCGACGGCGTGACGCCAACGCACAAGTACGGTGCGGAGTACCGCGTCTGGACCGACATCCGGACCGACTTCTACAACCAGGTCGGGATGGACGCCGCGTTCGAGGCGCATTACGCGCGCGTTTCTCCGGACACCACGGCCCCCCTCCTCGTCATGGGCGACGCGATCGAGTGCGCCACCGTCGAGCGCGGCGACCCACTCGTGCCTGCGTTCTCCTGCAGCGAGCCCGGCGGGCTCGGCAGCGGCGTGGCTTCGTGCATCCTCGTGGACGAGTCGGGCGTCGTGGCACCGGGGGCGTCGCTGGACACGTCGACGGTCGGCACGCACACCTACAGGCTGACCGCCACGGACACGGCGGGCAACACGCGCTCGCGATCGGCGACGTACACCGTGGTCGAAGGCACCACGACCCTGTCGAACAGCTCGCTGGCCGAGAACCTCCCTGCCGGCACGGCGGTGGGCGACTTCGACACGAGCAACGCCGACGAGGGCGAGTCGTGGACGTACGAGGTCGTGGCGGGCGAGGGCGGCGACGACAACGCCTCGTTCACGATCGACGGCGCCACGCTGCGTACCGCAGAGGAGTTCGACTTCGAGGTCAGGAGCGCCTACTCCGTTCGCGTCCGCGTCACCGAGACGGCCACTGGCTTCACCAGGGAGCAGGTCTTCCCCATCACGATCGAGGACCTGCTGGAGCGCTTCCCCACGGCGTTGCCGATCGCCGAGAACCAGCCGGCCGGCACCATCGTGACGACGCTGATCGATGCCTCGGGACCCGCGAACTACGGGGGCTTCATGAGCCTCGTCGCCGGGGAGGGTGACGACGACAACGCGCTGTTCGCGGTCCAGGACCGCCCGGATGTCCCCCTCGGCTACATGCAGGACCTCGTGACGACCGCGTCGTTCGACTACGAGACGCGCCGGACGTACCACATCCGCCTCCAGCATCGCTACAACGTCACCGGTCAGTGGCAGTACTTCGAGTACCGCGTGAAGGTCGCGGTCACCGACGTGAACGATCCGCCGGTGGCCCAGGACGCCCAGGTGTCGACCCTCGAGGACGTGGCGTACGAGTTCTCCCTGCTCCCATACGTCAACGACCAGGACGGCGACGAGCTCCAGGTGACGGTGCAGAGCGTCGTCCCCCACGGGATGGTGTCGGTGCTCGACGGCGTCGCGACCTACGTGCCCGACCCGGACTACCACGGCCTGGACTCGTTCGAGTACCGGGTCTGCGACCCGGACCGCGCCTGCGACACGGCGACGGTGGAGGTGGTCGTCGACCCGGGGAACGATCCGCCGACCGTCGTCGACGACGAGTGGGACGCCGACGAGGACGTCGACCTCGAGGTGCCCGCCCCCGGCGTGCTCGCCAACGACACAGATCCCGAAGGCGATGAGATGACCGTCCGGCTCGTGGACGACGTCGACAAGGGCTTCCTGCTGCTCGGCGCAGACGGCAGCGTGTACTACGACGGGCCGCTCGACTTCTTCGGCGACGTGTCGTTCACGTACGAGGCGTGCGACCCCTCCGACGCCTGCACGCAGGGGACAGGGACGATCCACGTCCACGGGATCAACGACGCACCCGTGTCGTACGAGCTGCCGATCGTCACCCAGGAGGACACGCCGGTCTCGCTCCCGATCGCCTCCTTCCTGTACGACGCGGAGGACGACCCCTTGACGCTGTCCGTCACGTCCCCGCCTGCGCACGGCGAGATCGATCTCACCGCTGACACCTTCACCTACACGCCCCACGCGAACTACTCGGGCCCTGACTTCGCCTCGTGGCAGGGGTGCGACGACGAGGGCCGGTGTGCGGTCGTCGAGATGACGATCGGTGTCCTGGCCGTCAACGACGTCCCTGTCGCCGAAGACGACAGCTACGACGTCACTCGTGGGGAGTCCCTCAGCGTCGACGCGCCGGGCGTGCTCGGCAACGACAGCGATGTGGAGTCGTCGTCGCTGACGGCGAAGCTGGTGGAAGGGCCTGCGAGCGGCGCCTTCGAGCTCCATGCCGATGGCTCGTTCTCGTATACGCCGCCGTCGTCATTCGTGGGCAGCCAGACGTTCACCTACCGGGCGAACGACGGCGCACAGGACAGCGCGATCGCCACGGTGACGATCGAGGTCACGGCCCCGAAGGTGGCGCCGGTCGCCCGCGACGACGCCTATTCGACCGACGAGGACACCGAGCTCGTGGTGAGCAACGCCGACGGCGTCCTCACCAACGACACCGACGCCAACGACGACGCGCTGACCGCGACGCTCCTCGACGGCCCGCGACACGGGGCGCTCGACCTGAAGTCGGGCGGCGGCTTCAGGTACACCCCCGACGCGAACTACAACGGCACTGATTCGTTCACGTACAAGGCGAGCGACGGTGAGCTGGAATCCGCGACGAAGACCGTCCGGATCACCGTTCGCAGCGTCAACGACCTGCCGACGATCGTCCTCACCGGCGGCTCATGCACGAGCGACAACCAGCCGTCGGGGACGATCACCGTCCTGGTCTCCGACATCGAGTCGGCGGCCGGCAGCCTGGTCGTGACCGCGAGCCTGCCGAACGCGCCGATCCTCCCGAAGAACAGCGTCAAGGTGTCCGGCTCCGGCGCAACGCGCACGATCACCGTCGGTGCCAAGGCGACGAAGGAGGGCGGGTCCGGCCTCCTGAGGATCATCGTCTCGGACAAGGCCGGCGAAGCGTCGACGACGGTGCACATCATCGTCGGCACCTCGAACGCGGACACGCTCACGGGGACGGAGGGCGCGGACATGATGTTCGGCCTGGACGGCGTCGACACGATCTCCGGCGCTGGCGGGGCGGACATCGTGTGCGGCGGCAAGGGGAACGACGTGCTCCGCGGAGGTGACGGGCCGGACATCCTCGACGGCGGGAGCGGGGCCGACACCCTCGAGGGCGGCGCCGGTGACGACACCTTGCTCGGGGGTGACGGCGCGGACGTCCTGCGGGGGCAAGGCGGCGCGGACACCTTCACGGGCGGTGCCGGCAAGGACGTGTACGAAGACTTCTCCGCCGCAGACGGCGACTCGCAGTCCGAGAAGCCCTAGGCGATGCGTCGGGCGCGGGCGCGACGAGGTACGACGTCGCGCCCGCCCCGTCCCCCTGCTCGCGAACCGCCGGCCGCAACGTCGCCGGATTTACAGACACGGCAGGAGCGGCTGCCCCTAGCATGGCGCCCTGACCCCAGCCCCTCGTACCGGGGACCCGTCCTGCGCGCCCTCTCTGACCTCGCCCAGCTCCCCGCCGAGGAAGCCCTCGCTCCCGCGCGACCGCCCGTGATCCGCAACGCGTTCATCGGGCGCGAGTCGCAGCTCCGCGAGGTGGTCCGACGCCTGTCGCTGCCCGACGGGCGGCTCGTCACGATCGCGGGGCGGAGCGGCGTCGGCAAGACGAGGCTCGCGCTCGAGGTCGCGCGGCGGCTGGTCGCCAGCTACCAGGGCGGCATCGCGCTCATCGATTGCTCCGTGCCCGACGGCCGTCCGACCCTCGATCGCGTCGCCGCGGCGCTCGGCGTCCGCGTCGCGCCCGGCCAGTCACCGTGGGACGCCGTCCAGCGGCGGCTCCGGACGGCGCCGGTCCTGCTGCTCGCGGATGACGTCGATGCGGTCGACGACATGCTCGACGAGCTGCTCGATCTCGTGGCGGACTCGCCCTCGGTTCGCATCCTTGCGACCGCACAGCGCCCAACCGGCCACGGCGAGGAGCATCCGGTCCGTCTCCGGCCGCTTCCCGCACCCGCTCCTGACGCCGACGCCCAGTCCGTCCGGGCAGCGCCCGCCGTGGCGCTCTACGTCGCTCGAGCAAGCGCGTCCAACCCGGCGTTCGCGCCATCGGACGCGGACCTCGCCGCGATCGGTGCGCTGTGTCGCCGGCTCGACGGTCTCCCGCTCGCCATCGAGCTGGGGGCGGCGCGCGCGAGGCTCCTGTCACCTGCCCGCCAGCTCGACGCGCTGGATGGCGGCGACCTCCTCGCGCTTCGCGCACCTCGCGGCGACCGCCGGCCGGAGCGACACCAGGACCTGCGCTCCGCGATCGAAACGACATGGTCGATGACCGAGCCGGCCGAGCAGGCGGTGCTCCGGCGCATGGCCGTCTTCCTGACGCCGCCGACGCTCGACCGGCTGCACGCCGTCGTGTCCGAGCCGGGCTGGACCACCGACGACCTCCTCGATGCGCTCGGTGGCCTCGTCGACCTTGGCCTCGTGGAGCCGGAGGGCGAGACCGATGCCGAGGCGCGGTACCGCCTCCTGCCGACGATTCGTGCGCTCGGCCTCGAACGGCTGGCCAGCGCCGGCGAGGAGCAGGCGACCCTCGGGGCGCACGAGCGCGCGTACCTCCAGCACGCTCGGGACACGCGCACGCTTCCCGAGGCGTTTCGCGCCCGCCTGCTGGCGGCCGAGGCCGCCGATCTCGCCGCCGTGCTCGACCGGCTCGAGGCCAATCGATCAACCGCGGCCGCCCTCGAGCTCGCGTCGGACCTCGCGGGCGTGTGGGCGCGCATCGGCATCTCGCCGTCGGTCCGCACGCAGTACGGGCGGATCCTGGCCGCGGCCGAGGCGGCGGGCGCGCAGGTCCCGCCCGCGATTCTCGCGCGGGGCCTGGTCGGCGCGACCATCCTCGCCATCGAAGGGCGGACGCTCGACCAGGCACGTGAGCACGTCGGCCCGTGGCTCCAGCGCGCGACCGCGCTCGCCCGCGAGGCGAGGGACGACCACGCCTTGCTCGACGCGCTCGAGTGGTCGGCCGTCGCGCTCATCGTGACGGGTGACATGGCCTGGTCCATGGCGGCGAACAGCGAAGGGCGCGATCTCGCGGAACGCCTCGGGCTCGAGGTCGCGCTCACACGCTTCGAATACCGCGCCAGCATGCTGGCGGGGATGGCTGGCGACATCGCCGGCGCCGTTGCAGCCGGCACGAGCGCCTATCGGCGCGCCACCATGTGCGGGGATCCGGAGTCGATCGTGCGCAGCGCGGTCCACCTTGCGTCGTTCCCGCCGGAAACGCCGGGCCTGCCCGCCGACCTGCCGTCGCTCGAGACGTGTCGCGAAGTCGCCCACGCGAACGCGCTGCTGTTCGAGGAAGGCACGATCAATGCGCTCATCGCCTTCGATCGGCTGCTCGCCGGGAACGTCGCATCGGCGGCGTCCGCGTGCGTCGATGGATTCGCTTTCGCGGCGCGGTTCGGGGCATGGCAGGCGGCGACCTTCACCACCGTTGCGCTGCTGCTGATCGCGGGCGCCGTCGAGGATGTGCGTCTCGTCGCGCGGCTCCACGGCGTGCTGCTGCCGGTGCTCGCCGAGGCCATCACCGGCCAGACGCCGGTCGCGCGTCCGATGTTCGTGGAGACGGTCGCGGCGGCGCGGGCAGCACTGGGCGACGAGGCGTTCGCCGCGGAGGAGGCGACGACGAGCCGGCTCGACCGCGAGGCGGCGGTCGACTGGGCGGTGGGCGAGGCGCGGAGGCTCGCGGGCGAGGCGCCGGCGCCGCGCGCTGCCTCCGCCATCCACGATGCGCCGCGATCCTCGGGACCGGACGGGCCCGCCGAACGGGCGCGGGTGACCGCACGTGAGCGCGAGGTCCTGGCCGGGATCGCCAGCGGGCGCACGAACCGCGAGATCGGCGCCTCTCTCGGGCTGACGGAGAAGACGGTCATGCATCACACGGTGAGCATCTACGCCAAGCTCGGCGTGCGAGGCCGCGCGGAGGCGGCTGCCTGGGCGATGCGAAACCTGCCGGCGGGCGACACGGGCGACACGGGAGACACGGGCGAGACCGCCGAGCGCGGCTGAGGCGCGGCGCGCGACACTCTGGTCGATGGCACACGCGCCGATCCGCCACCTCGTCCTCGTCGGGCTGATGGGCACGGGCAAGACCACGACCGGCCGGATCCTCGCGGACCGGCTGGGCTGGCCGTTGCGCGACTCCGATCCCGAGATCGAGGCGCTCACCGGGCGGACGGTCAAGGAGCTCCGGGACGAGGTGGGCACGGACGCGATACACGACCTGGAGGCGCGGGCGCTGCTCGCCGCGCTCGCGGGCGATGGGCCGGACGTCGTGTGCGGCGCGGCGTCCGTCGTCGATCGCAGGGACTGCCGGCAGGCGATGCGCGCCGATGGCGTCGTCGTCGCGTGGCTGACGGTGTCGGCCGAGATCGAGGCGGAGCGGTTCCTGTCCGGCACGCACCGCCCCTGGTACGGCGACGACCCCGAGGAGTTCCTCGCGCGCCAGGCGCGCGAGCGCGAGCCCGAGTTCAGGTCGCTGGACCCGGTCATCGTCTCCACTGACATCGCGTCCGCGGAGGAGGTGGCGGACGCGATCCTCGCGGGGATCCGCGCGCGGGGGATCGACCTGGCCTGACGCGACTGGTGAACCGGCCCGGAAAAGGACGAAGCCGGTGCCCCCGGACACCGGCTCCAATCAGTCCCGGTCGATATCGACCACCGCGATCCTGCGCCACGCCGAAGGTCCTGTCCATCCCTCAGGACCAGTTTGCGGCGCGTCCGCGCACCGCGTGACTTACCTGCGCCTTGACAGTAGCGAGTAATCCGCGGACTCTGTACGTGCTAACTACAAGTAGCACGTTAGGAGCGTCCCATGGCTGCCTCCGCGTGGCCCGCACCGGCTACCCGTTCGACCGGCGCCGTCTCCACCGAAACCCAGGTGCAGGCCATCCTCATCGGCGCGAGCGTTCCGGCGCTGGTCGCCTCGGCAGCGTTCTGGCTCCACGTCGAGTGGGTCGCCGTGATCGCCGCGTGCGGGGTCCCGATCGGTGCGCTGCTTGCAGTCGAGGGCGCCGGGTGGATGACCGGTCCGGACTGGATCCTGGGCAGCCTTCGCGCGGCACTCATCGCCCCACTCGCGGCAGCGGTGCTGCTCGTCGGCGGCGCCGTCGTCGCGGCGGTCGTCGGAACCGTTCTCGAGCCCGAGGGCTTCCTGGGCCTCCAGCCCGAGGCGATTGCCGGGGTCATCGCGTTCGGCCTGCTCGTCGTGCTCGTCGCGGAGGTGCTCGGAATGCCCGTGACCTTCCCGACCGCGCTGATCGTGGCCTTCCTCCTCCGGCGCGCCGCCCGGCTCGGGCCCGCCGCGCGGCCGCACGTCGTCGCCCTGGCGCTCGTCGCTGCCGTCGCCGCCGTCGTCTCGCTGCTCGCGGCGAGCGGCGCCTTCCGCGTCATCGCCCCGGACCTGGGCCCGATCGACCTCGACATCGGCTGAGGTCAACGCAGCCGGCCACTCGGCCCTCCCCGGCGAGCCCGGGGAGGACTACCCTCCACCGGTGGACCGGCTGACCGTCACGCGCCGCGTCGTCACCGGGGCCGCGATCGTCTTCGTCGCGATCGTCGCCCTGTCGGCGCGGATGCTCGCGGTCGAGCGCCTCCCGATCGACTTCGACGAGGACGACTACCTCCGCGCCGGGCAGCTCATCGCGACGGGGCTCCAGGCCGGCGATCCCGGTGTCGTGACCCGGGACAACTACCGGACCGAGCACCCGCCGCTCGCGAAGATCGTGACCGGGATCGCGATCGCGCCGCTCGCGCCGGCCGAGGAGGTCCCGGACCGGCCGACCACGTCGCCGCCGGCGAACGACCTCCCCGAGCCGCAGCTGACCGTCGCGCGGCTCGTCAACGCGGTGTTCGGCGTCGCGGCCGCGATCCTCCTGGCGGTCGTGTCGCCGCTCGGCGGGCTGTTCCTCGCACTCCACACCTGGACGGTCAAGTACACGAGCCAGGTCATGCTCGAGGCGGTCCCGGCGTTCCTCGCGCTCCTCGCCGTCGTGTGTGCGACCCGCGCCTGGCGCGCGACGCTGCCCGGTCGGAGGCGGACGTGGCTCGTGGCCGCCGCCGTCGCGTTCGGGATGGCCTGCGCGAGCAAGTACCTGTACGGCGTGGTCGGGGTCGCGATCGTCGCGGACTGGCTGTGGCGCACGCGGGACGTCGCCCGCGGCGGCGCAGCGGACGGGTCTCGTACGGCAGGTGGCCTCGCCCGCTGGATCGCGCCGGTCGCCGGCTGGCTCGCCCTCGGCGCCGTCGCCTTCGTCGCGTTTGACCCGTACCTGTGGCCGGACCCCATCGGGCGCCTCGCATCGTCGATCGCGTACCACGGCGGCTACGCGACGAGCAGCGCCGTCCAGGAGACCGGCTGGCCGTCGTGGCAGCCGCTGGTGTGGCTCATGGGATCGGTGCCGTTCCACGAGCCCGGCACGTTCCTCGTCACGGCGGACCTCGTCATGACGGGTCTGGCGCTCGTCGGCCTCCGCCGGGTCTGGCGCGAGCAGCGCATCTTCGCCCTGTGGCTCGGCATCGGCCTCGCCTTCCTCCTCGTGTGGCCCACCAAGTGGCCGCAGTACGTGCTCGTCATCTCGGCGCCGCTGTCGCTCGCAGCGGGTCTGGGCGCCGGGTCCATCTGGGTGGCGCTGCGCGAACGGGTGACGACAGCGATCGGCCGGCGACGCGCCGGAGACACCGGGCCCGCCCGTGGCCTCCGCGGCTCCCTCCGCGACCTCCGCCGCGCGTCGCCGTGGCTGCTTCCCGGGATCGTCGCATTCGCCGTCCTTGCCCTGATCCCGCTCGCGTACGAGGCGCTCATGTCCCTCACCGACCTGCGGGTCCGCAACATCAGGGACGGCCTCCAGGGCGGCGTGATCCGCGAGGGCCTCGGTGGGCTCGCCCAGCAGATCCCGGCCGTCCCGTTCGACCTCGACCACGCCGACAGCAGGGTCGTCTACGTCGGCGCCGACCTCCTCAACGGGTTCCAGCAAGGCTTCTGGTTCGGGCAGAACACCTCGGCGGCCGTGATCACGTTCTCGATCCTGTGGATGGTCCTGTCGGTGCTGCTCCAGGCCGTGCTCGGCGTCTCGGTCGCGCTCGTGCTGGAGCGGCCCGGCGTCCGGTTCGCCAACGCCTGGCGGGTCCTGTTCATCCTCCCGTGGGCGATCCCCGAGGCCGTCGGCGCGATCGCGTGGATGGACATCGCCCACCCGGACCAGGGCCTGCTCGCGCAGCTCGTCGGTGGGCCTGTCCCGTGGCGCGAGAGCCCGGAGCTGTCGCTGCTCGTGCTGCTGCTCGCCGCGACGTGGATGGGCTGGCCGCTGTGGATGCTGGTGGCGACGGCCGGGCTGCGGACGATCCCTCGCGCGATCCACGAGGCGGCAACGCTCGAGGGCGCGTCGCGCTGGCGCGCGTTCGGGCAGGTGACGCTGCCGTTGCTGCTGCCGCTCCTCGCGGCCGCGTTCGTCGTGCGCGGGGTCGCCGCGTTCAACCAGTTCTACCTGTTCTGGGTGCTGGGCACGGACTTCCAGACGACGACGCTGTCGACGTTCAGCTACTCGCTGTTCAACTCGAGCTCCGGGCCGGGGCTGTTCTCCGTGAGCGCGGCGATCAACATCGTGACGCTGGTGGCACTGGCGGCGCTCGTGGCGTGGTTCCTGCGCTGGCGCCAGCGCGCGGAGCGGGTGGCGTACCGATGAACCGCCTGACGCTCCCCGGCCACCTCGCCCGGCAGGTGTTCCTCGTGCTCGTCGGGGCGTTTGTGCTCCTGCCGATCTGGGTGCTGATCCTGATGGCCACCGACGGCTCGATCGTCGGCTACCCGTCGGGCTTCCACCCGATCCCGCAGCAGCCGACGCTTCAGCGGTTCGAGGACGCGTTCTTCCGGCCGGGTGCGGTGCTGGACTACATGGGGCTGCTGCGGAACAGCCTGCTGGTCTCCGTGTCGGCGGCCGTGGTTGCGCTCGTCCTCGGCGCGACGATGGCCTACGCGTTCGCGCGGATGCGGTTCCCGGGGCGGGACGTCGGGCTCGTCGGCATCCTGCTCGGCGTGTTCCTGCCGCCGGTCGCGCTCGCCGTGCCGCTGTTCATCCTGTTCAACGCGCTCGAGCGGAACGTCCCGGCGATCCAGGAGTGGGGGTTCCGCGACTCGCTGCTCGCGCTCGCCATCATGTACGCCGCGTTCGCGATGCCGGTCTGCCTGTGGCTGATGCGGGCGGCGTTCCGGGCGGTGCCCGCGGAGCTGGAGGAGGCCGCGTTCGTCGACGGCGCGACCCGATTCACCGCGTTCCGGCGGATCACGCTGCCGCTCGCGACGCCGTCGATCCTCATCGCGGCCCTCGTCGCGTTCCTGCTCGCGTACACGGAGTTCGCGCTCGCCTGGCTGTTCATCTCGACCAACGAGAACGTGACGCTGGCGATGATCCTGGCGGAGGCCACGACCGGCTTCTACACGTCCAACTGGCCCGCGACGGCGGCCTACGCGCTGCTGATGGCGGTGCCGGTCGTGATCGTCTTCGTCGTCCTCCAGCGGGCGCTCCTCCAGGGCGCGCTCGCCACGACCGAGGCGGACTGAGTACCCTGCCCGGCATGTGCCGAAGCATCCGCCAGCTCCGCCGAGCCGAGGACGCCGGACCCGCGACGACGGGCGAGGCGCACGCGGCCGCCCTCCAGTATGTCCGCAAGGTCAGCGGCTTCCGCGAGCCGTCCGCCCGCAATGCCGAGGCGTTCCGCGACGCCGTCGAGGAGATCGCCCACGCGACCCAGCACCTGCTCGAGGCGATCGGGACCGACGTGGCCGAAGGACCGGATCCGTTCGCGGATCCGGTGACCCGCGCCGCGATCCTCGCCGCTCGCCCGGCCCGTCCGTCCCGGACCGCTCGCCCCGCGCCGGTCGCACCGTCCGCCGACGCCCGTCCGTGACGGCGGAGGTCGAGCCGCTCGCGGTCCCCGCACCAACCTGGTGGCGGCGGCCCGGGCTCGACGTGATCGACGGGAACCTGTCCGTCAACGGGGCAGACCTCCACGCGCTCGCGCGCGAGCACGGGACGCCGCTGTTCGTGTACGACCTCGCGCGGCCGGCCGAGAACGTGCGGGAGCTCCAGGGAGCGTTACGACGGGCGGGCCTCACCTACCGAGTCCGGTTCGCGCTGAAGGCGTCGCCTGATCCGGTCATCCTCGGCGTCCTCCGCGGGCTCGGCGCGCCGGGGTCGCAGGACGCCGTCGGCATCGACGCCTGCTCGCCCGGAGAGGTGACCCACGCGCTCGCCCACGGCTGGCTGCCGGACGAGATCAGCCATACCGGGACGAACGTCTCCGAGCGCGATCTCGATGTCCTGCTGGCGCACCCGATCCGGCTCAATCTCGACGCGGTGAGCCAGCTCGAGCGGGTCGGCCGGCGGGCGCCTGGCCGGACCGTGGGGATCCGCATCAACCCGGGCGCCGGCGCCGGGTACACCGAGCACCTCGCCTATGCCGGCGAGCGCCCGACCAAGTTCGGCGTGACCGCGGACCGGCTGGACGACGCGATCGAGGTCGCCCGGCGGTACGGGCTCGTCATCGACACGCTCCACTTCCACGCGGGCTCCGGCTGGCTCGGCGACCAGGTGGACGGGTTCGAGCGGGCGCTCCTGGCCGCCACCTCGTTCCTCGACCGGCTCGTCGACGCCGGCTTCCCGATCCGCGAGGTCAACGTCGGCGGCGGGCTGGGCCGGCCGGCACGGGACGATGAGCAGCCGGTGGACCTCGACGGGTATGCCTCGGTCGTCGCGCGGCATCTCGGCCCCTACGGCGTCACCGTGGCGTTCGAGCCGGGCGACTGGATCATGAAGGACGCCGGACTGCTGCTCGGGGAGGTGGTCACGGTGGAGCGCCGAGGCGGCGTGACGTTCGTCGGGCTGGACCTCGGCTGGAACGTGACCTCGTCGGCGTTCATCTACGGCTACGCCCAGGAGGTGCTGCCCGTGCGCGACCCGTTGCGCCCGCGGACGCAGGTCGTCACGGTCGCCGGGCACATCAACGAGGCGGGCGACGTGTTCGCCGAGGACTACCCGATGGCCGGGGTCGAGGAGGGCGACCTCGTCGCGATCCTCAACCAGGGTGGCTACGTGGAGGCGATGTCGATGACGCACTGCCTGCGGCCGCTGGCCGCGGCGGTCCACACCCGGCGCGAGATCGGCGCGTGAGCGACGCGTTCGAGGGGCGGATCCCGGTCCCCGGCGGCGAGCTGTGGGCGCAGTGGGCGGGGTCGGGCAGCGGCGTCCTGCTCATCCACGCGGGCATCGCGGATGCCCGGATGTGGGACCCGCAGTGGGACGCGCTCGCGGCGCGGCACCGGGTCGCCCGGTACGACACCCGCGGCTTCGGCCGGACGGAGACGGAGGAGGTGCCGTTCTCGAACCGGGCGGACGCGATCGCGGTGCTCGATGCGGCCGGGATCGATCGGGCGGTTGTGGTCGGCTCGTCGCGCGGGGGCGCGATCGCGCTGGACACGGCCCTCGAGTTTCCGGATCGCATTGCGGGTGTCGCATGGGTCTGCGGCGGCATCGGCGGCTTCGACATGGAGGACGAGCCCGAGATCGCCGCGTTGTTCGAGCGCCAGGAGGCGCTGTACGAGGCGAAGGACTGGGAGGCCGTCGCGGATCTCGATGTCGCGATCTGGATCGACGGGGTGGGGCAGGCGGAAGGCCGGGCGCCGGCCGCCGTGCGCGACCTGGTCCGGCGGATGTGCCTCGAGACCTACGTGCAGGAGAAGCCCGAGGGGGAGCCGATCCAGCTCGAGCCCCGCGCCATCGAGCGGCTGGAGTCGCTGACGGTGCCGGTGCTCGCGATCGTCGGGCTGCTGGACCTGCCCGCGACGGCGATCCAGGCGGGCGTGCTCCAGGAGCGGGCGCCCGGCACGCGTCGCATCGACCTCCCGGATGTCTCGCACCTGCCCAACCTCGAGCGGCCCGAGTGGTTCAACGAGACCCTGCTCGCGTTCCTGGACGAGGTCGACGGGCGCGGTCGCTAGTCGTCGCCGGGCGTGCCGTCGAGGGCGCCCCAGCTCACCACGCGGTCGATCGCGAACCGGACGATCGGGCGGCTGTCGATCGACTGGCTCGCGTACTGCGGGTACTTCGCGCGGAGGGCGTCGACCGCGGCGGCGTGCTCCTCGACCTCGCGCGGCTCCGGCTCCAGGATCTCGCCGGTGCCGTAGAGGCGGACCCAGCCGAGGCGCGTCCAGTCCTCGTCCCAGCGATCGATCAGCAGCGTCGCCTGCGGCAGGACGAGCAGGTCGCGGACACGGGCGAGGCTCCGGGGATCGGGGTCGCGCTTCGGCTTCTCGTCGAGGGGCATGTAGAGCCGGGCGCGGCCGAGACCGTCGTCGTCGGGTGCGAGGACGAAGCAGATGGGGACGAGGCGCGGGCGGCCGTCGGGCGCCGTGGTGGCGAGCGTGGCGCGGCGGGCCGCGGCGACGAACGCGCGGTGGGCCGCGTCCAGGACGGGTGTCGTCATCGGCGGAGTATGGCGATCCGTGGCTTGCAGGGCGCGCGCTCACTTACTGACCGGTAGAGCGAGAACTTCTTCCATCTGCACAGCCAGCGAGCGGCACAGCGCGCCAAGTACGCGGAACTGCGCGCTCGACGCTCAGCCGGATGAAGATCTCGTTCCATTGCTCGATGAGCGATCTCGCGTCGCGGGCTGCCCACCCAGTGGACGAACGGTGTGCTCCAGCGCGTGGGGAGTCCATGGGGCGGACCGTTTCGTGCACAACGGTCCCGCAAGCGGCGGATTGCCCACCCGGCGGACCAACTGCGCGCTGGGGCGCATGGATCGCCCGGCCAGCGGACATGGGCGCCCGCGTGGCTCATCCGGGGACACGCCCGGCGGACGTGGGCCACCCGCGAAGTACGATCCCCTCCATGACCGTCCATCGCCGGCCCGCCGATCACCAGCCGCCCTCCATCGAGCGGCAGGCGACCCGCGTGCGTGTCACGGCCTTCCGGAACGGGACGGCCGAGGAGCGCGACGACCGCCTGAGCGGCGAGGAGCCGCTCGCGATCCGCGCCGCCG
>DASSRG010000052.1:0-6720 GCA_035701885.1 Candidatus Limnocylindrales bacterium
CGCCTCTCGACGCTCGCGGAGACCCGGGCGCTGCTCGCGTTCGCCGACCGGCCGCGCCAGCTCCGCGCGCTGGGAACCTACCTGCGCGCTCGTCGCCGGCCCGACGACTGGTGCCTCCTGCTCGTCGGGGCGAGCGGCTCAGCGCGGTCGGTCAAGGCGGCACGGGCAGAGGCGGGCGGCGTGCTCGGCCGGGCGGGCGGCGTGCGGCTGCCGGTCTTCGCCGACGCCTGGTACCGGACCCGCCTCCGGTCGCCGTATCTGCGCAACGCGCTGATCGACGCGGGCTACGGCGCCGAGACGCTCGAGACCGCAACCGACTGGACGAGGCTCCCCGGCCTGCTCGCGCGGCTGGAGCTCGCGATCACCGGCGCCCTCGAGGGTCGCGGCGAGCGGGTTCACGTGTTCACCCACCTCTCGCACGTCTACCCGTCGGGCTCGAGCCTGTACGTCACCTACCTGTTCCGGCTCAGCGACGGTCCGGACGAGGCGCGCGACCGCGCGGCAACGATTAAGCGGGTGGCGTCGGAGACGATCGTGGCCGAGGGTGCGACGATCAGCCACCACCACGGGGTGGGCCGCGACCACGCGCCGTACCTCGCCGCGGAGAAGGGGGAGCTGGGCATGGCGGCGCTCGAGTCGGTCGCCCGCACCTTCGACCCCGACGGGATCATGAACCGCGGAGTCCTCCTGCCGTGACCGCCGACCGGATCCTCGCGCTCGACGTGGGCACCCAGAGCGTCCGGGCGATGGTGTTCGACCCCGAGGGCACGCTCGAGGCGATCGCCAAGGTCCCGATCGAGCCGTACGTCCCCGGCCCGCCGGGCTGCTGCGAGCAGGACGCCGACCTCTACTGGCGCGCGCTCGGCGAGGCGTGCCAGCGCCTGTGGGCGAACCCGCGCGTCCGGCGCGACTCGCTCGCGGGTGTCGCCCTCACCGCGCAGCGCGGCACGGTCGTCGTCACCGACGACCGCGGCGAGCCGCTCAGGCGGGCGATCGTCTGGCTGGACAGGTGCCGCGCGGAGGGCCTGCCACGGATCGGCGGCCGGTGGGGGCTCGCATTCAAGGCGGCGCGGGTCGAGGACACCGTCGCGACCTTCCGCGCCGAGGCCGAGGCCAACGTCATCGCCCGCGACGAGCCCGAGCTGTGGGCCCGCGTGCGCCGGTTCATGCTCCTGTCCGGGTTCCTCACACACCGGCTGGTCGGCGAGTTCGTCGACTCCGTCGCCTCGCAGGTGGGCTACATCCCGTTCGACTACAAGCGCCACGCCTGGGCGAAGGCCGGCGACTGGCGCTGGCTCGCGCTCCCCGTTCGGCCCCAGTGGCTCCCGCGGCTCGTGCCGCCCGGCCAGGTGCTGGGCACGGTCACGGCGTCCGCGTCCGAGGCGACCGGGATCCCGGCGGGACTCCCGCTCATCGCGTCGGCGGGCGACAAGGCGTGCGAGGTGCTCGGCTCCGGCGCGCTGGAGCCCGCGATCGGCGCGATCTCGCTGGGCACGACCGCGTCGATCAACACGACCCACCGGCGGTACGTCGAGGTGATCCCGATCGTGCCGCCATACCCCGCCGCGGTCCCGGGCGCATACAGCCTCGAGGTCCAGGTCTACCGCGGCTACTGGATGATCGAGTGGTTCAAGCGAGAGTTCGGGGTCGAGGAGGTCTCGCGCGCGGCCGAGGAGGGCATCGAGGCCGAGACGCTGTTCGACGCGCTGCTCGCGCAGACGCCGCCCGGCGCGATGGGCCTCGTCCTCCAGCCGTACTGGTCGCCGGGCGTCCGCGTGCCCGGACCGGAGGCGAAGGGAGCGGTCATCGGCTGGGGCGACGTCCACACCCGGGCGCACCTCTACCGGGCGATCATCGAGGGCCTCGCGTACGCGCTGCGCGAGGGCGCAGAACGGACGACGAAGCGGACCGGCGTCCCGATCCGCGAGCTCCGCGTCTCCGGCGGCGGGTCGCAGAGCCCGGCCGCGATCCAGCTCACGGCGGACGTGTTCGGCCTGCCGACCTCGCGCCCGCACACGCACGAGACGTCCGGGCTGGGCGCGGCGATCGACGCGGCGGTCGGGTTGGGTCTGCACCCCTCGTTCGAGGCCGCGGTGGCGTCGATGACGCGGATCGCCGAGACGCGGGAGCCGTCCCCGATCGCCCACGGCGTCTACGAGGACCTGTACCGGAACGTCTACCTGCGCATGTACGACCGGCTCCGGCCCCTGTACTCCGAGATCCGCCGGATCACGGGCTACCCGCCGGAGGCCTGACAATCGCGGCGAACGATCACACGAGGGGGGACATCCATGGGCCGAGGACTCTTCGCGGTGGTGCTCGCGCTCGTCGTCGCCTGCACGTCGGACCCGTATCCGATGCCATCGCAGCCGCCGCATTCCAGCCAGCGCAACCCGGCGGCCGTGGGCGAGCCGACGAACGCGGTGCTGATCTTCATGACCGTGCGGCCCGGGGACCGGATCGAGCTCCTCGGCGCGGATGCAATCGGCACCACCAAGGGCGCCTCGGTGCGATTCCTCCTCTCGCGTCCGATCAACGAGGCCGACGGGACGATCCTGATCGGCGAGGACTACGAAGACCTCGAAGGATCGGTCGTCACGGCCCCACAGTCCTCGTCCGGCGGCATCTACTCGGTGGGCATCGCGGCGGAGCTGACGCCGCACGAGCCCGGCCGATTCGAGATCACCAACGTCCGCCTTCGCTATCGGCTCAATGGCGGCGCGGAACAGACCGGTGAGGGCATCGAGGTCGTGTGGACGGTCTGCGCCGAGGACCCCAAGCCGCACGACTGTCCCGAGGCGGCCTGACCCGCCCTAGCCCTGCGCGGTGAGGACCAGGCCGTTCGTGCCGTTCGTGATCGTGAGCGTGTCGGCGTCGATCGTGTAGGTCGCCTCGCCCTGGAGCACGGTCGTCACGGCCTGCTCCAGCTCCGCGACGCCGTCCTCGACGCACATCTTGAGCGTCATGGCGATCGGGCCGAAGGTGATCGTCGAGTCGGTCGCCTCGTAGCCGCCCGAGCCCGAGTTGCAGCCGGTGTTGACCGCGACCGACGTGCCATCCAGCACGAGGCCGGCCGTCGCACCGGCAGGAACGCTGCTCACCGCGTCGCCGCTCACGATCCCCGTCACGACCCAGTTGGTTCCCTGGAGCGGGCGGTCGGGGTTCGCCACCTCCTCGTCCTGGAGCGTCAACGTGGTCCCCTCCTTCGTCAGCGTGAGCATGTCGCCGTCGAGCGTGGCGGCGGCACCGTCGAGGAACGCCGCCAGCCAGGCGTCCTGGTCCATGAGCGGCTGGTCGCACGCCATCTCGGTCATCGCCATCGGGCCGACCTTCAGCGCGCCGTCGACGATCTCGAACTCGCCGTTCATCTGGTTGCAGCCGGCGTTGCCGGCGATCCGCGTCTCCTCGAACGAGAGCCGGATCGTCGAGCCCGGGGCGAGATCGTGACCCGTCGCGCCGGTCGACAGGAAGGTGCGGCCCTTCAGCGCGTCGACGGTGGCGGCGCCGCCCGAGCCCGACGGAGCGGCCCCGGCGGACGCCGACGGCGCCGAGGCCGACCCGCCGGTGGAGCAGGCGGCGATGACGAGGACGGCGGCCGCGAGCAGGCCGACGAGCGGGAACGAGCGCATGTGGGGTCACCCTGAGGGATTCGGACTGGATGGCGCTGCCAGCGCCGGACCCCTGACGGTGAACGGGCGTCCCCGGTTCCCGCGCGCGAGCGCGGCGCGTCAGCCCTCGACGGTCTCGAACCGGACGGGAGTCTGCTCGTTCGCCTGCTGCGTGCCCTCGTTGCCGAGGACGCGGTCGACCAGGCTCGGCTGCTCGAGGTCCTTCGGCACGAGCACGACGCTTGCCTGCTGGCGCTCGGCGTACCGCGCGAGCTCGGCGGCGTCCTTCTTCGTCGGGAGCCATCCCCACGCGTCGACCCCGATCGAGCGCATCGCCCGCACCTGGTCCGCGATCGCGCCCCGACCAGCCGTCTCGAGCGCGTCCGCGTCCAGGCGGTCATGGCGCGCCTCGTCCTCGATGAGCTCCTTCTCGCCCTCGCCGGACCACTCGGTTGGCACCGGGCTCGCGAACACCCCGGCGGCGTCGATGTCGTAGAGGATGACGGTGCCGCGACCACCCGCTGCCATGGAGCTGGCACGCGAGCGGATCTTCCCGTAGCGGTCGTCCTCCCCCGTGACGGCGACGATGGTCTGGGAACCGGATTCGGCGGGCATGACGTCCTCCTGTTGTCGGACCAGCCTCGATCCGGAGGGGTCACGTTCGCGTTACATCCCGGTCATCGCCCGTTCGGGTCAGTTGACAGAACGCTCGTTCGGAACGATGATTCATCCATCGCCCGATGACTTGCGGCCACCAAGGTCGACGCCCAACACGCGCAACCGTCGCCGCACCGGGTCAATCTGAACGCCGCTCCGGCCCCCGAAAGCAAGCCGGCCGTTGGAGCAGCACCTCGGTCCGTCCCAACCCGACGGACCTCGAAAGGAAACCGTCAACCAACATGCTCACACGCGCCACCACGAATGCCGTGGCGCATCGCGCCAGCTCGATGCGCCGAATGCGCCGCCGAGCCGTCGCAGCGACCCGGCTCTACTGTTCAACCAACGGGTGCACCTCGTTCCTCGTCGTCGACGAGAGCGGCAGCACCGCCCACTGCGAGATCTGCGGCTACACCCGCCGACTCCACTGACCCAGCCGATCACCTGATCTGCGCACCGGCCACGCAAACGCGCCGGAGCCCGATCGAGATCTTCACCGGCCGGCCGAAGGGCCGGCCGTCGTGATTCCCGGGGTCTCGTGCGTGCTCGCCGCCCGGGGCGGTTCGTGCTCGCCGCCCGGGGCGGTTCGTGCGCCCACATGCCCGACTTCGTTCGCCAGCCTTGAGGGCCGTCCGCCGTGCCGGGCGTTCGCCTTTCGGGGGTTGGTTCGCCCTCCCGCCCGACTGCGCCCCACCCGCCGGCCCTGTCATCCGCCAGCGGTTGTAGGGTGGCACCAGCCCATGGATCAGTCGCTCCAAGGCGCATTGGTGGCCCCGAGGGGGCTCGCCGCGCCACGGAGGGTGCGTCCAGCGCCCGGTTTGTGGCGGAACGCCACCGTAGCGCCGCTGCAGGCTAGACGAGGACGATCCCGCTCGCGGCCGGTCGATGGCCCGAGCGCAGGGCACGAAGAATCGGGCCACCGTCCATCGGCAACAGGTCGCGGAGCGCTTCGCGGTGCTCCGCCACGACGCGTCGGTTGTGGTCGCTTCGAGTGGCGACGAGCAGCACGATCGATGCCCGGGGGTCGTCACGGACCCGCAGGCGCAGCTTGCGCTCGACGGCCTGCGCGTCGGTGATCCGCGACTCGCCTTCGATGAAGAAGGGCTCGCCGTCTCCCTCGATCATGCCGTCCCATGCCCGGGGGTCGCCCACGATCGGAAGAGGTACCTCGCGTCGCAGCCGGAGTGGCGGCCCCAGGCACGCCTCGAACCGGCGGAGCAAGGCAACCTGCGCGCGATCCCGGATTGGCGACCCGACCGGAAACGGACGAACAGAGAGCCGCATGCCGAGCGGCGCCCACGCTCGGCACAGCTGCTCGACCGTCGGGCGCCTGATGAGGCCGCGTTCCAGGCGGCCGAGCTGGGCAGGTGATAGACCGGCCGACCGTGCGAGATCGGCGAGGCTCAGGCCGGCCTCGAGTCGGGCGTCGTGGAGCTCCGCCTGAAGGCGGGCCAGCTGGCGACGGGCATCTTCGGCGGCCGCGTCGCTGGGGCGGGTTCGGGGTGGCATGGCAGTCAGGATCGCGACCGCCACTCACCCCGGGCTTATCGCGGGACGCGAAACCGCCGCACGTCGGGCAGCGACGGGGGCCATCATCGCGCGATGGGGCATGCGTTCTGGCGGCGGCCGGCGGTGATCCTCGCGGTCGCGCTCGACATCGCGGTCGCGATCGGTGCCGTGCTCGCGATCCTGAACGGCTTCTCGCCGATCGTGCTGGCGTTCGCCGCGATCCTGGCGATGGCCCCGTGGGCCGCGATCATCGACGACGCGGAGAAGCCAAAGCGCGGCTGAGGACTACTCCCGCCCGGTAACCGTCGCCCGCAGCCACCAGCGGCGCTCGCGGATCGTCTCGCCGCCCAGCTCCTCCTCGAGGATGTCGCCGGGCTCGAACCCGCGGGCCACGTAGAAGGGCTCGCCGAGCGAGTTCCCGATCAGCACGTCCGCGGAGATGTCGAGGCCCGGGAACGCGGCGACGACCCGCTCGAGGAGCGCGCTGCCGATCCCCTGGCCGCGGACGGCCGGCCGCGTGTAGAACGCCACGATGTGCGCATGCCCGTCTTCCGCGACCGCTTCGACGAACGCGTCGACGCCGGACGAGTCTCCGCCTTCGGCGGTCGCGACCCACGTCTCGTGCCGCTCGATGCGGAGTGCGACGCGCTCGGGCGCATAGGCCTGGGCGAGGAACCGCTCGACCGGCTCCTCGCCGATGAGGTCGCGGTAGGTCGCCCGCCATGCCTGGTGCGCGACGTCACGGATCGCGGCGACATCGTCCAGCGTCGCGCGTCGGACGAGCACGGTCGGCCGCTCCGGGGCGGCGGTCACGGCCGGGCGGCCGCGTCGTATCGGGCGAGCTCGGCCTCGAGACGAAGCGGCCGGCGGTGCTGCTGGTATGTCGGCGCCTCGGCATTCAGCCGCGCGACGGCGGCGTTGATGTCGATGACGAGCTGCTCGAGCT
>DASSRG010000053.1:0-14850 GCA_035701885.1 Candidatus Limnocylindrales bacterium
GATGACACAGCAGCTGGACGCGGTCTTCGGGGCCCTTGCGGACCCAACCCGCCGGGCGATCCTCGCGCAGCTCGCGCAGGGCGACCGGACGGTGGGGGAGCTCGCGGCGCCGTTCCCGATGTCGCAGCCCGCGATCTCGAGGCACCTCCGGGTGCTGGAGGAGGCGGGCCTCATCTCGCGCTCCCGGCGGGCCACTGCCCGGCTGAGCCATCTCGAAGCCGAGCCCCTGAAGGACGCGTCCGACTGGCTGGCGAGGTACCGCCGGTTCTGGGAGGAACGCTACGAGCAGCTCGACGAGCTGCTGCAGACCCTCACGAGCGCGGCGCCGGCGGACGGCGCTGACGCGGATCCATCGAGCACCAGGAAGGATCGCTGACATGACGACCCGCGCCGCAGCGCCCCTCAGGATCACGGCCGAGAAGGGACTGCCATTCGTCGATACCGAGCGCGAGCTCGACGCGCCGCGGGAGCTCGTGTTCCGCTGCTTCGCGGAGCCGGAGCTGCTCAAGCAATGGCTCGGGCCCCGGCGCCTCGAGATGCGGATCGACGAGTTCGACTTCCGGGACGGAGGGCGCTACCGCTACGTCCACATCGAGCCCGACGGCACCGAGTACGGCTTCCATGGCGTGTTCCACGGGCCGCAGACGCCGGACTCGATGACCCAGACGTTCGAGTTCGACGGCGCGCCGGGCCATGTCTCGCTCGACCGCATGGAGCTGGTCGACCTCGGCAACGGCCGAACACTCGCCCGCTCGCACTCGGTGTTCCAGTCCCTCGAGGCCCGCGACGCGATGGTCGAGGGCGGCATGGCCGACGGGTTGGAGTCGGGGTTCCAGAAGCTGGACGAGCTGCTCGCGCGGCTCCGGTCCAACTAGGCCCGCGAGCGGGAGGAGGACGTCATGGAGTTCAAGCTCGAGGTCGTCGTGATCCCGGTGACGGACGTCGACCGCGCCAAGGCGTTTTACGCGGACCGGTGCGGGTTCAACGTGGACGTCGACGACTCGCCGTCGCCCGCGTTCCGGGTCGTCCAGCTGACACCGCCCGGGAGCGGCTGCTCGGTGACGATCGGAACGGGGATCGCGGCGATGGAGCCCGGCTCCCTCAAGGGCCTCCAGATGTGCGTCGCCGACATCGACGCCGCGCACGCCCAGTACACGGCGAGCGGCGTCCCGGTCACGCCCGTCCGCCACCACGACGGCACGGGCTTCGTCGACGGCAAGGGCGGCGACTGGAACTCGTTCTTCTTCTTCGACGATCCGGACGGCAACTCATGGGCCGTCCAGGAGAGCGCAACGATGAAGGCGGCCGCCGCCGGCTGACGGCGTTCGGCGCTCGAGCTCCCACGCGCCGGGCGTCGTCCCACCGGACGGCCCGGCGCATCCGCGTGTCCCCGGTTGCGCGCCGGCGTACGATCCGCACGAGTGGGCCGCGGGGCGGCCCGACGGGGAGGACGATGCTGGACGTGGCGTGGATGCTGGGCCCGTACGGGTTCCGCTCGCCCTCAGGACTGCCGGACGACGTCCTGCTCATGGCCGTCTCGGCGATGCTCACTGTGGTCGGACTGGCGTGGCTCCACCACGTCCTGGGCATGGACGAGATCCTCGGCGGCGCCCGGTGGCGGTACCGCGATCGTGCGCGCATCGAGCGGCTCGTCCGGACGATCGAGTCGCTGATCGAGGTGCCGTTCACGCGGACCGCCGGCTGGTGGGTGACCCGCATCGAGTTCACGCTGGCGGGTGGTGCGCTCCTCGCCGCGATCATCGTTCCGATCATTCTTCCGGGCACCGTCGGCGGCGGGATGTCGCCTGGCCGACCAGGCGCAGTGCTCACTCTCCTGGGCTACGCGGGCATCGCATTCGGCATTCGCTGGATGCGCCGGATCTACCTGTCGCCGCTCGAGGTCGATCCCGAGGTCGGCTTCCGCTACCGCGGCTGACGCCTCAGTCGCGCGGGTCGCGCAGCCCGAGGGCCTCGGTCGCGGCCATCGCCGCCGCCCATGCGCCGCGGTCCTGGTTGCACATCACGATGACGGTCGTGTCGACGGCCGGGTGGTGGGCGACGACGGCGGCGACTCCCGGGTCGGACCCATTGTGCCCGACCACGGTCACCTGTCCCTCCTCGACGCCCAGCAGGCAGCCGTACCCGTACAGGCCGCCCTCCGCGTCGGGCGGGGCATGCGGCGTCTGCATGGCAGCGAGGAGCGCCGGCCCCAGGAGGGCGCCGGAGAACACCTCGTCCACGAACCGGGCGAGGTCGGCGGCCGTCGAGACGATCCCGCCGTCGGGCATGCCTCGGGCGGTGAGGCTGAACACGTTCGTCCGCCGCGTGTCGAGCGGGCCGTCTTCCACCAGGTAGCCGGTGGCGAGCCGCGGCGGGTCGCGATCGACCTCCTCCACCGCGGTGTCGGCCATGCCGGCCGGCCGGAGGACCTCGTCGGACAACACCTCCGACCACTCGCGCCCGGTCACGGCCTCGAGGATCAGGCCCACCAGCACGAAGTCCGTGTCGCAGTACTCGTACGCTTCCCCCGGCGGCCGCAGCGCGGGCAGCGGCAGGATCGCGGGCAGGAGGTCCGCGGGCGTCCGGCCACGGCCCGGCGCCGCCGCGATGAGCCCCTCGAACTGATCCCACGTGTCGCCGGTCTCATCGATGTAGCTCGTGAGGCCTGACGACATCGACAGCAGGTGGTGCAGCGTCAGCGCGGGCGTGAGCGCGACGGGCCGCTGCCCTGGCGGGAGGAGGTCGGCGACGGGCGCGCGGAGGTCCAGCTCGCCCCGCTCGACCAGCCGCAGCGTCGCCACCGCCAGCGGCCACTTGCCGACCGACGCGACGGCGAACCTCGTCGTCAGCGTGTTCGGCAACCCGTGTGCGCGCGAGGCGAGGCCCGCGGCGTGCTCGAACACCGTCTGGCCGCCCCGTCGCAGCAGCACCACGCCGCTGAACTCGCCGCGCGCCGAGCGCTCGTCGAGCCAGGCGGGCAGCTCGCCGAGATCCATCGTCATGCCTCCGCGGCCGCCCGGATCGGCGCGACCGACCGCGCGGCGACCACGATGCAGGCCGCACCGAGCGCGGACAACAGGGCCGTTCCGGCCATCGCCACGGAGAGGCCCGGGCCGAGCGAGATCACGCCCATGAGCGGCGGGTACACGATCGATCCGACGACGGCGGTCGAGGCGAGCACGCTCGTCACGGCGTCCGCGCGCCCGGGGATCCGCGCCCCGAGCAGGATCACGCCGGGAAAGACGGGTCCGAACGCGAACCCGGCGACGGCGAACAGCCCGATCGAGAGGTGGACCTGCGGGATGACCACCGCGCCCAGCAGCGCTGCGGCCGCCGCCAGCAGCCCGCCGATCGCGAGCGACTCCGGCGGCATCCCGCTCCCGAACCGGGCGACGACCAGCCGGCTGACGGCCATCGCGCCCCAGAACAGCGTGAGCGCGGTCGCCGCGAGTCCCAGGTCTGCGTCCTCGAGGAACCGGACCAGCCAGCTCGACACGCCGGCCTCGCAGGCGACGTAGAGCGCGATCCCGACCGAGGCCGCGACGAGGGCGGTGCCGAACCGCAGCCGTGCCGAGGGGACCCCCAGCGTCCGGGCGGGGCCGTCCATCGGCGCGAGGCCCAGGAGCACGAGCGACACGAGCCACGGGATCGCGATCAGCGCCATGGCGAGCTGCCACGGGACGGTCACCCCGAGCAGCGCCGCGAGCGCGACGGGCGCCAGCGTCGCGCCAAGGCTGTAGCAGAAGTGGACGGACGTGATCGCCCGCGTCTGGAACGCCCCGCTGAACGCGTACAGGTACAGCCCCTGCACGCCGACCTCCACCACGCCGCTGCCGAAGCCGCGGAGGACGGCGGCGCCGAGGAACGCGGGCCAGGCGGGCGCGAGCGCCCCCACCGAGCCGACGACGAGGAGGCCGATGCCGCCGAGGAGGACCGGGCGACGACCGAGCCGCGGGACGCTCCACCCGGTGACGAGGCAGCCGGCGAGGAACGCACCGGTGAACAGGAGGTACGCCGAACCCATGTCGCCGTCGTTGACGCCGAGCGTGCCCTGGATGTCGCGGATCAGCGCCGGCATCAGCAGGCCGGTCCAGCCGAGCGCGACGAAGGCGATCAGGCCGCCGGCGATGATGAGCTGCTGGCCGGTCCGGTCGCTGCGCACGTTGCCTCCGCGAAACCCGCGCATCGCGGGCTGCGTGCGGTCGGGGGATCCACCCTAGCACCGGTCGCGAGCCCACCAGCGGCCCCCGGGCTGCGTCCGGTCAGGCCACCCGCTGCCGCTCCCAGACGTAGATCTCGCCGCAGGCGCAGGCGTACGCCCAGCGCTCCACCTTGGGCTGCCCGAGGTGGGCGACGACCTCCGGCGTCCGGTCGCGCTCGGCGCGGAGCGTGCCGTTCGCGTGCCGGTGGTGGACGACGGGGAACCGCTGCGGGTCCGTCGAGATGTCGACCAGCCAGTCCGTCATCGTCCGCCTCCGTGTCGAATAGAACAGCCGTTCTATCCTACCGACGGTGGCGGCCGGTGCCTAGTGCGCCTCGCCCTCCGCGAGCCGCTCTCCCGCCTCGACCCGGAACGGGAGCCGGTTCTCGGCCGGGGTGAGCGGACACGAGAACTTCGGGTCGTACACGCACGACGGGTGGTAGGCGAGGTTGAAGTCGAGCGTCCAGGTGCCGTCGTCCTCGGGTTCGATGTCGAGGTAGCGCCCGGCGCCGTACGTCTCGGTGCCGGTCGTCGCGTCCAGGAACGGCACGAACAGCGAGTCGTCGACGGTCCCGTCGGATCGCGCGAGGCGGTAGGCGGTGAGGACGCCGTCGCCGCCGGGCACGTGGAAGCGGAGGCGGCCCGCGCGTTCGGCCGGCCGCAGCCGGCCATCGGTCGTGGGGATCTGGAACGAGGTGGGCTGGTCGCCCTCGAGTGGCTCGAGCTCTAGCCCCTCGGCCACCCATGCCTCGTCGGGGTCGAAGTAGGGAAGCCCGGCGAACGCCGCGCGCTGGTCCGCGGGGACCGGGCTGCCGGGCGAGGACCGGAAGGCGGCGTCCTTGTCGGCGCGGTACGCCCGGACCGCGTCCGGGTAGGAGAGCTGATGCTCGTGATGCTGGTGATGGTCGTCGTGGTGCTCGTGGGCCATGCCGACACCGTACGCCCCACGGCAAGCGCCTAACGGGTGTCGTTCCGGCAAAACGGTGGGATCGCCCGATGCGCCGACGCGCGCGCGGAACGGATGATCGCGGCGCCGCCGCCCGGCGGCGCCCCCGGAGACCCGCTGCATGCCCCTCGCCGTTCCCGTCGCGCCCCTCGGGACCACGTCGCCCACCGCCTATCATCCGGCCATGGTCGGTCGCCTCGTCAGCCCCACCCTCGTCGGACGTGCCGACGAGCTCGCCGCGCTCGAGGTCGCCCTCGATCAGGCGGTCGCCGGATCGCCCGTGCACCAGCTCGTTGCCGGCGAAGCCGGCGTGGGCAAGTCGCGGCTGGTCCGCGAGACCTCGTCGCTCGCCGCCGCCCGCGGCTTCCGCGTGCTGACGGGCGGGTGCGCCGACCTGGGCGAGGGCGGCGTGCCGTACGGCCCGATCGTGGAGGCGCTGCGGACGCTCGTCCGCGGGCTCGAGCCCACGGCCGTCGACTCGATCATGGGCGATGCTCGGCCCGACCTCGCCCGGCTCGTCCCGTCGCTTGGGGCCGCCCGGGAGGCCGGGACGCCCACCGAGTTCGTTGCCCCGCGCCTGCTCGACGGCGTCCTCGGCGTCCTCCAGCGGCTCGCCGAGGCCCGGCCGGTGCTGTTCATCGTGGAGGACCTCCACTGGGCGGACGCCGCGACGCGCGAGGCGATCGCGTTCCTCGCCCGCCGGCTCGAGGCGGATCGCGTGCTGCTCCTGATGACGTTCCGCGCCGACGAGCTCCATCGGCGCCACCCGCTGCTGCCCTGGATCGCGGAGCTGGAGCGAAGCGGCCGGATCGACCGCATCTCTCTCGCCCGGCTCGACGAGCCGCAGACCGCCGAGCTGCTCGCCGCGATCCTCGGCGAACCGCCGAAGGCCGGCCTCGTGGAGCGCGTCCATCGCCGCTCGGACGGCAACCCGTTCTTCGTCGAGGAGCTCGTGGGGGCGGGCGCGAAGGCTGCCGCGGGCCCGATCCCGCCGACGCTGCGGGAGGTGCTGCTCGCACGGCTCGTCGCGCTGCCTGACCCGGCGCAGCGCGTCGTCCAGGTCGCTGCGGTCGCCGGCCGGCGCGTCGATCACGACCTCCTCGCCGAGGTCGCCAACATGGACGAGGAGACGCTGATCGAGAGCCTGCGGGGGGCCGTCGGCGGGCACGTGCTGGTGACGTCGGCCGGCGGGACCGGGGCCGGGGACGGGGACTATGCGTTCCGGCACGCGCTGCTCCAGGAGGCAGCCTACGACGACCTGCTCCCCGGCGAGCGTCAGCGGCTGCACCGCGCGTTCGCCGAGGCCCTTGCGGCGCGCGGCCCCGGGACGGGCGCCCCGGCGGCGGGACACTGGGCGGAGCTCGCCTGGCACTGGTCGGCGGCCCGCGACCTCCGGCGCTCGTTCGAGGCGTCGGTGCGGGCGACGGAGGCGGCGATCGCGGCCTACGCCTTCGCCGATGCACAGCGGCACGGTGAGCGGGCGCTGGAGCAGTGGCCGGCCGTCGAGGATGCCGCCGGGGTCGCGGGGATGGACCGCGCGACGCTCCTGGACGTGGTCGCGCAGGCGGCCTGGCTCGCGAGCGACAGCAGGCGGTCGGTGGCCCTGCGGCGCGATGCGATCTCCGAGCTCGAGCACGGCGATCCGATCCGGCTGGGCATCGCGCAGGAACGCCTCGGACGCGCGCTGTGGTACCACGGCGAGACGGCTGAAGCGCTCGCCGCCCACGAGACGGCGATCGGCCTGATCCCCGACGAGCCGCCCACACCCGAGCTCGCCCGCGTGCTCGCGGGCTACGGCCAGATCCTGATGCTCACCGACCACTGGACCGAGGCGACGGAGGTCCTGTCGCGCGCTGTCGACCTGGCCCGCCGTACGGGTGCCCGCCAGGCCGAGGGGCACGCTCGCAACTCGCTCGGCCTGTGCCTCGCGGTCGGCGGTCTGTCGGGCGAGGGCTACGCGGCCCTCGAGCAGTCACTGAAGATCGCCCACGAGATCGGCAGCCCGGACGACATCGGGCGGGCGTACGTGAACCTCGCCAGCGCCCACCGGTACGCCGGCGATCCGGCCGGTGGGCTGGAGGTCGTTCGCCGTGGCGTGGTCGCGGCGACCACGTTCGGCCTCGACCAGACCTACGCCTACTTCATCCGTTCGAAGGGGGTGCAGTGCGCTTACGAGCTGGACGCGTGGGACGAGGCGACCGCGCTCGCGGACGCGTCCATCGGCTCGCCGGCCAGCGGCCGCGTGCATCGCCGGTACGGGCTCGCAAACGCGGTCCCGCTCCTGGTGGCCCAGGGTGACGAACGTGCCGAGGCGCGCCTGGACGAGTTCCGGACGATCCTCGCCGCGACGGCGGTGGAATCGCAGTTCCATGCGCCCTTGCGGATGGCCGAGATCGAGCACGGGCTGTGGAGAGGCGAGATCGACGAGGCATTGACGGCCTACAGGACGGGCGTGGACGAGCTGGGCGCCACCGGCTGGCTGTGGCATGACCTCAGGCTTCGGCGGCTGGGCCTCCAGGCAGCGGCGGACGCGGCCGCGATCGCCCGGGCTCGACGCGACGCGACGGGCGAGACGCGGGCCCGGGAGATCGGTGAGGACGCGTGGGCGACGCTCGACCGGCTGGCGACCGAGGCGGCATCAGCGCAGAAGGGCCTCGCGCTCGACGAGACCGAGGCGGAGCGCGCGCTCGCGGCGGCCGAACGGACGAGGCTCGATGGACCCGGCGATGTCGCGGCCTGGGCCGAGGCGCGGGAGCGGTGGGCTGCGCGCGGCAACGTGTACCTCGCGGCGTATGCTGGCTACCGGCTCGCGGAAGCCGCGCTGTCCGCCGGTGACCGCGCCGCCGCGACCGACGCGCTGCGAGCGGCGCACGCGATCGCGACGCATCTCGGCGCGAGGCCGCTCGGCCGCGAGATCAACGCGCTGGCGACCCGCGCTCGCATCGATCTGGACGCCACCGCCGCGCCCGAGCCGCAGGAGGCTGCGCCGCGCGATCCGTTCGGGCTCACGCCACGCGAGCGGGACGTGCTGCCGCTGCTCGTCCAGGGCCGGACCAACCGGCAGATCGCGGAGGCGCTGTTCATCAGCGAGAACACCGCCGGCGTCCACGTGTCGAACATCCTGGGCAAGCTGGGCGCCGCCACGCGCGCGGAGGCGGCCGGTATCGCCGCGAGGCTCGGCATCGCGTAGGCGCGCGCACCGCTCGCAGGGGGCGGGCGCCGGACCCGGCGCCGGACCCGGCGCCGGACGGTTGCCGGACCGTTTTCGGACCGTTGCCGGACCAGGGTTCCGGATTGTCGCCGGACCCGGCGCCGGACGGTCGCCGGACCAGTGTTCCGGATTTCGAGCCGTCCGCGTCACCATCCGGAACCGCGATCAGGTTTCGTGCGCCATCGGGCCCGATCGTGCCCCGACTCGTGAGAAAACCGGATTGCCACTCCGAAAACCCGCTGCTCGTCGGCGTTTTCCGGAGTGTCGGTCCGGCTCGGAGGACCAGGGCGCGTATTCAGCCACGCTCGCGCGCCGGTTCGGCCCCGGTGGCGCCTGTGCGCGTCAGAACCCGATTGCCAGCCCGAGAACCCGCGGCTGTCGGCGATTTCCGGTGTGTCGGTCCGGCTCGGAGGACCAGGGCGCGCATTCAGCCACGCTCGCGCGCGCACAGCGAAACGGGCGGGCGCCGCGCCGGCACCCGCCCGTCGGTCCAGTCGTCGCGAATCGCCGGTCAGCGCCGGGTGATCACGGCCTCGAGGTACTCGCTCGGCACCGCCATCGTCCCGTCCACGGCCACGTTGAACCGCGCGACGAGGTCGAGCAGGTCCTGGCGCAGCGCCGCCTCGCCGTCGGGACCCACGGCCTCGAACGTCTTGAGCGTCGGGCCATACCAGTGGCGCCAGTAGTCGAGGTACGCCTCGGGCGAGCGGTAGCGGAAGACCCAGTGGCGCTTCCGCACCTGGAGGTCCGCGATCGCGTCGCCGAACAGCTCCCGGAGCCGCGCCTCGGTTCCCCACAGGATCGGGGACTTGAGGCCCGGGGCCGGCGGCACGTGCTTCGCGTTCGTCTTGAACAGCTGGCCGATGAACCCCTCGGGCGTGTGGGCGACGAGCCCGATCCGGCCGCCCGAGCGGGTCACACGCGCGAGCTCGGAGGCCGTCTTCTCCTGGTCGGGCGCGAACATCGCCCCGAACACGGACGTCACGACGTCGAACTCGCCATCGGCGAACGGCAGCGCCTCGGCGTCGCCCTCGATGAACGTGGCCTCGACGACCTCGGCGGCCGCGCGCTGCCGCGCATGCTCCAGGAGCGAGGGGACATAGTCGATGCCCACGACGTCGCAGCCGCGGCGAGCCGCCGCGAGGGCCGCGTTGCCGGAGCCGGTGGCGACGTCGAGGACGCGCTCGGTGGAGTGGACGTCGAGCGACTCGAGCAGGCGCTCGGAGGTGAGCAGGATCTGCGTGCCGATCATGTGGTAGTCGCCACTCGACCAGGTGGCCTGCTGCTTCTGCTTGATCGCGGCGAGGTCGGGCGCGGGGACGGCGTCGATTGCAGTCATCGGTTCTCCTGTTGGTGAGCGGGATGGCTCGCCGCAAGGCTGCGACATGCCGGCCGCAGCGGACATCGGGAGACCGGGCGAATTCCGACCGGTCACTGCCTTTAAAGGCGTCGGCGGCGTACGCTGCGTTTGCAGATTCCTTCGAGGAGGGTCGGAATGGACTTCGAGCGGCGCACGACGGTCTGGGTCGGTGTGGAGGAGGCGTTCGACTTCTTCGCAGACCCGGCGAACCTGCCGCTCTATGTCCCCACCGTCCGGCTCGAGGAGGCGGTCGCGGTAGACGGGGATCCCGACGCCGAGCCCGACCCGGAGCTCGGCAAGGCCGGCCCCGAGGCGCGGTTCGTGCCTGACCGCAAGAACCACCGGGTCGAATGGGGGATCGCCGGCGAGGACTACGGCGGCTCGATCGAGATCGCGCCCGGGACGGCGAGCAGCTCGGACGTCGTCATCCGGCTTCGGACGCGCGACGACGTCGACGAGGCCGAGGTTCGCCAGATGATCGAGCAGGTGGTCCGCACGGTCGGACGGCATCTGTCCGGCCGGTGACCGAAGCCCCCGCGGTCACGATCACGCGCGAGCGCCCGGACGAGCCGGACGCCGCGGCGCTCGTGGAGGAGCTCGAGGCGCACCTCGCCGGTCGCTACCCCGACGAGAGCCGGCACGGGTTCTCCATCCAGCGACTGATCGACACCGACGTCCACTTCTTCGTCCTCCGCGTCGACGGCGAGGCCGTCGGGTGCGGCGGGATCCTGTTCGTCGCCGACGAGGACGACGAGCCGTACGGCGAGCTCAAGCGGATGTACGTCCGGCCCGCGGCATGGGGCCGTGGCTACGGTCGCCGGATCCTGAACCATCTCGCCGACCACGCCCGTGAGGCGGGGATCACGCTCCTGCGCCTCGAGACGGGGATCGACCAGGCGCAGGCGATCGGCCTGTACGAGTCGATGGGCTTCCGGCGATGCGCGCCGTTCGGGCCGTACCGGGACGACCCGCTCAGCCCGTGCTACGAGCTCCGCCTGCCCGGGAGCATGACCGGGACCTGAACGGATCGTGCGGACCCGGGCGGTGGACGCGTCCCGGTTCTGCGACACTCGAGCCCCGCACCGTAGGTCCGGGACTGCCTACGACCATCGGGTGACGTCCGGGATCGCAAACCTCCGGTACCCTCGGGCACGCCCCTTGCAAATCGCGCCGCCTCGGGAGGTGGCGCTGGAACGCGTCGCCGCGGGTCGTCCTCGCGGCGTCAGGCAGAGAGGAATGGTCGTGGGAGTGGTTCGAATGGGCGCCCAGCGGGCGTCACTCCAGCAGCGCCTGGCGGTCGTGGTCGCCGGGACGGTCTTCGCAACGATGTTCGGCTTCGCCGTCGCAGCCGCCGACCCGGCTCCGGCGATGGCCGCGACGCCGCCGTGGTACGACGTCGAGCTGTTTGACCTGAAGCTCGTCAACTGCACGCGGACCGGCGGGTGGGTCCTCAGCGACGGGACGTGCAAGGGCTATGGCTCGGGCCGCTACTCGAAGTACGTGCCCCCGCTCAAGCTGTCGTCTGGCCTGTCCAAGGTCTCACGCGTCTGGGCGAAGAAGCTCGCCGTCAACAACAAGTGCAAGCACGGCGACGTCAGCGGCCGGCTCCAGGCTGCCGGGTACACCAGCTACGTGTGGGGCGAGAACATCGGCTGCCGCGACGGCTACTCGAGCGCCAAGAAGGCCGTGCTCCTCAGCCACCGCCAGTTCCAGGCCGAGAAGTCGACCGGCGGCGGTCACTGGAAGAACATCAAGAATCCGCGGTTCAAGTACATCGGCATCGGCGTGTGGAAGTACGGCAGCCGCGTCCGCCTCGTCAACGACTTCTACAGCTGGTAGCCGTCCGGGCGGCGTGAGCCGCCTCGACATCGCGCCTATTCGGTCCGGGTCACCTTCGCGATGTGGCGAGGGTGATCCGGATCGTGATTCCTGGCCAGGGTCACGTGCAGCGCATGGAGCTGGCCGCACACGATCGACGCGATCGGCATGAGGTGCTCGGCCAGGGTCGGGAGCGCGACGGAGGCCGTGCCCAGGTCGCGCATCCCGGCGACGTCCGACAGCACGAGCACGCTCGCGCCCAGCTCGTCGCGCAGCCGCCTGAGCAGCGCCTCCATGTCCGCCGCCGGGCGACCCGATGGCGCTACTGCGAGGACCGGGAACCCCTCGTCCACCAGGGCGACCGGTCCGTGGCGGAAGTCGGCGGCGGAGTACGGGTCCGCGACCACGTGGGCCAGCTCCTTGAGCTTGAGCGCCCACTCCCGGGCCGTCGCGTACTCGTAGCCGCGCCCGACGACGACACACGCGGGCGCCGCGGCAAGGTCCGAGGCCGCCGCCGCGATCGCGGGCTCCGTCGCGAGGGCGGCCGCGACCGCTGCCGGGACCTCGCGGAGCGCCGGGTCCGCCGCGAGCGGCCCGGACGGCCGTTCCACCGCGGCGACGAGCAGCGCGAGCGCGGCGAGCTCGGCGGTGTACGTCTTGGTGGCGGCGACCGCGCGCTCCGGCCCGACGCCAAGGTCGATCACCTCGTCCGCGGTCGACGCGAGCGGGGAGGCCCCGTCATTGGTGATGGCGATGGTCGGCACGCCGCGTCGGCGGCCCTCCTCCAGCACCCCGACGATGTCCGGCGACGCGCCCGACTGGCTGATCCCGAGCACGAGCGTCCGCCCCAGCCGCAGCTGGGCGCCGTACAGCGACAGCACCGACGGGGTCGCGAGTCCCACGGGCATCCCGAGCCGGATCCCGAACAGGTACTGGGCGTAGATCGCCGCGTGGTCCGACGTGCCGCGGGCCGCGATCAGGACGTGGTCCAGCTCGGCGATCCGGAGCCGCTCCGCGATGCGCCCGAACACGGGCGCGCGGTCGATGAGGCGGGCGAGCGTGTCCGGCTGCTCCTGGATCTCGTCGCGCAGCGTCATCGGGCGAGTGCGTCCTCCTGGAGGCCGGCGGGCAGCGCCACCGGGAGCCGGCCGCGGAACGGCTGCTGGCCGAACAGGGTGGCGGCGAGCGCGGCGAGCGTCGGAGGAAGGATGCCGTACGCGGCGACGTTGGTGCCGGCCCGCGGGTACGCGGCGAGGTCCCATGGCGTCCGGAGCGACACAGTGACGACGGGCCGGCCGGCGTCCAGGACGGCGTCGACGAGGTCCGCCTGTGCGCGATCCGCCGATGCCGTGATGGTCCCGAGGACGATGACGGCGGCGTCACGGGCCGCCTCCCGGACCGTACGTGCGTCCTCGTCGGTCGGCGGATGCGCGGTCACGATCTCGTGGACGTCGGGCCAGTGCTCGCGGAGCGCGACGGCGAGCCCGGGCGAGACCGATGCGGAGGTGTCCGCCGGCGTCAGGTTTCGCGGCCGGGGCATGACGGCGACGATCCGGTCGCCGGTCGCGAGGCGAAGTGGCAGCAGCCCGTCCCGGTCGCGTACGAGGGTGATCGAGCGGTCGGCGACCTCGCGCGCGAGCGCCTGGTGCGTGGCGGAGCCGACGACCGCGAGGTCGGGCCGCGGGACCGACGAAAGCCGCGCCCGAAGCGCGGCCAGCCGCGACGCGGACGCCCTGAGCTCGTCGGGCTCGAACAGGCGGCGTGCGGCGGCGTGCATGACGGCACCCTCGATCCGCGCCGCCTTCTGCTCGTCCGGCGTGCACAGCAGGAGGTCCACGCCCGCCCGGATCGCGGCGACCGCGTCCAGCGCCTGCGCGTCGCCCTGGGGGAGCGCCTCCATGTCCAGGGCGTCGGTGATCGACAACCCCCGGAACCCGAGCGCGCCACGGACGAGGTCCGTCATCACGGAGCGCGAGAGCGTCGCGGGCAGGTCCGCCGAACCGGTGAGCGCGGACAGCGCGACGTGCGCGGACATGACGACCTCTGCGCCGGCGTCGATCCCCGCCGCGAACGGCGCGAGCTCCACCGCGTCGAGGCGGGCGCGATCGTGGCCGAGGTCCGGCAGCCCGTGGTGCGTGTCGAGGTCCGCCTCGCCGAGCCCGGGAAAGTGCTTCAGGGTCGCCGCGGCACCCGAGGACCGGATGCCTCGCACCGTAGCTGCGACGAACGACGAGACGGTGGCCGGATCGTCGCCGAACGCCCGGATCCCCAGGTGCGGGTTGGCCGGGTTGCTCGCGAGGTCGGCGGACGGCGCGTACACGACGTTCACGCCCATCGCCAGCGCCTCTGCGCCGATGGCGGCGCCCACGCGCTCCGCCAGGGAGACGTCGCTCGTGGCGCCCAGGGCCATGTTGCCCGGGAACGGGGTGGACCCGTCGCCGAGCGCCAGCAGCTGCCCGCCCTCCTGGTCCGCGGCGACGAGGAGCGGCCCGTCCCAGCCACCTGCGGCGGCCGCCCGCTGCGCGGCGTCCGTGAGCTCGCGCAGCTGGCCGGGCGTTTCGACGTTGTGGTAGCGGAACAGGGTGATCCCTGCGGAGGGTGCGGACCGCAGCCGCTCCGCCGTCGCCGCCGGGAGCGTCGTCCCGACGAATGCGAGCATCAGGCGCCCTCGGGGGTCGGGCAGCGCGGCGGTGGTCACCCCTTCACCGCGCCCGCGAGGCCGCGGACGAACCACCGCTGCGCGACGATGAAGAACAACAAGATCGGCAGCACGGTCAGCGTCACGCCCGCGGCAATCGACCGGAAGTCGGCCGAGAAGAAGCCCTGGAGCGCGGCGAGCCCCACGGGCAGCGTCATCCCCTCGCGCGTGTGGAGCATCAGCGACGGCCACAGGAAGTCGTTCCACGAGACGACGAACGTGAAGATCGCCACGGCGGCCAGCGAGGGCCGGACGATCGGGAGCAGGATCTGCCACCAGATGCGCCACTCGCCCGCGCCGTCGACCCGCGCCGCGTCGATCAGGTCGTTGGGGACGCTCCGGAACGCCTGGCGCAGCAGGAAGATGTTGAACGCGCTGACGAGGGCCGGGAAGATCAGCGACGGCAGCGTGTCGTAGTAGTGGAACACGTTCACCGCCAGCACGAAGCTCGGGATGTAGGTGAGCTGGGCGGGGACGATGAGCGTCGCGAGCAGCGCGTAGAAGATCACCGTGCCGCCCCGGAACCGCATCTTCGCCAGCGGGTACGCGGCCATCGCGGACACGAGCACGTTGAGCAGGCTCGTCGTCACGGACACGATCACGCTGTTGACGAAGA
>DASSRG010000054.1:0-30470 GCA_035701885.1 Candidatus Limnocylindrales bacterium
TTGATCGTCGCGAGCAGCTGCTTGTCCTCCTCGGACGCGCCACCGGCGGCCTCGGCCCGGGTGACCTTGACCAGCTGCTCCTCGAGGTTCGGCAGGAACTCGTGGAGCGGCGGGTCGATGAGGCGCACGACGACGGGCAGCCCGTCCATCGCCCGGAAGATGCCCTCGAAGTCGCCCTGCTGGAGCGCCTCGAGCTTCGCCATCGCGGCGTCGAAGGTCGAGACGGCCTGCTGCTCGGCCGCCGACAGCGTGCCGCCGCCGGCCAGCTTCGCCTTCGCTCGGGTCGCCTCGTTGGCGACGAGGATCGCGCCCCGGACGATCTCCAGGCGGTCGCCCTCGCGGAACATGTGCTCCGTCCGGCACAGGCCGATGCCCTGCGCGCCGTAGCGGCGGGCCTGCTCGGCCTCCTCGGGCTTGTCGGCGTTGGTCCAGACGCCCATGCGGCGGATCTCGTCGGCCCAGCCGAGGATCTGCTGGAGCTCCGGCTGGTCCTCGAACCGTGCCTCGACTGTCGGCAGCGCACCCTTGTAGAGCGCCCCGGCCGAGCCGTCCAGGCTCACCCAGTCGCCTTCCTTGAAGTCGGTCCCGGTCACGTTGCAGACCGCGGACTTGCTCGCGTAGTCCACGAGCAGGTCCGACGAGCCCGCCACGCACGGCTTGCCGATCTGGCGCGCCACCACGGCGGCGTGCGAGGTCGCGCCGCCGCGGGCGGTGATGATCCCCTGGCTGACCGCCATGCCGTGGAAGTCGTCCGGCGAGGTCTCGACGCGGACGAGGATCACGGGCTCGCCGCGCTCCACCCACTCGACGGCGGTGTCCGCGTCGAACACGGCGCGACCGACCGCGGCGCCCGGGGAGGCGTTGAGGCCGTTGACGATCTTCGTCGCGCCCTTGATCGCCGACTGGTCGAACGTCGCGCGGAGCAGCTGGTCGACCTGCGCGGGCTCGATCCGCTCGACCGCCTCGCGCTTGGTGATCACGCCCTCGTCGACCATCTGGACCGCGATCTTCACGGCGGCCGCGGCCGTCCGCTTCGCGATCCGGGTCTGGAGCATGTACAGGCGGCCCTTCTCGATCGTGAACTCGAGGTCCTGCACGTCGCGGTAGTGCGCCTCGAGCTGGTTGCCGATCCGCACGAACTCGTCGTACGCCTCCGGCATCGCCTGCTTGAGGGTCGAGATCTTCTCGGGCGTCCGGATGCCGGCGACCACGTCCTCGCCCTGGGCGTTGGTCAGGTACTCGCCGTACAGCTCCTTCGTGCCATCGAACGTGTTGCGGGTGAACGCGACGCCGGTGCCCGAGTCGTCGCCCATGTTCCCGAACACCATCGTCACGACGTTCACCGCGGTGCCGAGGTCGTGGGCGATCTTCTGGCTGTTCCGGTAGTCGTTCGCGCGCTTGCCGAACCACGAGGCGAACACGGCCTTGATCGCGAGGTCGAGCTGCTCGTACGGGTCGGTGGGGAAGTCGCGGCCGGTGTCCTCGCGGACCACCCGCTTGTACTCGGCGACCAGCGCCTTGAGATCGTCGACCGTCAGGTCGGTGTCCTTCGCGTCGGCGCCGATCGCGTGCTTGCGCGCGTCGAGCGGCTCGTCGAACCGCTCCGCCTTCACGTCCATGACGATCCGGCCGAACATGCCGATGAACCGGCGGTACGCGTCCCAGCCGAAGCGCTCGTTGCCGGACAGGGCGATCAGGCCCTTCAGCGTCTCCTCGTTGAGCCCGAGGTTGAGGACGGTGTCCATCATCCCGGGCATTGAGAACTTGGCACCCGAGCGGACCGAGACGAGGAGCGGGTTCGACGGGTCGCCGAAGCCCTTGCCGGACCGCTGCTCCACCTCGCGCATCGCATCCAGGACGTCCTGCCACAGGCCATCGGGGAGCTGCTCGCCGTTGGCGAAGTAGTCGTTGCACGCCTCGGTCGTGATCGTGAACCCGGGCGGCGTCGGCAGGCCGGCGAGCGTCATCTCCGCGAGGCCTGCGCCCTTGCCGCCGAGCAGGTCCTTCATCTGCCCGTTGCCCTCGGCGGTCCCTGCTCCCCAGGCGTAGATGTAGCGCTTGGCGGCGACGTGCGGACGATCGGCGGTCTCAGTGGCGTTGGCCATCGGGCGGGCTCCTTGGCTGGGCAGGCGGGGCGCCATGCTTGTGGCGGCGGCCCGCGGACGCGTCGGCAATACGGGAAGTCGGTCGAATTGTACGCCGCGGCGCTCCGGCGGCCCGGTTGCCGGAGGGTTGCGGCGCGCGGCGACGCCGTCTGCCGAGGGATCGGCGGCGACCCGTGCGCGGCCCGCACGCGCGATACCATCGCCCACGATGACTGAGCCCCTCGCACAGCCGGCGGCCGCGCCGCCGCCCCGGATCGCCGCCGACGCCCCCGTCTACAACGCCAGCCTCGTCCGGCGCGTCGACGAGTCGGATTCGCTCGCCTATTTCTGGGTCCGGTTCGACGGCGACCCCACGCCGTTCGAGGCCGGCCAGTACATGACGATCGGCGTGCTCAACGGCGAGCGGATCGTCCAGCGCCCCTACTCCGTGGCGTCGCCGCCGGCGGTGGCCGGGACCGAGGGCTACGAGTTCTACGTCCGGCGGGTCCAGGGCGGCACCTTCACGCCGATCCTGTTCGACCTCGAGGTCGGGCAGCGGATGCGGATGATCGGGCCGAAGGGGAAGTTCACGCTCCTGCCCGACGACGACCGGATCCACATCTTCATCTCGTCGGGCACGGGCAACGCGCCGTTCGTCGCGATGATGCGCCAGCTGCTGATCGACGGGCGGCCGCGGCCTGCGGTATTCCTCAACGGCGTCTCCTATGCCGACGAGCTGGGCTACCGCGACCGCCTCGAGGAGTGGGTCCGGACGGGCGAGTACCCCGTCACGTTCGTCCCGACCGTCTCTCGCCCGGACGACCCGCGCAACGCGGACTGGACGGGACGGACCGGCCGCGTGGAGTCGATCCTCGCGCCCGTGCTCGACGAGCTGGGGCTGACGCCCGACAACTCGATCGCCTACATCTGCGGCAACCCGGACATGATCATGTCCGCGGAGGCGACGCTGCTGGGGCGCGGCTACCCCGAGGACCAGGTCCACAAGGAGCTGTACTGGCCCAAGGGCAAGGAGCCGCGCGGCATGGCCGCGGCCGACCTCGCGTCCGCGATCGAGATGGCGGAGGCGAACGAGGACCAGTAGCGGTCCCTCGCGGTCACGCGCTCCCGGCCGTCGCCTCGGTCGCGTGACGAGCGCACTCCCGGAGCCACGGGCTGCGCCACTCGGCGTCCCGGTCCTCGACGAGGTCGTCGAGCCATCCGTCCGCGTCCCTCGGCGCGGTTGCCGGGCGGCCGAGGCGGTGGAGCCGCTCGTCGGGCGTGAGCCGGGCGTCGAGGATCGCGAGCGCGGGCTGGGCGACCGCCGCCGGTAACAGCATCCCCAGCGCCTCGGCCGCGACCGCCGCGCCCGGGCCGCCGTGGCGCACCTCGAGCACGGCGGGGCCGACGTCGTGGACGCCGCCGCGGGCGAGGCAGACCGCCGCGACCCGCGCCGTGACGAGCTCGAGCTCCTCTTCCAGCGCCCGCCGGAGCGGGCCGGTGGCCCGCGTCCCGGAGTTCGATGCCTCGTCGGTCAGGGCGTTCATCGCCGCCAGCGTGCGCGCGGCGTGGGCGGTGTCGGCCTCGAGCACGCGGTCGAGCGCGACGGTCGTCGCGTCGTCGGCCGGCTCGCGTCGCGCGAGTCGCTCGATCACCGCGAGCCCCACGTCCCGGTCCGGGTGGGCGAGATGACGCACGAGGACCGCGTCCCGGACCGGGGATGGCGTCCGCAGGGCGCGCACGAGCCGGAGGACGGCGGGGTCGTCCGGTCCTGCGGTCGCGAGGCGCTCGTCGAGGGCCGGGGCCACGAGATCGGCCAGCCGGTCGAGGGCATCGGCCGCGGCGCCGGCGGTCCGGGCGTCGGCGAGCGCGCGAAGCGCCGGCTCGAGCGCATGGGCGTCGCCGGGAGCCACCGCATCGAGCGCGGCGACGCGTACGGCGATGTCCGGGTCTTCGAGCAACGGCGCGCTCGCGGCGCGAGCCGGTGCGTCGAGGGCGGGCAGCGACTGCGCGGCGAGGAGCCGGCGATCCGGATCCCGATCGGTGGTTGACGCGGCGACGAGCGCCCCGAGGCGCACCCGGGCGGCCTCGTCGCCCGTGCCGGCGAGCGCCGCGAGGGCGCCCATGCTGACGTCGGGGCGCCGGTCATCCGCGAGCGTCGCGAGGTCGGCCACGAGCGCGCCGGCGCCGCCGAGCGAGGCCAGCTCGATCGCAGCACGGGCGTCGCGCGGATCGGGGCTGGCGAACAGGGACCTGACGGCCGCCTCGTCGTCGTCGGTGGTCGCCCAGCCCACGGCCACGAGCCGTGGGCGCCGCCGCAACGCGTGGACCAGCGCCGGCCCGTACGCCCGCACGAGGAGCACCGCGCCGGCACTCCATGCCAGGCAGGTGACGAGCAGCGTGGCGACGGTGACGCCGAGCGCATCGGGGAGCGCGTTGAGGACGAGGATGAGCAGGCCGGACGCGGCGATCGCGACTGGCACGCCCACGCCCTCGACCGCCGTCTGCACCGCGAGCCGCGAGCGCTCCGGGATCGCCTGGAACGTCACGTTGACCGAGGTCCGGGTCGTGCCGTCGGTGAGCGCCACGTCCGCGATCCGTGCAGCCGCGACGGTCAGCAGCATGGCCGTGGAGCCGCCGCCGGCGACGCCGAGCACCGCCACCATCGCGAACGCGAAGACGGCCAGCACCACCGGGTTGGCGGTGATCCCGAGCGGGAGCCCGAACCGGCGGAGCAGCGGCGCCGCGAGCAGGACGAGGAAGGCGATGCTCGCCGCGTTCATCGCGGCCGTGAACCCGGCCAGGAACCCGGCCAGCTCCTGCGCGTCGGGGAGCAGGGCCGCCGCGCGCTCGTAGACGAGGTAGTCAGCGACCTGGCTCGCGAGGGCGGAGAGCACCTGGTACGCGAGGATCAGGACGACGAAGCGGGTGGCGAGCAGCCGTCGCAGCGACGGCCGTTCGTTGTCGCCATCGTGTCCGTCCCCGCCGGTCGCCCGGGCGGGTGCGAGGCGGGCGATCGGGTGACGGCGTCCCGTGGCCCACACCAGCGCGGCGAACGCCGCCTGGGCCAGCGCCGCGGCCAGCAGGACCGCCTCGATGCGGCCGAGCGACTGGACGATCTGGCCCGCGGCCAGCCCGCCCGCGACGGCGCCCACCGGGAAGCCGGCCATGATCCGCGGGAACGCGGCCTTGAGGCCGGCGATGTCGAGCAGGCGCCCGGCCTGCCCGCCCAGGAACACGAAGCCGAGCTGGATCAGGATCGGGAACAGGACGAGCAGCGGGATCGAGACCCAGGCCGCTCCGCCGTCGCGGGAGACGAGCCACGCGAGGCCGAGCCCGGCCGCCGCGGTGCCCAGCACGGCGAGCGCGATGCCGACGAGGTCGAACCGCTGCGCGGTGCCGGCGACGGCGCCGGACACGACGATCCCCGCCACGCCGATCGCGATGTAGGTGACCGGCAGCCAGCCGGCCCCGTAGGCCTCGAGGAACAGGGTGTTCGCGGCGACGCCGAGGAGGGCGGCCATCGCGCCGAACACGAAGGCCTGCGCCGCGAGCCATCGGACCGCGCTCCGGGCATGCCCGGCGTGGGCGTTCGTCACCGAGCGGCGCGATCCTGCGCGGGAGGCCCTGGCTCGGGCTGCCGGTCCGGGCCGGCCTGCGCACGCCCCGCCCGCTCGCGGACCATTGCCACGAGCGCGGCGATCACGCCGGACGAGAGGGCCGGCCGATCCGCGAGCAGCTCGTCCAGCAGCGGCTTGTCGATCCGCAGCAGGGTCGCCGGCTCGAGCGCCGTCACGGAGGCGACCCGCGGCTCGGGCACGAGCGCCGCGAGCTCACCGACGGTCGTCCCCGGCCCCAGCTCGGTCACCGTGACGTCGCCGCGATGCACCCGCAGCCGGCCTCGCACGACGACGAACAGGTGGTCCTCCACGGCGGCCTCCACGATCACGACCTGCCCGGGCGCCACGTCGACCTCGCGCGCGGCGCGGGCGAGCGGCACGAGGGTCCGGCCCGGGACGCCGGCGAACAGCGGCACGCGCTGGAGGGCGACGACCCGCTCGACGGTGGACAGCGTCATGCCGGCGTCCGCGGCGCAACCCGCGCCGCCAGACCCTCGGGACGCAACGGCCGCAGCCACGTCCGGGCGTACCGCTCGCCCGGGATGACGACCACCTCCACGTCGCGCTCGGCGGTGATGTCGCTGTTCCGCTCCGCCCGGCGGATCACGCCCGTCGTCCCGACCGGCACCCAGGCGGGCAGCGGCGCCGGGGCATAGCCGCCCACGGGTCGCACGACCAGCCCTTCGCCCATCGGCACGTAGACGAATGCCGGCGCGGAGCCGCGCCTGACGAGCACCTCGCCCGGACCGACCGTCACACGCCCCACCTCCAACAATGCCTCGGTGCGGTCCAGCCCGGAGACGTCTGCGCCGCGCTCGCCCATGCGCCGCAACAGCTCGTCCACCTCGGGACCGTCGGTCTCGAGCGGGATCGAGGCGAAGAACCGGTCGCGCTCGTGCGCATCCGCGGACTGGGTGTCGGCACCGAGCTCGATGAGCGGCGCGAGGGACGGCCGCAGGGCGACGACCTCGGCGGCCACCTCGTCGGCGAACGACGGCCGGTCCGCCGGACGCTCAAGGCGCAGCCGCATGCTGCCCGGCGGGTGCGCCGGCGGCGTCGTCCCGCCGCCGGCGGTCATCGCGCGGAACGAGGGCAGCACGTCGGACTCGATGTCGAGCACCACGTTCGCCGTGCTTGCCACCGCGCGCCGGGTGGCCTCCGGAGTGCCGAACCGACCGCGATGGAATGCGATCCGGAGATGGCCGCGTGGCGTGACGCGAGCCTCGCGGATGTTCGCCTCGCCCGCGCCCCTCGGGTCGTCGTACGTGAGCACGTATGCCGCGTCACCCGAGGCCGGCCGCAGCGTGCACACGGCATGCGCCGTCTCGGCGTCCATGCAGATCTCGAACCCGCCCGAGGTCCGGAGCACCGTCCCGCGCTGGCGGAGCACGTCCGCGACTCGCAGGACGCGCATGGCGTCGACCGCGTCGTCGGCGAGCTCGGCGTGGGCGCCCGTGCCGGCGACGAGCCACGACCAGGCGCGCGCCGGATCCGGGTGGGGAGCGGCATCGGCCGAGACCGCGAGCGGCGCCGCGTCCTCGGCGGACGGCAGCGGGTGTGTCGCGCGCAGCTCGTCGAGGCTCGTGAACGCCAGTCGCTGGAGCAGCCCCCGCAGCGCGACCCGGTCCTCGAGCAGCGATGCGGGGATCACCGACTTCGAGTGGATCACGCTCAGGGCGACGAGCTCCCGGATCACCGTCTCGCGCGGCACGTCGAATGGCGCCACCGACTCGACGAGCTCGAGGCGCTCCCGGATCGGACCCTCCGCGAGGAGGTGGGCGATGAGCGCGTCCACCTCGGGCCCGAAGGCCGCCTGCTGGGCGACGACGGCGTGCAGCCGGCGCCCCTGGGGGGACATGTCCACCATCCCGATGTCGTGGAGGTAGGCGGTCACGACCCCGAGCTGGGTCAGGAACGACCTCCGCGCGCCCGGCCGGCCGGGCAGCACGACCCCGTCTGCGACGTCGACGAACCGGATGACCCCGAGCGCGACGTCGCGGGCGTGGACGACGCCGTGGTCGGCGAACATGGCAGGATGGTGGCCCGGGTCCGCGAAGAACGCGGGGTCGTCGAGGAGGCGCTCCATCGTCGCCTGGTCACCGATCGGCCGCCACAGCCGCTCCTCGAGGTCGCGGCGGACCGCCGGCGCGAGCCAGGGGTCGAGCGCCGCGCCGGCTCCCCATTCATCCATCCGCCCGAACGGTAGCGGCCGTGAGAGGGCCCGTGCAATGCGTGCGCGGCGAGTCCCGCCGCCCGCTACTGGCCGTTAAGGAACCCGGCGGTGTCCACGGCCTCCAGGTCCGCACCGGTGAACCGGTCCAGCTCGTGCAGGACGTCGTCGTCGAACCGGGGGTCGCTCATCCCGGACACGTACCAGGGCGAGCCGTTGTCGGCCAGGATCATCCCGTAGCGCTGGAGCGCGATCGCGATCGTCTTCGCGTGCGGCGAGAGACCGGCCAGGTTCGCCGACGCCCTGAGCCGGACCCGGAGGCCCATCGGCGGCAGGCTGGCGCTCGTCGAGTCCGACGCGTCGTGGCGGGCGGGGTAGATGTGCGCCTTGCGGGTGGCCGGCGCCGTGAACCGGAGCGCATGGAGGATCCGCCCCGCGGCGACCTCGTCGTAGCGCACGAGGCCGGGGAGGATCGGCAGCCCGGCCGCGTCCGCTGACGTCCAGCCTGCGGGACGAAGGGCGTTCGAGGAGAGGTCCCACTGGGCGCCGGAGCCCGCCCGCCAGGCGCCGCTGACCGTCCGGGCGTTGAACAGCTCGTACAGGCGGCACGTGTCGGTGTCGACCATGAGGATGTGGCGGTCCGAGCCGCCCTCGACGAGCGGCGCATCCGGGATCGGGTACGGGCCGGGGTCCGATTCGTCGTCGTAGTCGAACGTGACGGCACGGTCCGGCGTGGAGCCGTCGACCAGCTGATACGGGATCCCATACCCGGCATACGACCCGAAATCCATGTGGAACGTCCGCTCACGCCCGATCGACGAGATCAGCGTCGCACTGTCCGAGCGGACCGGCAGCGTGTCGATCGGCCGGTTCCAGACATTCGTGGCGGGGAACACCGAACACGGGCCGACGGTCGGCGACGGCGAGTGGGTCGGATCGGGATCGCTGGCGTCGTCCGCGCCGTCGCCGTCGGTGTCGGCGCGCCGCGGGTTCGTGCCCGCCGCCTGCTCGGCGAGGTTGGTCAGGCCGTCGGCGTCCGGGTCCTCGCGGCCATCGGGCAGCCCGTCACGGTCGGTGTCGCCGATCCGGGGGTTGGTGTGCGTCGCCGACTGCTCGAACGCGTTGCCGAGGCCGTCGCGGTCCATGTCGATCGACCGCGCCGCGGCGGCCGAGCCCGGCAGGGCGAGCACGACGAACAGGGCGGGCAGGGCGAGCGCTCCCCGCGACCTCGAGCGGACGGCCATCTGTCTCCCCGGCGGTGTGGACGGGCGCGGCCGCGGCGCCGCCGCGCGATGGTGCGCGTCGGGCGAACGACCGCGCCCCTGCACGGGATGCTGGCGACAGGCCCCGCGACGAGCCATGACCCGGACGTCCCGGTCGGTGCGGGCCGGCACCGCGACACGCCGGCCACGACCTCCTCGCGGCAGCAGCCGGGGGATTTCCCGGATGCGCATATCATCCGCTCCGATGACCGACCACGCCGCACCCGTCACGGTGGCGACACGTCGCCAGTGGGCGAGCGCCCTCCATCCCGTCCTGTTCGCCGCCTACCCGGTCCTGTTCCTGTGGTCCCAGAACCTCGGCGAGGCCGACCTCTCGGACGTGATCCCGACGCTCCTCGTGCTGTGCGCGGTTGCCGCCGTCCTCACGGTGCTGCTGGGCGTGCTCATGCGGGATGTGCGACGCGCCGCGCTCGTCCTGTCGCCGCTGATCATCGCCCTGCTGATGTACGGCCACGTCGCGCGACTCGTCCGTCCGCTCCACATCCCCACGGTCGCGCAGCAGGCCGGTTGGGTCGCGCTCGTGCTCGTTGCGACCGTCGTCGCCCTTCGGCTCTCCCGGCCTGCGCTGCAGCGCGTCGGCACCGCCCTGACGCGCGTCGCGGCGCTGCTGATCGTCGTGACCCTGATCGCCATCGTCCCCTTCCAGCTGACGAACCAGACCGCGGGGGCGTCGTCGGCCAGCGAGTCATCGATGGCGACGAGCACGACGGCGAAGAAGCGCGACGTCTACTGGTTCATCTTCGATCGCTACGGCTCGGACCACGCCCTCGACCTGCTGTACGGGATCCAGAACGACCTGACGCCGTGGCTGCGCGACCAGGGATTCACCGTCATCGACGACGCCCACGCCAACTACGTGAAGACGAGCCTGTCGATCGCGACGACGAACCAGATGACCCACCTGCGCGACCTGCCGAACACGCCGGCGCCCAGCGAGAAGAGCCAGGCGTTCCTCTCGGATGCCGTCAAGAGCTCGGCCGTCGCGCGCCAGTTCAAGGCGCTCGGCTATCGCTTCGTGAACATCGGCTCCTGGTGGGCGCCAGACCGGAGCAGCCCGCTCGCCGATGTCAACCTGCACACGCCCGGTCCGTCCGAGTTCACGGCGTCGCTCATCGAGGCATCAGCGCTGCCGGGCCTGCAGCGCCGGCTCGGCCTCCGCGAGGCCAACCCGCGGACGCGGCACTGGGAGAACAACCAGTACGGCCTCGACGCCGCGTCGCACGTCAGTGACGAGCCCGGGCCGAAGTACGTGTACACGCACATCCTGCTGCCTCACCCGCCGTACGTGCACGCCACCGATGGTCACTTCCTGACCGACGAGGAGATGGAAGGACGGTCGTCGAAGCAGCTGTTCGAGGACCAGCTCGCCTACGCGAACTCGCGGATCAAGGAGATCATCGGCGGACTGCTGGACGTCCCGGAGGACGAGCGTCCGATCATCATCCTCCAGGCCGACGAGGGGCCCGAGACCGACAAGTACCGCGCGACGCGGGACACGACCTGGGACTGGACGACGGCGACGACCGATGACGTCGAGACCAAGTTCGGGATCCTGAACGCCTGGTACCTGCCGCCCGGCGTCGATGTCGGCCTGTACCCGGGGCAGACGAGCATCAACACGTTCCCGCTGCTGTTCCGCGACTACTTCGGCCTCGACTACGACCTGCGCGAGGACCGCGTGTTCGGGTCGCGCCACTACGGCACGCCGTACGACCTCGTCGAGCTGACGGACAAGCTGGACGACGCGCAGTAGGGCCGCCGCGCCCGAGCAGGGCTCCTAGCGGCGACGGAGCAGGAACATGACCCGGGTGCTCTCCGCGACCGGCTGCTCCGCGACGATCTCGTAGCGGGCGACGGCGGCGGCCCGGAACCCGTCCAGCGTGTAGGCCGGGAAGACGTCCTCGCGGGTGGCGAGGAGCCGGCGGACCATCGGATCCTCCTTGGGGACGAACTCCACGACGGCCCAGGGAGCGAGGTCGGCGAACAGGTCGAGCAGCATCGGCAGCGGCACGTTGCGCGAGATCGCGAGGTGGTGGACGAGCGCGAGGGCGATGATCGCGTCGGCACCGGCCCGGTCGAGCAGCGATCGCCGTTCGCCTCCCGCCCAGCCGATTCCCGGGCTCGGGTTGGCGAGGTCGAGCACGAGCGGCAGGATGTCGCCTCGTCCCTCCGAGCGGACCTGGCGGTAGTTCCGCTCGGCGGCCGCGGGATCGATGTCGAAGGCGAGCACCGAACGTCCGGCGTCGGCGGCGAGGCGGCTGTATCGCCCCGTGTTCGCGCCGAGGTCCCACACGCTCCGCGCGCCGGTCTGGGCGAGGAACGCCTCGACGAGGCTTCCCTTCGAGGCGGTGGCCGCGTCCGCGTAGCTGGTGTGGTCGGCGTACTCGGCCCACTCCGTGCCGGCCGGCTTCCAGCGCAGCCCGGCGACGGTCGAGCGCAGGTTCTGCACGAGGGTGACCAGCCGCTTCCGGTCGATCCGGACGCCGCGGGCCGTGGAGCCCGCGTCGTCGTCCGCGGCGTAGCGGCCCTGGGCGCGCGCGTGCAGGTGCACGTGCGAGAGCAGCCCGAGGTTCAGTCGGGTGCGCCACGGCAGCAGCTCCGCGGCGAGATCGAGCGGGATGCCGTCGGGATCCGCGCGCAGGAGGCGGGACAGCCGGACGTCCGTCCGCGCCATGAGCGCGAGCGGCGCGAGGAAGTGCTCGCAGAACTGGCGGTAGGCGATCCACGGTGCGCCGTCCTCGAGCGGCGCAAACGACAGCGAGTCGATCAGGATCGGCTTCGCGTCGCGGAACTGGACGTTGTACGCCGTCGCGTCACGCAGGGTCCAGCCGGCGGCCAGCGCCTCCAGCTGCACGTCGAGCGTCAACAGGGCGGCGTCCTGGAGCTCGCCGAAGGTCCACTCGTACGGGTAGGAGATGAACTCGACCGGCTCCGGCCGGATCACCGCCCGGGCCGTCGAGGTCGCCGCGCGATCGAGCGGGGCGTCTTCGTGGCCGATGAGCCGGCGCTTCGCGATCAGGCGCTCGGCCAGGCCGCTCGCGAGGAACGCGGTCCAGTCGGCGATCGCCGGCTCGTCGATCTGTCGATAGATGATTCCGTCGCGCCGGTAGACGAACCCGCCGGGGTCCCGGAACGACCCGGGATCGCGGCTCGCCTGGATCGCCCCCGTCGCGGGATCAGTCGGCGCGAGGGCCGTCATCCGCCGATGGCTGCTCGGAGTCCCTGCGTCGCGTGATGCCGGTGAGGCGCGCGATCTGGTTACGGAAGAACACGGGGATCGCGATCAGCGACGCGAGCAGGACCTGGATGATCAGGCTGCCGGAGCCGGGGTCGATGTACGCGAGCACCACATGCAGCATGCGTATCCGCTCGTTAGCATGCGCTGCGCGATCCCCTCGGACCGCGTCTGGCGGCCAGAGGATACCAGCACGGCGCCAGGGCCGTCGCCGCCGGACGCCTCCGGCGTCCGCGTCACGCGCGGGTCAGCCGCCGGCGAAGAACGCGTACAGGCGGATGCCTGCGGCGATTCCGACGACGATCGCGACGACCATGATCACGTTCACGCCAACGCGGCTGACCCTCATGAGCGTGCCTCCAGCTCGCGCATGACCGACGCCTTCGCCGTCTCGTACTCCTCGGCGCCGAGCATCCCGCGGTCGCGCAGGTCCGCCAGTCGCTCCAGGCGGTCGAGCAGCGCCTGCGTCCCCTCGTTGAACGCGGCGCCGCCTGCGCCGTCGTCGCCCGCATCGAGGGCGTCCCGGGCCAGCGGATCGGCCGGCGTCTCGGCGGCGGCCTCGGTGATCACGGCCCCCATGTCCGACGCGATCCCGCGCAGCTCGGCCTGGCGCGCGGCACCGCCGGCCGGTGCCGCGACCGTCGCGGCGACGCCGGCCGACGCGAGCGCACGGTTGAACGTCTCGACGGCCTCGGGATCGGCGTCCGCGGCCGGCTGGAGGACCATCGCCGGTCCCCGCCCACCGGATGGCCGGCCGCTCCCGCCGCTGCCGCCGCTGCGGCCCCGCCCGAGTGGCGCATCGCCGAACATCGCGAGCCCACCGAGCAGCGGCGCGAGCCCCATCGCGACGAAGATCACCCCGCACAGCAGCCAGCCCCAGATCACGCCCTCGTCGAACGGTGGGTTGAACAGGCCGTAGTCCAGGAAGTTCCAGCCGAGCGCGAGGAACAGGCCCGACCAGGCGAACAGCGGCGCGGCGGACCAGATGCCGCCGAGCCGCACGCCGTAGACCATCGCGATCCCGCCGAACAGGAACAGCCCGAAGATCCCGAGCAGGAGCGACGGCGTCGCGCCGTCGGGGCACGACTGGACGGGGACGTACGGGCCGCCGTCGGCGCACGCGCCACCGATATCCATCACCGAGCGCATGCCGAGGAACGCGAGCGTGATGCACATCGCCAGCCCGCCGACGCCGATCGACGCCTTGACGACGTCGCTGACGAGCGGGTCCTGCCGGGACACCGTCCGGGTCACGTCTCCCCTCCCCCGTCGAGCTAGGGCCTGACCGCCGACATGCGGTCGAGGATCAGGCGCTTGACCTGGTCGAGCGCGACCCGCTCCTGGGTCATCGAGTCGCGGTCGCGGATCGTGACGGCGCCGTCCTCGAGCGACTCGACGTCCACGGTCACGCACCACGGCGTGCCGATCTCGTCCTGGCGGCGGTACAGCTTGCCGATCGCCGCGGTGTCGTCGTACACGGCCATCAGGTCGCGCTTGAGGTCGCCGAGCAGCTTGTGGCACAGCTCGACGATCTCGGGCCGCTTCTTGAGCAGCGGCAGCACCGCGACCTTGTACGGCGCGATGTCCGGGTGGAGCCCGAGCACGACCCGCGTCTCGCCGCGGACCTCCTCCTCGCGATAGGCGTCGATGAGGAACGTGAACGCGGCCCGGTCGGCGCCCGCGGCCGTCTCCACGACCCACGGGATGAAGTGCTCGTCGTTCGCCTGGTCGAAGTACTCGAGGTTCTCGCCGGACGCCTTGGCGTGGGAGCCGAGGTCGAAGTCGCCGCGGTTGTGGATCCCCTCCAGCTCCTTCCAGCCGAACGGGAAGCGGTACTCGACGTCGATCGCCTTCTTCGCGTAGTGGGCGAGCTCGTCCGGCGCGTGCTCGCGGAACCGGAGCCGGGACGGGGTCACGCCGTAGGCCTCGTACCATGCGCGCCGCTTCGGGAGCCACTCCTCGAACGCCTGCGAGGCGGCCTCGCCCGGCCGGACGAAGTACTGCATCTCCATCTGCTCGAACTCGCGCATCCGGAACACGAAGTTGCCGGGCGAGATCTCGTTCCGGAACGACTTGCCGATCTGCGCGATGCCGAACGGGATCTTCTTGCGCGAGCTCTGCTGGACGTTCTTGAAGTTGACGTACGAGCCCTGGGCGGTCTCCGGGCGGAAGTAGACGATCGAGGCGTCGTCCTCGACCGGTCCCATGTGGCTCGTGAACATGAGGTTGAACCGGCGCGGCGGCGAGAGCAGCGTGCCGTCGTTGGGGCAGGTCAGGTTGAGGCGCGTGGTGACGGTCTCGTCGCGGAGGTCCGTCTGCGTCAGCTCCTCCGTCCCCGGCAGCTCGTCGAGGCGGTACCGGCGGTGGCACTCGGGGCACTCGACCAGCGGGTCGGAGAAGCTCCCGACGTGGCCCGACGTGACCCACACCTGGGGGTGCATCAGGATCCCCGCGTCCAGGCCGACGATGTCGTTGCGGTCCTGGACCATCGCCTTCCACCAGGCGCGCTTGACGTTGTTCTTGAGCTCGACGCCCAGGGGCCCGTAGTCCCACACGGCGTTGATGCCGCCATAGATCTCGGACGACGGGAAGATGAAGCCGCGGCGCTTGGACAGGGAGACGATGGTCTCGAGGTTGGCGACGGCGGGCTGGACGTCGGACTGATCGACGGTGTCTGTCACGAGGGTGGGCTCCGATGGCCCGCGGCCTTGGCAGGGACACGGGCGGAGGGTGGCTCGAACCGGATTCGAGTGCCGTTGGGACGGTGGTCGATGCTAGCAGAGCGCCCGTTCGAGCCCCGGTGCGGTGGCGGTCAGCGGGTCGGCAGGAAGCGGTAGCCCAGGCCGTACTCGGTGGCGATGAACGCGCGATCAGGCGTCGCGGCGGCGAGCTTCGCCCGCAGGTTGCGCATCGTCACCCTGAGCAGCTGCGTCTCGTCCCCGTAGGTGGGCCCCCACACGGCCCGCAGCAGGTCCGCGTGCCCGACCAGCGCGTCCGGCCGCCGGGCGAGCGTCAGCAGGAGCCGGAACTCGGTCGGCGTGAGGTGGACCTCGCTCGCCTCGCCGGTCACCCGGTGCGTGAGCGGCTCGATCCGCAGCCCGTCGAACTCGAGCGGGGCGTCCTCGTCGCGCGTCACGGCCCCCGAGATCCCCGCGCGGCGGAGCGCGGCCGCGATGCGGGCGATGAGCTCCGGAAACCGGATCGGCTTCGTCAGGTAGTCGTCCGCGCCGGCCTCCAGGCCGCGGACCACGTCGCGCTCGGAGCCCAGCGCGGTCACCATCAGCACGGGCGTCGTGCCGACGCTCCGGATCCACTCGGTGATCGCCCACCCGTCGATGCCGGGCAGGTTGAGGTCGAGCAGGACGAGCGCCGGCTCCTCCTCCTCGAACCGGCGCATGACCTCGTGCCCGTCGACCGCGATCGCCGTCCGCCAGCCGTGACGGCTCACCCACAGCTCGACGAGCTCGCGGAACTCGGGCTCGTCCTCGACGATCAGGATCAGCTCGCCGTGCCCCGGAAGCTCGCCGTAGGCCGGCGCGGACGGTGTCGGCGCCAGGCGACGGCCGTCGGGGGCCCGGCGCGCCCCGCCGCTCACCGCCGCGACCTCGGGGGCGCCTGGCGGGCGGCCGGCAGGCTGAACGAGATCGCGCTCCGGCCGTCCTCCGGCTCGACCCAGATCTCGCCGCCGTGCGCCTCCACGAGCCGCCGGCAGACATACAACCCGAGGCCGCTGCCGCGGGGCCCGCCGTCGCGAGTCGCCCGGCCCCGGTAGAAGCGGTCGAACACGAGCGTGCGCTCGTCGGGCGCGATGCCCGGGCCGGTGTCGGTGACCGTGACCACGACCATGCCGCGTGCCCGCCGCGCGGTGATCGTCACCGGGCCCTCGCCCCCGTACTTCCGCGCGTTGTCAACGAGGTTGGCGAGCACGTGCCCGATGCGCACGGAGTCGGCATCGACCAGCGGCAGGTCGGACGGCACGGCGACGTGCACGGCGGGCATCCCCGGCGATTCGCCGAGGTCGCGGGTGAAGGCCGCGAGCAGCGAGGCCAGGTCGACGCGCGACCGGCGCAGGCCCATCGACGCGTGCTCCAGCCGGGTGAGGTCCAGGAGCTCGTCGACCAGCAGGTTGAGCCGGGCCGCCGCCTGCCCGATCCGCTCGACGGACCGGCGCTGCGTCGCCGGATCGAGCTCCAGGCCGAGCAGCGAGTCGACGTACCCGCCGATGAGCGCGAGCGGGGTGCGCAGCTCGTGCGAGACTGCGGCGAGGAAGCTCGTCCGAAGCTCGTCGGCCGCGAGCTCGGCCCGCAGGTCGCGCAGCACGACGACCGCGCCCGGCTCGCGTCCGGCCATCGCCGAGAACGAGGCGGCGACGGGCACCTCCGAGCCGTCGTCCCGACGCAGCCGCAGCTCGGCGTCCACGATCCCCGACGGTCCCTCGAGGACCTCCTCGAACCGGCACCGCGGCCCGCAGCGCAGGGAGCCCGACGAGGCCTCCGCTCCCGACCCCGCGTCCCGTCCCCCGCCGTCGTCGCAGCCCAGCAGCTCGCGGCACGTGATCGGCCCGTCGCCGTCGTGGTCACCCAGCAGGGACCGCGCCGCCCGGTTCACGCGCACGATTCGGCGGTCCTCGTCCACCGCGACGATCCCGTCGTTCGCGCCGTCGAGGATCGCCGCGAGCAGCGCCTGCTCGCCGGCGAGGGTCTCGCGGAGCTGGGCGGCCCGGAACGCGATCGCCAGCTCGTGACGGACGAGCGCGAGCAGCCGGACGCGGTCGGGCGGCAGCGAGGAGCCGTCGGGCGGTCGGAGCGCGATCACGCCGGCCGTGCGCGAGGAGGCCCCGCCGTCCTCGCCGAGCTCTCGGCGTTCGTCGAGCGTCACCGCGTGCCAGCCGGACTCCCGGACCCACGTCCCGGCCTCCGCCGCAGATGCGAACGAGCCCGGGATCGGGCCGTCGCCGTCCGGGGACGCCTGCGCGACCGGCTCGGTCGCGTACAGCGTCAGCTCAGGGCCATCGGGCGCGGCGAGCCACAGCGCGCCCGCGACCGCGTCGGTCACCCGGACGAGCTCCACGATGACGCTCGCGGCCATCGCCCGCAGCTCGCCGCCCAGCGCGACGAGCTGACTCAGCTGGTACTGCGCGAACACGCTGTCCGCCTGCCGCTGCGCGTCTTCGAAGATCCGCCGCCGCTCCGAGGCAGTCACCGCGTCGCCGTCGGTCGGTTGAGCACTCCGGGTGGGCTGGGCGCCGCCGTCGGTGGGATCGGCGCCCCGGTCGGTCGGCACAGCGCCCGTCCGGGGCGTCATGCGCGCCGGTCCGGGAGCATCGCCCGGACGAGGAGAAAGCACGACACCGCACCCGGATCGAGGTGACCGCGCGACCGCTCGCCAAGCCGGAGGGCGAGGCCCCGACGGGCGACCAGCGGTCGGGTCGCCCGCATGCCGGCCCATGACGCCGGCGCGGCGTGCTCGAGCGCCGACGCGACGTCCCCGCCTGCGTCGGCGACGCGCACCACGGCATCGGCGGCCGGCCGCATCGCGTCGTAGATCGTCTTGTCGCCCGCCCGGCAGCGGCCGCGGCGCGCGATTCCCTCCGCGGCCGCATCGAACGCGGCCGCGAGCGCCGCGGCGTCCAGCGCCGGCAGGCCGGCGACGGCGATCCCCGCCTCCATGAACGCCGTGCCGTACAGCGAACCGCCGGCGCCGCCCACGCTCGCCACGAGCAGCTGGCCCAGGCGCCGGAGCACCTCGCCGGGATCCGCCGCGTCCGCCTCCTCACCGAGCGCGCGCACCGCCTCGCCCAGCCCCACGCTCATGTTCTCGCCATGGTCGCCGTCGCCGAGCCGGGCATCGAGCCGGTCGAGCCAGGCGCGGTGGCGCACGACGGCCTGCTCCGCCCGGGCGATCCACGCCCGGAGGTCCGCCGCCGTGAGAGTCTGCGGCGCCGCGCCGACGGGATCGGGGCGCCCGTGATCGCCGGTACGGGTGCTCATGCGCGCCGCTAGTGTATGGCCGTGCACCGGGCGCGATCGGCCCGGCGCACGATGGCGGAGGGCCCATCCGCGTGGTCGGTCTCGTGCTCGTCGGGCACAGCGCGCAGCTCCTCGACGGTCTCGCGGCGATGGTCCGCCAGGCCGCTCCCGGAGTGCCCGTCGAGGTCGCGGGCGGACTCTCCGGCGGCCGGCTGGGCACCAGCGGCCCCGACGTGGCGGCAGCCCTGCGGCGCGCACTCGACGCGGCTGCCGGCGACGAGGTCGTGGTGCTGCTCGACCTCGGGAGCGCGGCGCTCGCGCTGGACATCGCGCTGGACGACCTGGACGACGCCGCCCGGGCACGGGTCCGGATCACCGAGGCGCCGTTCGTCGAGGGCGCGGTGATCGCGGGCGTCGCCGCGGCGGGCGGCGGGGACGCGGGGGTGGTGATCGTGGCGGCGGAAGGCGCGATGCGAATGCCGAAGGTGCCGCGCGGATGAGCGCCGAGGCGACGGTCCGCGACGCGTTCGATGCTGCCCGCGCGTCCGCCGTCGTGGATGCGTGGCTCCGGGGGTGGGCATTCGCCATCGCCGCGAATCGCGGGTGGCTGACCGACCTCGACGCCGCGATCGGCGACGGAGACCACGGGATCAACCTCGACCGGGGCCTCCAGGCGGTCGTGCGCGACATGGATGCGGCCGCGCGCGGCCACGCCGGCGGAATGCTCGCGGGCGCGGGCCGGACGCTGATGGGCGTCGTGGGCGGAGCGAGCGGCGCGCTGTACGGGCAGGCGCTCCTGCGTGCCGGCGCGGCCGTCTCCGCGGACACGAACGCCGACCGGTTGGGCGCGACCGCGCTCGGCGCGGCAGCCGCGGCGATCGCCCAGCTCGGAAAGGCCATGCCGGGCGACAAGACGATGCTCGACGCGCTCCTGCCGGCCGTCGAGGTCCTCGGCGCTGCCGAGAGCCGGGGCGGCCACGAGCCGATGGCGGCGCGCTACCGGCGCGCGGCGGCGGCCGCCGTCGCGGGGGCAGAGGCGACGATCCCGGTCGTCGCGCGGAAGGGCCGGGCGAGCTATCTCGGCGAACGGTCGGCAGGGCATCGCGACCCGGGCGCCGCCTCCAGCGCGATGCTCGTCGAGGCCCTTGCGGACGCGTACGCGCGCGAGCCTGGGTAGCGAGCGCTCCCTCGCCGGTCTTGGCCCCTTCGCCTGCGACGCAGCCGTCACGTCGGCGGCGCGATGTCTCGCGCACAGGGCATTCGGCTGCGCGCACCGTGAACGTGGCCGCCGACAGGTGGCGGCCGGAGGTGCAGAGATGACCGACGACACCCGCCGCCCGAACGACTGGACGGGCGAGGAATGGGCCGGCGAGACCGGAGAGCGCCGGACCGACGCCGACACCGAGTCGACCGCCGCGACGACCGACCGCTGGAACAAGAGCGAGGTGGTCGGCGACCGTGGCCACGGCGCGCCCGGACCCGTCGACCCGGATGCGATGCCCGAGGGCGAGAACGCCCTCAGCGGAAACCGGCACGCACCGGGCGAATCGCACTGGGCCGGCGACGAGCGCGAGCCCGTCCGCGGCGACCGCCCGCTCGACCAGCGCTGACCCGTCGCGCCGCCCGCCGGGCCGCACCGTCGAAGGATGCGGCCCGGTTACGCGCGCGTAGCGCGAGAGATTCACGAAGTCTTGATGGTTCGGCCGCCCACCGCTGACTAGCATCCGGACATACCCCCTCGCGGGCAGGCGTCCCCCTGCCCCTCGGATCCGCGTCGGGATCCCGGTCGCGGGGTGTGCGAAAGGAGGAGCCAGCGGAGGAGAGCGCGCCCGGCCGTCCGGTCCCGATCGTGCAGCGCGCGTCGCGCGCGCCGGTCCACGGGGACCCGGCCCATGCGTCAAGCGGCCCCTGGGGAGGAGGCCGATACCACCCAACGAGGGAGTGCATGGCATGACTTGGGATACGAACATCTTCATCGCGGAGGTATTCGGGACCGGGCTCCTGGTCCTCCTCGGTGACGCCGTCGTGGCGGGCGTCCTGCTTGCGAAGTCGAAGTCCCAGAACTCGGGCTGGATCGTCATCACGGCAGCGTGGGCGTTCGCGGTGTTCGTCGGCGTCGTGGTCGCGGGACCGATCAGCGGCGCCCACCTGAACCCGGCCGTCACGATCGGCCTCGCCGTCCAGGGCGCAACGCCGTGGGACAAGGTGCCGGTCTACCTGATCGGCGAGTTCGTCGGCGCGTTCATCGGCGCGATCCTGGTCACGATCCACTACTGGGATCACTTCAAGGAGACCGAGGACCAGGGCCTCAAGCTCGCTGTCTTCAGCACCGGGCCCAACATCCGCAACTACGGGCTCAACCTCGTGTCCGAGATCATCGGCACGTTCGTGCTCGTGTTCGTCGTCCTCGCCTTCGGCACCAACGGCTCGGCGGCCGGCCTCGCCGCCCTCGGGGCGCTGCCCGTCGCGCTGCTCGTGTGGTCGATCGGCCTCTCGCTCGGCGGCACCACCGGGTACGCGATCAACCCGGCCCGCGACCTCGGGCCGCGCATCATCCACGCCATCCTGCCGGTCCCGGGCAAGGGCGATTCGGACTGGGGCTACTCCTGGGTTCCGGTCGTCGGCCCGATCATCGGCGGAATCCTGGCCGCGCTCGTCTACAACGCGGTCTGGGTCACCACGATGGGGATGTAGCGATCCGAGACCGGCACATCCACCTGCTCGTGTGACCGGGAGCGCGCTCGCCGCCGTCGCACCCCCTTGCCTCGGCGGCGAGCGCCTCCGGGGGGACCAGGAGATCCGATGAAGAAGCTGATCAACGCACCCGAGAACCTCGTCGACGAGGCGCTCGCCGGGATGGTCGCCGCCCACCCGGGCTACCTGCGGGTGGAGGAACCCAACATCGTCGTCCGCAAGGACGCGCCACGGCAGGGCAAGGTCGGGGTCATCTCCGGCGGCGGCTCGGGCCATGAGCCGATGCACGGCGGGTTCGTCGGGCGCGGCATGCTCGACGCGGCCTGCCCGGGTGCCGTGTTCACCTCGCCGGTGCCGGACCAGATGCTCGCCGCGACCAAGGCCGTCGACGGCGGCGCCGGCGTGCTCCACATCGTGAAGAACTACACCGGCGACATCATGAACTTCGAGCTCGCGGCCGAGCTGGCGCGGGCCGAGGGCCTCGAAGTGTCGTCCGTCGTCATCGCCGATGACGTGGCCGTCAAGGACTCGCTGTACACGGCGGGCCGGCGCGGCGTGGGGGGAACCGTCCTCGCGGAGAAGATCGTCGGTGCGGCCGCCGAGTCCGGCGCCGACCTCGCGACGGTCACTGCCCTGTGCCAGAAGGTCCAGGACAACGTGCGCTCGATGGGCATGGCGCTCACCAGCTGCACCGTCCCGGCCGCCGGCAAGCCGACGTTCGAGATCGGCGACGACGAGATGGAGATCGGGGTCGGCATCCACGGCGAGCCCGGCCGCACCCGGACGAAGATCGCCACCGCCGACGAGATCACCGAGATGCTCGCCACGCCGATCCTCGACGACCTGCCGTTCCAGTCGGGCGACAAGGTCCTCGCGTTCGTCAACGGCATGGGCGGCACGCCGCTCATCGAGCTCTACGTCGTGTTCAACAAGCTCGCCCAGATCTGCGCCGGTCGTGGCATCACGATCGAGCGCAGCCTCGTCGGCAGCTACATCACCTCGCTCGAGATGGCCGGCTGCTCGATCTCCATCCTCAAGCTCGACGACGAGCTGACCCGGTACTGGGACGCCCCGGTCGATACGCCCGCGCTCCGCTGGGGTGTCTGACCCGTCGTCGATCACGCACGAGGTCCCGAAGCCACGATGAGCTCGACCGATCGCATCACCAGCGATGACGTGGTCGCGTGGATCCAGCTCGCCGCGGACGTGTTCCGCGGCGAGAAGGAGCACCTCACGGAGCTCGACTCCGCGATCGGCGACGCCGATCACGGGATCAACATGGACCGCGGCTTCCAGGCCGTGGTCGCGAAGCTGCCGACGTTGCCGCAGGACGACATCGGGGCGCTGCTCAAGGGCGTCGGCATGACGCTCATGTCCACCGTCGGCGGCGCGAGCGGGCCGCTGTACGGGTCGTTCTTCCTCCAGCTCGGCAACGCCACCGCCGGCAAGTCCGACATCGACGTCGCCGAGTTCGCCGCGGCCATGGACAACGGCATCGCCCGCGTCCAGGGCCTGGGCAAGGCGGAGGCGGGCGACAAGACGATGCTCGATGCCCTGTTCCCGGCCCAGGCCGCCCTCCACCACGCTGCGGACGCGGGCGAGAACCCGTCGGCCGCGCTCGGTGCGGCCGCCGAGGCCGCGGAGGAGGGCATGCGGGCGACCATCCCGCTCGTCGCCCGCAAGGGACGGGCGAGCTACCTCGGGGATCGCAGCGCGGGTCACCAGGACCCCGGCGCGACCTCCACCAGCCTCCTGCTCAAGGCCGCCGCCGACGCCTGGTCCCGGGACTAGGCGGCGACACGGCACACCGTTAGTGGAGCCAGTTGCATGACGAAGTACGTCGGAGCCCTCGACCAGGGCACCACGAGCACGCGGTTCATGATCTTCGACCACGCCGGCGGCGTCGTCGCGATCCACCAGAAGGAGCACGAGCAGATCTTCCCCAAGCCAGGCTGGGTGGAGCACGACCCGGCCGAGATCTGGGCCCGCAGCCAGGAGGTCATCAAGGGCGCGCTGGAGAAGGCGGGCATCACGGGCACCGATCTCGCGGCCGTGGGCATCACCAACCAGCGCGAGACGGCCGTCGTCTGGGACAGGAACACGGGCAAGGCGGTCTACAACGCGATCGTGTGGCAGGACACGCGCACGGACGTGTACGTCAACGAGTTCGGCAAGGACGGCGGTCAGGATCGCTTCCGCGCGAAGGTCGGCCTGCCTCTCGCGACCTACTTCTCGGGCCCCAAGGTCAAGTGGATCCTGGACAACGTCGACGGTGCCAAGGCCAAGGCCGACGCCGGCGACCTGCTGTTCGGCAACATCGACACCTGGTGCATCTGGAACCTGACCGGCGGCACCAACGGCGGCGTCCACGTCACTGACGTGACCAACGCCAGCCGCACGATGCTGATGAACCTCGAGACCCTCGACTGGGACGACGAGATCCTCGGCATCATGGGGATCCCGAAGTCGATGCTGCCCGAGATCCGGGCCTCGTCCGAGGTCTACGGCAACGGCGTCGGCGACCTCCAGGGCGTGCCGATCGCGGGCGACCTCGGCGACCAGCAGGCGGCCCTGTTCGGCCAGACCTGCTACTCGGCCGGCGAGGCGAAGAACACGTACGGCACGGGCTGCTTCATGCTCATGAACACGGGCGAGAAGGCCGTCCCGAGCAAGAACGGCCTGCTCACGACCCTCGGCTACAAGATCGGCGACCAGCCGGCCGTGTACGCCCTCGAGGGCTCGATCGCCATCACCGGCGCCCTCGTCCAGTGGCTGCGCGACAACCTGGGCATGATCCAGAGCTCGGCCGAGGTCGAGGCGCTCGCCACGACCGTCGAGGACAACGGCGGGGTGTACTTCGTGCCGGCGTTCTCGGGCCTGTTCGCGCCGTACTGGAAGTCCGACGCCCGCGGCGTGATCGCCGGCCTCACGCGGTACGTCAACAAGGGCCACATCGCGCGGGCCGTCCTCGAGGCGACCGCGTGGCAGACCCGCGAGGTGCTCGACGCCATGAACGCCGACTCCGGCGTGGAGCTGACGGCGCTCAAGGTCGACGGCGGCATGGTGTTCAACGACACGCTGATGCAGTTCCAGGCCGACGTCCTGGGCGTCCCGGTCATCCGGCCGAAGGTCGCCGAGACGACGGCGCTCGGTGCCGCCTACGCGGCCGGCCTCGCGGTCGGCTTCTGGGGCGCCGTCGAGGACCTGCGCGCCAACTGGGCCAAGGACCACGAGTGGCAGCCCAAGATGGACGCCGCTCGGCGGGACAAGGAGTACGCCCTCTGGAAGAAGGCCGTCACGCGGACCTTCGACTGGGTCGACTGAGGCCTCGTAACCCCAGCGACACACGGCCCCGGCGCCCTTCGGCGCCGGGGTCTCGATTTCCCGGGAGGCATCGATGGCATCTGACGCGGAGGGGGCCGCGGGAACGGCGTACGTCGGTCTCGTGGTCGTCTCGCACCACCGGCTGATCGCCGAGGGCACGGCCGAGCTCGCGGGCCAGATGGCCGGGCCCGACGTCCGGATCGTCCCGGCCGGCGGCCTTGCCGACGGCGCCATCGGCACCGACGCCGTGCGGATCGCTGAGGCGATCGGCCGGGCCGATGCAGGGGCCGGGGTTGTCGTCGTGGCAGACCTCGGCAGCGCTGTCCTGTCGACGATGACCGCGCTCGAGCTCCTCCCCGATGCGGGCGGCGTCCGGCTGTCGAAGGGGCCGATCGTCGAGGGCGCGGTGATGGCCGCGGTCCAGGCGAGCACCGGCTCGAGCCTGGACGAGGTGCTGGGGGCCGCCGAGGCGGCCGCGACCCTGCCCAAGGGGTAGGATGCTGCGCAGGGTCGGCGCCCCGTGCGCCTCACCCGTCACGATCGTGGCGCTCCATCGAGGTGGTCGAGCATGACGGTCCCGCACACCGCCGACGTCCTCGTCATCGGTGGCGGCGCGACTGGCGCCGGCGTCGTCCGTGACCTCGCGCGGCGCGGGCTGCGGGCGCTGCTCGTCGAGCGCGGCGACTACGGCACCGGGACCACCGGTCGGTACCACGGGCTGCTCCATTCCGGCGGCCGCTACGTCCAGAAGGACCAGGTGGCGGCACGCGAGTGCATCGAGGAGAACCGCGTCCTCCGGCGGATCGCGCCGTCGTCGATCGAGGACACCGGCGGGTTCTTCGTCGCGACGCCCGACGACCCGGACGACTACGTCCAGGAGTTCGCGGCCAACTGCGCGGCGTCGGGCGTGGACTGCGACGAGGTCGACGTGCAGACGCTGCTCGCCCACGAGCCGGCGCTCAACCGGCGCATCCGGCGGGCGTTCCGCGTCCCCGACGGCTCGATCGAGCCGTGGCAGCTCATCGACTCGACGCTCGCCGATGCGCGCCGCCACGGCTCGGAGGCCGTGAGCTACCACCGGGTCATCGGGTTCGAGATCACCGGCGGCCGGATCACGGCCGCCCGGCTCCGCAACGAGCGCGACGGGTCCGAGACGACGGTCTGGACGCAGTTCGTCGTGTCGGCTGCCGGCGCCTGGGCCGGCCAGATCGCGGCGCTCGCCGGCGTCGAGGTCGAGATGACGCCCGGCAAGGGCACGATGCTCATTTACAACCACCGGATGACCGACGCGGTGATCAACCGCTGCCACAAGTCGAGCGACGGCGACATCATGGTCCCCGTCCACACCGTGGCAATCCTGGGCACGACCGACATCAAGGTCCCCGACCCCGACGACTACGAGATCACCCGCGAGGAGGTCGCGCGGCTCGTCGACGAGGGCACGAAGCTGTTCCCCGACTTGCCCCGGATGCGGATCCTCCGCGCGTATGCGGGCGTGCGGCCGCTGTACAAGCCACCGGCCGAGGCCGCGGTCGGCGGCAACCGCTCGATCACCCGCGCGCACGCGATCCTCGACCACGCCGACCAGGGCGTCGACAACTTCGTCTCGATCGTCGGCGGCAAGCTGACGACCCACCGCCTGATGGCCGAGCAGACGGTCGACGTCGTCGCGGAGAAGATGGGCATCACGGCGCGGTGCACGACCGCCGAGGAGCCGCTCCCCGACCAGCACGAGGGGAAGACGTACTGGCTGGGCCACCGGCTGGCCGACATCGAGGCGGAGGGCGGCGGCGACGCGGACCTGCTGTGCGAGTGCGAGCTCGTGACCCGGTCGATGGCCGAGGCATACCTCGACCGCCACTGGCCGTGCACGATCGACGACCTCCGCCGGGGGACGCGGGTCGGCATGGGCCCGTGCCAGGGCGCGTTCTGCACGTTCCGGGTGGCGGGGCTCGTCGCCGAGCGGCTGGACGCCGCGGCACAGGACGGCTCCGGTGAGCAGCGCGCGATCCACGCCGCGACGGCGGATCGAGCGCTCGGCGCGTTCCTCCGCGAGCGGTTCAAGGGGACGCGGCCCATCGCGCACGGCCGGCAGCTCCAGGAGCTGCTGATGACGAACGGCATCTACTCGGGCGTGCTGGGCCTGGACTCGATGGCCGCGCCGTCCGAGCCGCCGGCCGGCTCCCCCACCCCGGAGGTCGTCGATGCCGCGCGCTGACGTCGTCGTCATCGGCGCAGGCCTCGCGGGGCTCACCGCGGCCGCTCGGCTCGCGGAGGCGGGCGCGTCCGTCATGCTCGTCGCGAAGGGGCACGCGAGCACCCACTGGGGGTCGGGCGGGATCGACGTCGCGGCCCCGGTGGGCGCCCGGACGCCCGCCGAGGGGGTGCGGACGCTCGCGGCACCCGGGCACCCGTACGCGATCCTCGCCGGCGACGCCGAGGCGGCGGTCGGCTGGCTCACGGGTGTGCTCGCCACCGCCGGGCTGCCGTACGCCGGCAGCCTCCAGACGCCCATCCGCCGCGTGCCGACGGCGCTGGGGGGGACGCGCCGGGTGGCCATCGTCCCGGACGCCCAGTCGGCGGCCCTGCGCCCGTGGGATCCGGACGAGGTGCTGGTGGTGGCCGGGCCGGCCGGGTTCAAGGACTTCTGGCCGGCAGCCGTCGCGGGCAGCCTCGCGCGCGACGCCGTGTGGCACGGGTCCGACCGGCCGGCGCGGGTCGTGGGCGTGGCCGTCGCGCTCGCCGGGCTCGCGGAGCGCCGCAACGTGAACGCGCTGGAGCTGGCGCGGCGGTTCGACGACCCGACGACGCGGGCCGCGGACCTCGATGCCTTCGCGGCCGCCCTGCGCTCCGCGGCGGGTCGCCGGCCGGGTCGGGTCGCCCTGCCCGCGATCGTGGGCCTGCACGCACACGCCGAGGCATGGGCCGACGCCCGCGCCCGCCTCCCGCTCGAGCCGTTCGAGGTCCCGCTCGTCCCGCCCAGCGTCCCGGGGGTGCGGCTGTGGCAGGCGCTCCGGGCGCGCATCCGGGCGACCGGCGGGCGGGTCCAGGTCGGTGAGCAGGTCCACCGGATCGAGACGGCCGGTGACCGCGTCGTGGCCGTGGAGATGGAGGCGGCGACCCGGGCGCTGCGGATCACGACGGGCGCGCTCGTCCTCGCGACGGGCGGCATCGCGGGCGGCGGGCTCGTGGCGACCGCCGATGGCCGGATCGTCGAGCCGCTGCTGGACCTGCCCGTCGAGACGCCGCCCCACGACGGCTGGCTGCGCCGGGACGCGCTCGACCCCGCCGGCCACCCGATCGAGGCCGCGGGAATCCGGACCGACGCGACCCTCCGGCCGATCGGGCCCGGCGGCGCGACGTTCCGGAACGTCCACGTGGCGGGCGCCCTGCTCGCCGGGCAGCTCGCCCTTCGCGAGCGGTGCGGCGACGGGGTGGCGATCGCCTCCGGGTGGCGCGCGGCGAACGCCATCGTCGACACCGGCGTCGGCGGGACCCTCGCAGCGACATCGGCCGGCCACTCCGCCGGGCCCGCAGGGATCGCCTCATGACCATCACCGACCTCGTCGCCGAAGCGGCGGCCGAGCTCGATCCGCACGTGAGCTCGTCGGCGGACGAGTGCCTCAAGTGCAACGTCTGCAACACGGTCTGCCCGGTCATGCGGGTCACCGACCTGTTCCCGGGTCCCAAGTACGAGGGCCCGCAGGCGCAGCGGTTCCGGCTCGCACGCGGTCAGCAGATCCAGGGCCCGCACAGCGCGGACGTCCCCTCGCCCGACCACTCGGTCGACTACTGCTCGGGTTGCGGCTGGTGCACGACGGCCTGCCCGGCCGGCGTGAAGATCGCCGAGATTAACAACCAGGCGCGGGCCCGGCTGCGCGAGGGGAAGCGGCCGAAGCTGCGCGACTGGGGGCTCGGCCAGACAGACCTCACCGGCCGCCTCGGCACGACGCTCTCGCCGCTCGCCAATGCGGTCCTCGGCAACGGCCTCGCCCGCCGCGCGATGGAGCTGACCGTCGGCGTCCACCACGCCGCGCCGCTGCCGGCATTCGCGAAGCGGACCTTCCAGGCGACCTGGCGCAAGGACGGGGGCATCACCGGCGCGGACGGCGAGACGCTCCCCGGCCCCGACGAGGCCGTGGTCTACTTCCACGGCTGCGCCGCCAACTACTACGAGCCCCACCTGGCGCAGGCGGCGATCGAGGTCCTGCGCCGGAACGGCTTCGCGACGATCGTCCCGCCGCAGGTCTGCTGCGGGCTGCCGCTGATCAGCAACGGCCTCTACGACGACGCGCGGGAGCGTGCCGGCTCCAACCTCCCGGTGCTCGCCGACCTCGCCCGCCGGGGCTACCGGATCATCGGCACCTCCACCTCGTGCACCCACACCCTCAAGGCCGAATACGAGGAGATGCTCGACCTCCACGACGACGACACGCGCGTGGTCTCGGAGGCGACCTGGGACATCTGCGAGTTCCTCCTCGACCTCCACGAGCAGGGTCGCCTCGACACGTCATTCGGGCGCCTGGACGCAGATCTCCCGTACCACGCGCCGTGCCAGCTCCGGAGCCACGGGATCGGCCTGCCGGCGCTCGAGCTGTTCGCGCTCGTTCCCGGCCTGCGCGCCGAGGACATGGATCACGACTGCTGCGGGGTCGCCGGGACCTACGGCCTCAAGAAGGAGAAGTACGACATCGCGATGGCGGTCGGCGCACCGCTGTTCGACAAGGTGAAGGCGTCCGGCGCGGCGGCGGCGTCCTGCGACTCCGAGACCTGCCGGTGGCAGATCCAGACCGCGACCGGCGTGCCCACCCGGCACCCGGTCGAGTTCCTTCTCGACGCCTATCGGGCCGGAGACGCCGCCCGGACGCCGACGGCCGCACGCTGACGCCCGCCGGCTGACGCTCGCCCGCGACGCCGGGGGGACGAAGGTCACATCCCCGGACGTCCCGCGGCCCTGTATCCCGGCCCGGGCGACCCTAGGCCTGCGGATCGAAGCGGCCCACGATGGCCGGGTGGAGAACGCACAGCGTCCGCACGTGGTCATCGTCGGCGGAGGCGGCACGGGCGGGGCCCTCGCCCACGACCTCGCGCTGCGGGGGATCCGGGTGACCCTCGTCGAGCGCTACGGCCTCGCGTCCGGAACGACCGGCCGCCACCACGGGCTCCTGCACTCCGGCGCGCGGTACGCCGTCAACGACACGGAGTCGGCCGTGGAGTGCATCACCGAGAACCGGATCCTGCGCAGGATCTGTCCCGGGTCGTTCGAGGAGAACGACGGGCTGTTCGTCGCGGTCGAGGAGGAGGATCTCGCCTACCGGACCCGCCTCCTCATGGCCTGCGAGGCGTGCGGCATCCCCGCCCGGTGGCTCGACCGTCGCGCGGCGCTCGCCCTCGAGCCCGGACTGTCGCCGTGGACGCTCGGCGCGGTCCGCGTGCCGGACGCGACGATGGACGCCCTGCGGCTGCCGCTCCGCTTCTTCGCGACGGCGATCGCGAACGGGGCGGACGTCAGGCCCTGGACCGAGGTCGTCGGCATCACGGCCCAGCGCGGCTGCGTCACCGGCGTCGAGGTGCTCGACCGGCCGACCGGGCGGCGGTACGCGATCGGCGCCGACATCGTCGTGAACGCGGCGGGGCCGTGGGGCGAGACGATCGGGCGGATGGCCGGCGTGGACGTCCCCGTCCGGCCCTCGCCGGGCGTGCTCGTCGCCCTCGCCGGGCGGCTGAGCTCGATGGTGGTCAACCGTCTCCACCCGAGCGGCGACGGCGACATCGTGGTGCCGCAGCGCCGGCTGTCGATCGTCGGGACCAGCTCTTGGGTCGTGGACGACCCGGACGACATCGCGGTGCCGGAGGACCACGTCCGGCGCATGCTCGAGGAGGGCTCGAAGCTGCTGCCGGCCGTGCGCCACGCACCGATCCGCGCGGCGTGGGCCGCCGCCCGGCCGCTCGTCGGCGACCGCGGGGCGTCGAGCGGCCGCGAGCTGAGCCGGACGTTCAAGTGCTTCGACCACGCGACCGAGGGCGTGGAGGGCCTGGTCACGATCTCGGGCGGCAAGGGGACGACGCTGCGCGGGATGGCCGAGCTCACGGC
>DASSRG010000055.1:0-3463 GCA_035701885.1 Candidatus Limnocylindrales bacterium
CCTTCATCCGCGCCCACCCGACCCTCGAGATCCTCGGCGCGCAACCGCAGGTGATCGACGAGCGCACCCGAGCGGTGCAGGAGTACGGACGGTCACGCCAGTACGCGGCCGGCGCCCGGGTGGTCGACCTCGCTGAGGATCCCGACGTCTTCCCGGGCGGCACGAACCTGTGCCTGTTCCGCACCGACCGCATTCGGAGCACGGGCCTCCGGTTCGACGAGGACCTCAGGCCGGTGTTCGAGGACGTCCATTTCACCGCGCGGTACCTGCTTTCGCTCCGGCAGCCCAGGGTCGGGATCGTCCCGGGCATGCGCTACGTGTACCGGCGGCGCGCCGCGAACGACTCGACGCTCCAGCGAGGCTGGTCGGATCCCGGCCGATTCACCACGGTGCTGGAACGAGGCCACCTCGATCTCCTGCGGCGGTCGAACGGCGCCCCCTGGGTGCAGTGCCTCGTCGTCTACGACCTGTCGTGGTACCTGGCGGAGGACGAGCGCACCGGCAACCGGATCCGGATGTCGGGCGACGTCCGCACCCGGTTCCTGTCCCTGTTCGAGGAGGTGCTCGAGCAGCTCGACCCGGAGGTCGTCCGCGCCTATCGGGTGCGGCCGCTGAAGCCCCGCTGGCGCACCGTGTTCATGCGCGGACCTCGCGGTCGGCGCTGGAAGGACGATGTCGTCGCGATCACGAAGATCGACAGGCAGACGCGAACGCAGCGGGCGGTGCTGTCGTTCAACGGCGACCTGCCGTCGGTCCGGTTCTCGCGCGGCGGCCGGCCGGTGGAGCCCCGCTGGTCGAAGGTCGCCGACGTCACGTACTTCGGCGAGCACTGGCACTCCGAATACCTGGCCTGGATCCCGACCGTCGAGGACATCGATGCGACCGTCGATGGCGAGCCGACGCGGATCGGCACTCGCGCGGGCGCGCGCCGGCGCGCCCGGCGGGCATCGCTGCGCTCGGCCCTGGGACTGCTTCGGAGCCGACTGCGGGGTGACCAGCCGCGCGAGCGCGAGGCAGGTCGCCATGCCCTCCTGACGCGTCGACCTTCGGTGTTCCTCGCCCAGACTCCGCTCTTTCGCGCGTTCCGGCGAGCGTGGGTGCTCATGGACCGCGGCGAGGACGCGGGTGACAACGCCGAGCGGCTGTTCGAGCACCTCCGACGGGTGCGCCCGGACATCAACGCCTGGTATGTCCTCGACGCGGGCGCGCCGAGCTGGACACGCCTGCGCGCGCGATTCGGCGAGCGGGTCGTGGCTCGCGGCTCGTTCCGCTGGCTGATGCTGATGCTGAACTGCGGGTGGCTCCTCAGCTCGCACGCCGACAAGGATCTCGTCGAGCCGCCCGAGGTACTCGCGGTCACCGTCCGGCGCCCGTACAAGCTCGGCTTCCTGCAGCACGGCGTGACCCAGCAGGACCTGTCGCGATGGCTGAACCGCCGCGAGTTCGAGTTCACCGCGGTCTCGACCGAGCCCGAGCGGCAGTCGTTCGTCGCGGACGGCTCGCCGTACATCTACACCTCCAAAGAGGTCCGCCTGACCGAGATGCCGCGGTATGACCGGCTGCTCGAGCTGGGCCGAGCCGTTCCTCACGGCGAGCGCCGACTGGTGCTGTTCGCGCCGACGTGGCGGAAGTGGCTCCTCGCCGACCGTCCCTCGGCGGACCCCTTCCGAACGCTCGACGTCACAGCCGTGTCGTCCGACTACTTCCGCAGCTGGCAGGACCTGCTTCGCTCCGAACGGATCGCTGCCGCCGCCGCCGAGCGCGGACTGGAGATCGGCCTCCTCCCGCACCCCAACCTCGTGACCCTCGTGCCGGCGCTCCGGCTGCCCCCCTCCGTCCGCGTGTACTCGTACGCCTCGGACGATGTCCAGTCCCTCTACGCGCGACTGGCGCTCATGGTCACCGACTACTCTTCGGTCGCCTTCGACGCCGCCGCGCTCGACCGACCGCTCGTCTACTACCAGTTCGATCGCGACCGGTTCTTCGGCGGCGGGCACATCGGCTCCCCGGGATACTTCGACTACGACAGGGACGGATTCGGTCCGGTCGCGACGACGGTCGCCGACGCAGAGTCCGCCGTTCTCGCGGCGATCGAGCACGGACCCCGGCCCGCGGCGGACTACCAGGCGCGGATCGACAGCACGTTCCCGCTGCGCGACGGGCAGGCCTGCCGGCGCGTGGTCGAGGCGGTCGAGGAGCTGTCACGGCCCACGCCCGGCGCCGGTCAGCCGCGTACGGGCCGCTCCGCGGTGTCGTAACCATCCGGGTGGGCGCGGGCCCAGCGCACCGCGGACTCGGCAATCTCATCGAGGCCGGCCGCCGCGCGCCAGCCCAGGACCCGGGCCGCCGCGCCCGGGTCCGCCCACACCGCCGGAACGTCGCCCGGCCTGCGGTCCGCCCACTCGATCGCGACGGATGACCCCGACGCGCGCTCCACGGCCCTGACGACGTCCAGCACCGACGATCCGATCCCGGTCCCGAGATTGAGCACGGCGGACTCCCCGCCGAGCGCGAGGTGCTCGAGCGCCGCCACGTGCGCGCGCGCGAGGTCAGCCACGTGGACGTAATCCCGAATCGCCGTCCCGTCGCGGGTCGGATAGTCCGACCCGAACACCGTGATGCCGGTGCGCCGACCGATGGCCGCGTCGACGACGACCGGCACCAGGTTGGTCGCGCCGGCCGGGTCTTCGCCGTGGCTTCCGTCCGCCTCCGCTCCCGCGGCGTTGAAGTAGCGCAACGTCACGTGCCGCAGGCCGACCTCCTCGAGCCACGGGAGTGTGCGCTCCACGAGGAGCTTGCTCTCCCCGTACGGCGTCGACGGACGCAGGGGGGCGTCCTCGGCGACCGGGCTGGACGCGTCTCCGTACACGGCGCATGTCGACGACAGCACGAAGCTCCGAACGCCGGCGTCGACGACCTCGGCGAGGAGCGCCGTCGAGGAGCCGACGTTGCCGTCGAAGTACTCCGCCGGCCTCGTGACGGACTCGATCGCGGACTTCCGGGCGGCGAAGTGAAGGACCGCATCGATGTGCTCGTCGCGGAGCAGGGACCGGACCAGGTCGCGGTCCGCGGTGGATCCGACGACCAGGCGCGCGTCGGCGACCGCGGCCGCATGCCCGCGCTCGAGCGTGTCGAGGACGATCGGGACGTGCCCGAGCCGGGCGAGCAGGCGGACGGTGTGTGAGCCGATGTACCCCGCGCCGCCCGTGACGAGGACGCGAAGCGGCTGCGAGGCGCGACCGTCTGACGCGCGCTCGGTCACCTGGTCTGCGGGAAGCCCAGGTTGACCGAGCTCGTGGCCGGGTCCGGCCAGCGCGACGTGACGACCTTCGAGCGCGTGTAGAACTGGATCCCGTCCGGGCCGTACATGTGGAGGTCGCCGAACAGCGACGCCTTCCAGCCGCCGAAGCTGTAGTACGCGACCGGCACCGGGATCGGCACGTTCACGCCGACCATGCCCACG
>DASSRG010000056.1:0-7871 GCA_035701885.1 Candidatus Limnocylindrales bacterium
CCGCCCACCTGCTGCTTCTCCCGCTCCACGTGGATCAGCCGCTCGGCATCCCTGACCACGGAGTCGGCGGTCGCGTCGAGGTCCTCCTGGAGGTCGCTCATCGTCGGCCCATCCCGTCCACGGGCCGGGACGGCGTCCAGGACCCGTCGCGGTACACGTACCAGGCGTCGAACTCCTCGCTGGACAGCCCCCGCGCCCGGACGAGCACGTTCGGGTAGTCGTCCTGGAGCAGCCGCTGGAGGCCGGCCGGGGTCCCCGCGCCCCTGGCGACGAAGCCTTCGGCGGCCCCGGCGAACGCCAGGTCGTCGGCGGGGTTGCACACGAGCTGTACCGACCGGCGGCGCGGGCCCTGCGGGGAGCGGCCGGGGATGTACATCGTGGTGAGGCGATCCAGGTTGCGGTGCTGGTGCATGACCGATGGATTGGACCGGCCCGACGGGCACAGCCGGGCGTGTCGTCCGACGGGTGGACTTGCAGCCTGCTGTCGAACGGGGCGAACCGATGTGGAGCCGCGCCGGTCCTGGTGCGCCGATCGGTGTCGTCCTGCACGGGCCCGGTCGCCGCGGTCCCCGGCGTCGGGCATCATGCTCCGCGGACACGACAGACCGAGCGAGGAGCCGCTGGATGGGACTGCTTGACGGGCGCCGGGCGCTGATCTTCGGCGTGGCGAACGACCACTCGATCGCCTGGGGCATCGCGAAGGCGTTCCACGAGGCGGGCGCCACCGTCGGCTTCTCGTCGATGGAGTCGCTGATCGATCGCCGCGTCCGGCCGCTCGCGCAATCCATCGGGTCCACGTTCGTGGAGCCGTGCGACATCCAGTCCGACGAGCAGATCGCCGCGGTCATGGACAAGTGGCACGCCGCGCACGGCGAGCTCGACATCCTCGTCCACGCCGTCGCGTTCGCGAAGCGCGAGGACCTGGACGGCCAGTTCGTCGACACCTCGCGAGACGGGTTCGCGACCGCGCTGGACGTCTCCGCCTACTCGCTCGTCGCGATCACGAAGGCCGCGCGGCCCTACCTGCGCCGCGGCTCGAGCGTCCTCACCCTCAGCTACTACGGCGCCGAGAAGGTCGTGACGCACTACAACGTCATGGGCGTGGCCAAGGCGGCGCTCGAGGCGTCGGTGCGGTACCTCGCCGCCGACCTCGGGCCCGAGGGGATCCGCGTGAACGCCATCTCCGCCGGCCCGATCCGGACGCTCTCCGCGGGCGGCATCGCCGGCTTCCGCAAGCTCTATGGGCCGTTCAACGAGATCGCCCCGCTCCGCTCGCACATCACGATCGAGGACGTCGGCAACACCGCGCTGTACCTGGCCTCGGACCTGTCGAGCGCGGTCACCGGCGAGGTGGTCTACGTGGACGGCGGGTTCAACGTCCTCGGCGTCCCGACGATCGACTAGGACCCGACGCGTGGACCTCGTCCTCGTCGGCGTCGGCGGCTTCTTCGGGGCGATCGCCCGGCGCGTCGTGGACCTCTGGGTCAGCGAGCGGGCGGACAGCGCGTTCCCGTTCGGGACGCTCGTCGTCAACCTGACGGGCGCGTTCGTCCTCGGCCTGCTGTTTGCGTGGGCGACCGAGCGAGACGTGCTGCCGGCCGAGATCCGGGCACCGGTGATGATCGGGTTCATCGGCGCGTACACGACGTTCTCGACGTGGATGCTGGAGTCATGGCGCCTCGTGGAGGACGGGGCTTGGCAGCTGGCAGCGCTCAACATCGCGGGGTCGGTCGCACTGGGGCTCGTGGCGGTCGTCGCGGGGCTTGCAGTCGGGCGGGCGCTTCCATGACGACGGAGGTGGCGGCGCGATGACGATCGAGGGCGAGGCGCTCCTCGTGCGCATCTACATCGGCGAGTCGGACCACGTCGACGGCAAGCCGGCATATGACGTGATCGTGCGCCTGCTCCGCGAGCGCGGGATCCGCGGCGCGTCCGTGTTCCGCGGCCTTGAGGGCTACGGCCGGTCGTCGCGGGTGCACACCACGCGGATCCTCGCCCTGTCCGAGGACCTGCCGATCCTCATCGAGGCGGTGGACGAGGCCGACCGGATCCGCACGGTCCTGCCGGAGCTCGAACGCTTGGTCGGCGGGGGGCTGGTGACGCTCGAGAAGGTGGAAGTCGTCGTGTACCGGTCGGGCGAGTGACGCTCGCACGCTCGTCCCGTGCGTTCGACCGCGACGTGCTGGCGCTGGCGGACAGCTGGGGCGCGGGGCGCTGTGGTGTGGCCGTCGTCGACCGCCAGGGGCTCATCGCCGAGCGCGGCTCGCGCGACGTCGCGCTCCCGTGGGCGTCCGTGACGAAGCTCGTGACGGCGTGGACTGCGCTCATCGCCGTGGACCGGGGGGTGGTCCGCCTCGACGACGCGGCGGGGCCGACGGGCAGCACGGTCCGGCACCTCCTCGCGCACGCGTCCGGGCTGGCCTTCGACGACGACACGGTGGTCTCGCCGCCAGAGCGCACGCGGATCTACTCGAACAGCGGGTACGACGCGCTCGGGACGCTGGTCGCGGCGGCTGCCGGCCGGCCGTTCGAGGCGCTCGTGCGCGAGTGGGTGCTGGCGCCCCTCGGGATGACGGGCGGGCGGCTGGACGGCGCGCCGTCGGAGGGCATGCTCGGGACGGTGCGCGATCTGGAGGCCCTGGCGTTCGAGCTGCTCGCGCCACGGCTGCTCGCGCCGGCGACCGCGTCGCTCGCAACGACCGTCGCGTTCCCCGGGCTGCGAGGCGTGCTGCCGGGGTTCGGCGTCCAGGCGGCCAACGACTGGGGGCTCGGCCCGGAGATCCGCGGCACGAAGACGCCGCACTGGACCGGGGCCCGCAACTCCCCGGCGACGTACGGGCACTTCGGCGGCAGCGGGACGTTCGTGTGGGTCGACCCCGTCGCCGGGCTGGCGGCCGTCGCGCTCACCGACCGGACGTTCGGCGCGTGGGCGATCGAGGCGTGGCCGCGCTTCTCGGACGCGGTGCTCGAGGCGGTGGCCTGAGCGCCGCGGCCTGAGCGGAGTCCCGAGCCGAGTCCCGCGCGGCGCCTCCCGGCCGGGGCGGCCGCCGAACAGCCGGCCTCAGCCCGCCGCCCGGTAGCGACCCGGCGAGACGCCCTGGAACCGGCGGAACCGGTTCGTGAGATGCGCCTGGTCGGAGAAGCCGGTCTCGAACGCGACGTCCACGAGCGCTTGGCCGGCGAGCAGCCGGCCGCGCGCGATCTCCAGGCGCCGGCCGAGGACGTACGCGTGCGGCGGGATCCCGAACGCGACGCGGAAGGCACGCGTGGCGGTGGTGGCCCCCACGCCGAGCCCGTCCGCGATCGCCGCGATCGAGGGTCTGCCCGTGAGGTCGGCCTCCAGCGCGGCCCGGACGGCCTCGGCGAGGTCGGAGCGCGGGCGAAGCGACCAGTCACGACCGACGGGCGCGGGCAGGGCGTAGGCCGCGCGGATCCGTGTCACGAGCTCGTGGAGCAGGGTTTCGGCCTCGAGCCCATCGTCCGGGCAATCGAGCGTCCGGTGCAGCGCGTTGACGTCGGCGAGCAGGGACGTGCCAGGCACGACTGGCCGATCCACGGACGGACCCACGAGGTCCTCACCGAGGATCCCGGGGTCGAGGTAGACCACGCGCTTCCGGTATCCGTCCGCCGTGGCTGGGCGGCCGTCGTGCGTCACGCCCGGCGGGAGGATGGACACGACCCCACGCGGCGCGGCGCGGTCGTGCCGGTCGAGGTCGTAGCGGACGCCGCCGACATCCACGACGAACAGGGTCCAGGCGTCGTGCACATGGGGCGGGTACGCGTGCCTGCCGAGCGACGCGTGCAGCACCTCGCGGACGCCTGGGACGGGCGGGCGCCAGGCCTTCACCGCGACGGGACGGACCGCGGTCTCCACGGTCGGATCGTACAAGACGGTCGTTCCCCAGCCGCCTACCGTCCGGACATGGGCTGGCTCCTGGGTCTCGTCGCCTTCGGCACCGTGTCCTCGATCACGCCCGGACCGAACAACGTGCTGCTCTGGGCATCGGGCGCAACCTTCGGCACCCGGCGGACGCTGCCCCACGTCCTCGGGACGGCTGCGGGGATCGGCTCGATGGCGCTGCTCGCGGCCGCCGGCCTGACGGTGGTGCTGGCGGCGGTCCCGCAGCTCACGATCGCGATGAAGGCCGCAGGCTCGATCTACCTCGTGTGGCTGGCATGGCGGATCGCCCGCTCCGGGGGCCTCGACTCGACGACAGCCGCTCGACCGCTCAGCGTCGCGCAGGCGGCGGCCTTCCAGGCCGTGAACCCAAAGGCGTGGATCTTCGCCCTCGGCGCCGTGTCCACGTTCCGGCCGACCGACATCGGTCCCGTGCTCGGGACGGTCATGGTCGCGGCCGTGATGGTCGTCACGGTCATCCCCTGCGCGTGGGTCTGGGCGGCCGCTGGCGGCGGGATGGCGGGGCTCATGGACGGCGCGCGGACGGCACGGGTCGTCAAGGTCGTGCTCGCGGTGCTGGTCGTGGTCAGCATCGCCATCGTCTGGATCTGAGCCGCGCGACCGCCGGCGTCACCAGCCCCAGGACCCGGGCTCGCCCTTCACCGGCCCGACGATGTCGCGGGTCAGCCAGCCGCCGTAGAACCCGCCCGGCTGCGGTGTCGCGCGCTCATCGCCGACCCACGCCTCGTCCACGAGCCCGGCGTAGAACGCGAGGTGACCCGCGATCGGCTCGAAGCCGGCGCTCGGGGATTCGTAGGACCAGGCGGCCCGTTCGATCCGGCGCGACGGCGTCACGATCGACCAGTAGGTCGCGACGCCCTTCCACTCGCACACGCTCGATCCGTGGGCGGGGCGCATCATCGACTCGCGGACGTCGGTCCTCGGCAGGTAGTAGACGGGTGGGTGCGAGGTCTCGAGGACACGCATCGCGCGCGTCGTCTCGGCGATCGTGATCCCGTCCACGACGACGCGGACGCGGGCGACGACCGGCTCGACACGAGGGGGTCGCGGGTAGTCCCAGACGGATTCCTCGCCGCGACCGGGGATGACGGGCACGACGCCCGGCGGGATGCGGCCGGCGAAGCGATGATTGGTCGGCGCGGCATTCGAACGGTCCATGACCGTCATTCGCGGCGCGTCAGCCGGCGGATGACTCCGCGCACGCGCGGCACAGGCCGGCGATCGACAGGTGCGACAGCTGGACGCGGAAGCCTCGCGAGCGCTCGATCTCGGCGACCAGCGTCGCCGCCTCCTCCGCCCCCACCTCCCACGCGCCGTGGCAGTTCGTGCAGTAGAGGTGGCCGTGGTCGGACGCGGGGAGGATGTGGAACTCCTCGCGGCCGTCGATGCCGTGCGCGTGACGGACGACGCCCAGCTCCTCGAGCACGTCGAGCGTCCGGTACACGGTGGACGGCACCGTCGTCGGGTCGACGGCCCGGCAGCGCTCGACCAGCTCCGCGCCGGTGACGTGGCCCTCGCTCTGCAGCAGGACCTCCAGGAGCGCCCGTCGCTGCGGGGTCCAACGCAGTCCGCGAGACCGCAGCTGCTCCCGCACGCCGTCCCACGGGACGTCAGCTCGCGAGACCCCCGTGCGTTCCGTCGGTGATCCAGACGCCCTCATCGGCCGAAGTATGGGTGGAGTCGGTCGTTGTTGCAACGTCTTGCATCAGCGACTCGATGCATCTAGCATCTGTGCCGTACCTGTCGACCGTCCCGGAGTCCCCGCCATGTCCCTGCTGTCCGTCGCCTCGGCTCCCGTCGCCGGCGGCGTCGCTCCCGCCATGCACGCGCCCGACCGATTCCTCACGGTGCCGATCGCGCTGCTGTTCTGGGTGATCTCCGCGGCCGTCATCGGCCTCGCCGTGCGGCGCACCAACCGCGAGCTCGACGAGAAGATGGTCCCGCTGATGGGCGTCATGGCCGCGTTCATCTTCGCGGCCCAGATGTTCAACTTCCAGGTCGTCGGCGGGACGTCCGGGCACCTCCTCGGCGGCGTCCTCGCGGCGGTGCTGCTCGGCCCGTGGGCGGCGACCCTCGTGATGGCGAGCGTGATCGCGGTCCAGGCGCTCGTGTTCTCCGACGGCGGGCTGGTCGTGATGGGCGCGAACATCTTCAACATGGGGATCATCGGGACGCTCGGCGGCTACGCGATCTACCGGTTCGTCGCGGGGGTGCTCGGCGGCGAGGAGCGGGCACGCATCCCGGCGGCCGGGATCGCCGGCTGGATCTCCGTCGTCCTCGGCTCCATCTCGCTGGCCCTGATGCTCGCGGCATCCGGCACGAGCCCGCTCGAGGTCGTCCTGCCGTCAATGGTCACCGTCCATGCGTTCATCGGCGTCGGGGAGGCGCTGATCACGGCCGCGGCCCTCGCATTCATCGCCGCGACGCGCCCGGACCTGCTGGATTTGCGGCCGGACCGCGCCGCCGCGGCGGCAACCCGCGCCGCGCAGGGCGCTGCCGGCTCCGCCGCTCCGAGCGCCGCCTGACATGCCCGACGTCACGGAACCGGCGACGGAGGCGGCCCCCGCCTCCGACCCTCGCGCCGACGACGGGGACACCACGCGCCGCTCGTCGCGCGTCGGCCGCTGGTGGTGGGTCGTCGGCCTCGTCATCGTCGCCCTCGTCGTCGTGGTGTTCGCGCCGCTCGCCTCGTCCGACCCGGACGGCCTTGAGCGGGTCGCCGAGGACAACGGCTTCATCGCCCAGGCGCAGAACGTCGTCGGCGGCCTGCTCGGCGACTACGCGATCCCGGGCATCGGCGACCCGACGGTGTCGACGGTCCTGTCCGGCCTGCTCGGCGTCGCCATCCTGCTCGGCGTCGTGTTCCTGCTCGGGCGTGTCCTCGCCCGGCGCAAGGCCTAGGGGCGCCGCGCGCTGGAGCTCGATCGCTACGTCGAGGGCGACAGCCCGTTCCACCGCGCCGACGCGCGGGTGAAGTTCGTCCTCACCATCGCCACGATCCTCGCGATCGCGCTGCTGCCGATCGGGTCGTTCCTCGCGCTCGGCGTCATCTGGCTCGTGCTCGTCGCCTGCTCGGCGACCGCGGGGCTCGGCCCGTTCCGCCTCTCGCGCGCCGCCGTCATCGCCCTGCCCTTCACGCTCGCGGCGTTCCCGCTGATCTTCACCGTCCAGGAACAGGTCATCACGACGATCAGCCTCGGGCCGCTGGACCTGACCGTTTCCGCCGAGGGCATCCGCCGGTTCCTGACGATCGTCGTCGGGTCGTGGCTGTCGGTGCAGGTCGCGCTCCTGCTCGCGTTCACGACGCCCTTCCACGACCTCGTCGACGGGCTGGGTGCCCTGCGGCTGCCACGGATCCTCGTCTCGATCATCTCGTTCATGTACCGCTACCTCGCGGTGCTCGCCGACGAGGGCTCGCGCATGATGCGGGCCCGGGACGCGCGCTCGGCCGCGGGTGCCGCGGGTGCCGGCGGTGGCTCGATCCGCTGGCGGGCGGCCGTCACCGGGCGCATGGTCGGCTCGCTGTTCCTGCGCGCCTACGAGCGGAGCGAGCGGATCTACGCGGCGATGCAGGCGCGCGGGTTCGAGGGCACGTTCCGCCACCTCCACGCGCGCCCGCTCGCGCGAGCCGAGATCGGCTGGCTCGTCGCCCTCCTGCTGCTCCTCGTCGCGTTCGAGCTGGTCGCGCTCACCTGGCTGCCGAAGCTGTGAGCGAGCCGACGATGACGGACCCGCACGCCGAGACGGCGACCGCGCCGCACGACGGGGACCACGGGCACGCGCCGGAGCACGAGCACGCGCACGCCCACCTCCATGCGCACGAGCACGCGCACGACGGCGGGCCGGCGCACGCGCACGAGCACGTCCACGAGCACGGCGCGACGACCGAGGGGTCTGCGGCCGCCCCCGGCCGCGGCACCGTGTCGCTGACCCACGTCCACTTCCGCTACCC
>DASSRG010000057.1:0-18877 GCA_035701885.1 Candidatus Limnocylindrales bacterium
AAACCGCCGAGTGGGGTAACCTGCTCCGAGGGTTCGAATCCCTCCCTCTCCGCCAGTCATCTCGTGCGCCCGTAGCTCAGTGGATAGAGCGTTAGGTTGCGGACCTAAAGGTCGTGAGTTCGAGTCTCGCCGGGCGCGCCACAGCACCTGAACCTACGGACCCCCGTCATCGGACGGGGGTCGTTTCATGTCCGGGGTCAGGCGTGCAGGACCCTGCGGGCCCGGCGGATGGTCTTCCCCGCGACTCGCTTCGCCCGCCGCTGGTAGCGCTCGAGCGTCGGCCCGCTGTACAGCTCGACCGACCCGGGATACCGGGTGCTCGCCACCCTGCGGTCGAAGGCCTCAGGGTCCTCGCCGGGCTGGAACACGTGCTTCAGGCCATGGCCCTCGACGTACCCGATGAACGTCTCGAAGCGCCGGCGGTGATTGGCCATCAGCGGGCCGTAGTCGGCCTCCTCGTACAGGTCTGCCGCGTCGGTCTCCGGGCTGGTCTCGCTGATCGTCCGATGCGGGATCTCGAAGTACCGTGCGAGCTCGGTCGTCCTCGTGTCGTGGCCGAGGACGTACGCGGGCGTTCCGGCCAGCAGCGCGGCGATGTTCCCGTGTATCCGCGTCCCGAACGAGAAGTCGGCGTTGCGCAGGTAGTCGATCCACGGCCACGGGTCGACCCAGAACTTCGTCCGGCCGTCCCGCACGAGGGGGTGAGACGGGTGCACCGGGAGCGGGTTCGGATCCGGCATGCCGCGCATACCCTCGCCCCACATCAGCATCCGGAGGCAGTCCATCTCCTGCCCGATGTAGGTGAGGTTCGGGTACTTCGCCGCGTGGGACTCGACGATCGGGCCCATCTCGGAGATCCGGGCCGTGACGTTGATCGTGATCCGGGAGTCGCGATCGAGGGTGGGCGTGCGCTTGCGCACCTCCAGCCTGTCGCCGTGGAGGAACATCGACGGACAGCCGATGACGTCGACGTCCTTGAAGCCCAGGCGCTGGAGGTAGTCCTGCGTCCACTCGCCGCGGACGCCGACGCGCCCGGACCGGTCCATGACGGCGCCGATGAACTCCTTGACCACCTCGTCCTGTGGCCGCTTCACGCCCGGCGCGTAGGGCAGCTTCGCCTGCAGGCCCCCGCCGAGCAGGATGACCGGGATCTTCAGCTTCCGGACGACGGGGGTCATCTCCTGCATGAACCGCATGAAGCTGACCCTGAACCCGTTCGCGAGCGGGATGACGTACGCGTCGTATCGCTCGTTGATCGCGTCGGCGTCCAGCTCGTGCAGCTTGAACCGATCCGACTCGACCGCCACATCGCGCGTCTCGAGGAGCTTCCACGCCGCTTCGATGAACAGGAGATTCCCGGTGTTGGCACCGATCAGGCGCCAATCACGCTCCACCGCTGCAGGCGAGACGGCCTCGAACGGGCTCTTCGTGCTGCGCAGCAGGATCCTCTTCATGGCGGGCGAGTCTACCGGAGGGGGTCGGTCAGGCCGTTCGACCGAGGATGTCGAGCAGCATCGCCACGAACTTCGGCTCGTCGGCGTCCAGGGCGAAGTGCACGTTGGGCTGCTTGTACGCGAAGTTCGCCTCGGCCGGGGTCCGGCCGCTGAACCGGAAGTCGCACACCGTCCGGCCCACGGTCAGCTCGCCGGTGGTCTCAACGTCCACGTGGGCGAACCTCGTCGTGATCACCGACGGGTCGATGATCGCGCACACCGCTAGCGCGTCGTGCACGGGCGCCGCGCCCATGCGGTGCATCGGCTGGGTGGCGTCGTACCCCTCGATCCGCTTGCTGATGAACCGGTAGGCCGCCTCGCCCGCGGGCGTCCCCAGCGCCTGCAGCCGCTGCGCGTCCTCGAGGGAGACGAGCGCCCGATGCGTGGCGTCGAGCGGGACCATCCGGATCGGCCGGCCGCAGTTCACGACGATCCGCGCCGCCTCCGGATCCAGCCAGATGTTGAACTCCGCTGACGCGGTGGCGTTGCCGTGGTCGTGGGCGCCGCCCATGATCACGATCTCCGGGATCCGCTCGACGATCCGCGGCTCCTTCTGGATCGCGGCGGCGATGTTCGACAGCGGGCCGACGGGCACCAGCGTGATGTCGCCGTCGGACGCGAGGTAGGTGTCGATGAGCCAGTCGACCGCGTGCTGCGGCTGCGCCTTCAGGGTGGCCTCGGGCAGGTCGAGCTTGTCGCCGTGGATCCGCGTCGCCGGGTTGTGGACCGCCTGGGAGCGGGCGATCGGCCGGGACATGCCGCGAAACACCGGAACGTCCGGCATGCCGATCCACTCGAACACCCGGAGCGTGTTCTCGACGCACGAGTCGAGGACCGTGTTGCCGTTGACGACCGTCGCGCCCACGAGCTCGATGTCGGGCGACAGCGCGGCGGTCATGAGCGCGACCGCGTCGTCGGTGCCGGTGTCGACGTCGAGGATGATCTTCGTTGCCATGGCCTCAGTGTGCCGAAGGTGACCCGACCCGCGCGGCGCCGCCGCGCGCGGGGAGGAACCGCTCCACGAACCGGTCGCTCGACCGTCCGTCGCACGCCCCCAGGTTGCGCGCGATGAACTCGTCGTACGCGTCCAGGTCCCACCGGTCCCCGGCGATCGCGGCCGCGACGCCCGCCGTGTCGCGGACCTGGACGCCGATCATCTCCGTGCGATAGTCGAGGTACAGGCCCGGGTCCCGCTCGTACGCCTCGAGGTCGTCGACCAGCAGCACGAGCGGCCGGCGGAGGAGCGCCCACTCGAAGATCGACGAGGAGTAGTCCGTGACCAGGACGTCGGCCGCGGCGAGCCACTCGTTCATGTCGGAGGCAGGGTCGGCGACCACGTCGAACCCCGCCGTCGCGAGCCCGGATGGGTCCAGGTTGGGGTGCGACTTCAGGACCAGCGCGTCTGATACTGGCAGAGCCGCGCGCAGGGCGGCGCCGTCGAGGGCGCCGGAGCCGACCTTCGCGCGCCCGCGGCCGCGGAACGTCGGCGCGTAGAGCACGACCCTGCGCCCCGCGAGCGACGGGTGTGCCGCGAGGACGCGCGCGCGGGCGGCCGCGAGCGCCGCCGGGTCATGGAACAGGTCGGTCCGCGGCGTGCCCAGGGGGAGGACGCGATCCAGTGGCGTCCGCAGCGCCCGTGACCAGGGCTCCCGTCCCGCCTCCCCGGACGCGATCGCGTAGTCGTAGTGGCGATGGAGGAACGTCCGCTCCGGCTCGTCGAGCCCAGCGAGGGCGTCGGCCCCGAACCGCTTCAGCGCCCCCGCCGCGTGCCACACCTGGACGACGGTGGTTTCCGGGCGGTGTGGCGAGACGTGCACCGGGAGCCAGGCGTTGTCGACGACGACGAGGCCCGAGGTCCGGAGGTAGTACATGCCGCGAACGAGGCGCACGAGATAGGCCAGCTTCCCCGACAGGCCGTACGCATACGGCTCGAGCAGGTGCACGACGGGGGTCCCGGGGCGCAGGCGCCGGATCGCACGGTCGATGAACAGGAGGTTGCCCTCGAGGGTGGGCAGCCGCGCGGTCGCGAGGACGACCCGGCGCCGGCGCACCGGCAGCAGCGAGAACGCCGCCCCCAGGACGCGCAGCAGGAGGCTGGCCAGCCGGTACTCCCAGCGGCTCACCGGTCGGGCACCGCCCGCTACATCTGCTGGCGGACGATGATGTTCTGGCCGTCCAGCGTCAGCTCGTCGTCCCGCATCAGCGTCGCGATGACTCGCGCGACCTGCTCGGGCTGCATGATCGTGCTGGGATCCTCGTCGGGCGCGAGCTTGCGCCGCAGCTCGGTCGCCGTCCGGCCGGGCGAGATCGTGTAGATCTTGACGCCGGAGCCCGCCAGCTCCTCCGCCAGCGTCGCCGAGAGGTTGACGACCGCGGCCTTCGACGCCGCGTAGGCGACCCAGCCCGGGCGGGCCGTGATCCCGGCCGTCGACGCGACGTTGAGCACCTTTGCCGGGCGGCCGTCGCTGAACCGGACCATCTCGCGGATCATCACCAGCATCTGGAACACGTTGATCGAGAACGTCTTGACCATGTTCTCGACCGTCGTGTCGAGCAGCGACTTCGGCTCCGCGTACCCGGCGATGTTGAGCAGCAGGTCGATCCCGCCGTGCTCCGCGCAGATCCGCTCGACGAGCGTCGGGATCCCGTCCAGGTTCGCCAGGTCGTAGGGCACCTGGCGGACGTCCTTGCCCGGCTCCATCGCCGCCGCGGTCCCGGCGACGCCCTCGGCGCTGCGGGCGATGAGGATGATCGTGCCCACCTCGGGCTGGCGGCTCATCTCGACCGCCGCGGCGCGACCGATGCCCTGGCTCGCGCCCGTGATGACGCAGACCTTGCCCGATGTCACGGCTGGCGGCCCATGAGGTCGCGGTAGATCGCCTCCGCGGTGACCGTGTCCGTCGGGACGGTGATCTTGATGTTGTGCTCGATGCCGGGGAGGATCCGGACCGGCTCCTTCGCGTACTCGTAGAACAGGCTCGCGTCCTCCGTGAAGTCGCGGCCGTCGGCGGCGGCGGCCTCGTGCGCGGCGAGCAGCTTCGCCCTGTTGAACTTCTGCGGCAGCTGGACGTTGACCAGCTCGTCCCGCTCGAGCAGGCCCTCGATGTAGTCGTGGCCCTTGAGGACCGTGAACGGGATCGCGAGCCCGAACATCGCGTTCTCGTCCTCGGCGTCCATGAGCCGCCGGAAGTCGGCGACGGAGACGAGCGGCCGGACCGCCTCGTGGATGATCACCGAGTCGACATCGCGCAGGGCCTGGAGGCCCTTGAGCGCCGACTCCTGGCGGCTCGCGCCACCGACGACACACTCGAACCTGGGCCCCATCCGGTGGTTCTCGACGAGCTCTCGCGTCGCGTCCAGGTGATCTGCCGGGCACGTGATCACGACCTGCTCGATCTCGGCGATGGCGCGGGCCTTCTCGAGCACGTGGATCAGCAGCGGCTTGCCCCCGAGCAGCAGGAACTGCTTCGGCACGGGGCGCCCGATGCGACGGCCGATACCGCCGGCGAGCACGATCATCCCGGTTCGCATCCAGCCCTCCAGGTGTGGCGCCGGCGACGCAGCCAGGCACCTTGACCGTCGCTAAGTCTGCCGGATCGCCCGTCCGCGCGCAGTCGGTATGATCGGTCGCGCCCGACCACCCGCCCGGAGGATGCCACCTGCAGACGCCCGTCGACGTCCTGCTTCGAGACGCCCGCTGGGAGCGAATCCAGCTCGTCCTCCGGTTCGCAGGCGATCCCGGCCCCATGCAGCTCGTCCAGGCGGCGGAGCCTCACGACTCGATGCCGGCGACCCGGCAGTGGCGCGACCGCGACGACACGCTCGTGCGCTTCAACCCGTTCCAGGGCCCCGGGCTCGTCCCGCTCGCGGCGGGCGAGTGGCGGCTGGCCGACGCCTCGGGCTCGCCGGTTCGCGTGACGACGGCCCCCGGCGCGATCCCGGACGGTGTCGCGACCCGCGACCTCGCGCTCCCCACCTCGGTGTACCGGGTGCGGACCGCCGTCGCAGGCGACCGCGTGCTCACGCTCGGCGTCGAGGTCGATCCGAGCTCGACGGAGCCGGAGCGCGCCGCAGGCCCCGTCCAGCGGATGTGGCGGCGACGGCGTCGCGGCGTGTGGCGGCTCGCGTTCCGCGTGATGCGCGCGATCAGCGGGCGGCGACCCACGATCCTGTTCGCGACCCGGCTCAACAGCCGGCTCACCGGGAACCTGGAGTCGGTCTACAGCCGGATGGTGGAGCGGGGTCTGGACAAGGACCACCGGCTGGTGGTCGTCGCCAAGCCGGACATCGGCAAACCGATGTCGTGGCGCGACCGCCTGCGCCTGCTTGCCGGCATGGCGGCGGCCAGGGTCATCTTCCTCGACGACTCGTTCTACCCGGTGTACTGGGTGGACTTCCCCGATGACGTCCGGATCGTCCAGCTGTGGCATGCGGCTGGCGCGTTCAAGACCGTGGGCTACAGCCGATCGGCGACGGCCGGCAAGCCGCCGTTCAACCCGTTCGGCCGGGTGCACAAGAACACGACGCACGTCATCGTCAGCTCGGACTTTGACGCGCCGTTCTACGCGGAGGCGCTCGGCGTCCCCGAGAGCCGGCTGTTCCCGACCGGGATCCCGCGGATGGACCGCTTCTTCGACCCCGCTCGCCGCGACGCCGCCATCGCGAAGGCCCGCCAGCTCCTGCCCCAGCTCGCGGGCCACCAGGTGTGGCTGTTCGCGCCGACGTACCGGGGCGAGAAGGTCGCGACCGCGAGCTACGACTTCGAGCGCCTCGACCTGGACGCGCTCCATGCGCTGGCCGAGGAGAAGGACGCGGTCGTGCTGTTCAAGCACCACCCGTTCATCACCCACCGGATCGAGGTCCCGCCGTCCCAGCGCGACCGCCTGGTCGAGGCGACCGACGTCCCGATCGACGTCAACGACCTGCTGTTCAGCGTCGACCTGCTGATCACGGACTATTCGTCGATCGTGTTCGAGTACTCGGTCCTCGGGCGGCCGATGGTGTTCTACGCGTACGACCTCGCCGAGTACACCGCCGAGCGCGACTTCTACGTCCCGTTCGAGGACTTCGTCCCCGGCCCGATCGTCGAGACCTTCCCCGAGCTGCTGGACGTGATTCGCCGTGGCGACCTCCAGCTCGAGAAGGTCGACGCCTTCGCCCGCACGCACTTCGCGCACCTCGACGGCCGGTCCACCGACCGCGTCATCGATCTCGCCCTCGGGGAATGAGGACGCTGCTCATCCGCCTGCGGACCGCGCTGGTCCGGCTCGGGTTCGCCATCGGGCGCCGCCGGCCGATCCGCCCGCATGTCGTCCTCGCCACCGCGCACGCCTCGCAGGTCGGCGGCAACCTGCGCTACATCGGGGACGAGCTTGCCCGCCGCACGCCCCCGATCCCCGCGGTGGTCCTCGCGTCGCGAGCCACGCCCGGCATCCGCGGCAAGCTCGCCGGGATGGTCCAGGCGCTCCGCGCGGGCTATCACCTCGCCACGGCCCGCCTGTTCGTCGTCGACGACTACTTCTTCCCGATGTACGTCATCCGGCCCCGGCGGGGGACAGCCCGCGTCCAGACGTGGCACGCCGCCGGGGCATTCAAGAAGATCGGCTACAGCGTGCTCGACAAGTCGTTCGGCGCGGACGAGGCCCTCGTGAGCCGGGTCGCGATCCATTCCAACTACGACCTGTGCCTGATGCCGTCGGCGGCGGCGACAGTCCATTACATGGAGGCGTTCCGGCAGCCGCGCGAGCGGTTCTCGTCCGCGCTGGGGCTGCCCCGGACGGACCTGTTCTTCGATCCCGCCCACCGGACGCGCGCGGAGGCAGCCATCCGCGCGCGGTACGACCTGCCGGCCGGCCGCCGGGTCCTCCTGTACGCCCCGACGTTCCGCGGCGACACCATGCACGCCGCGCGCTACGACGACTCGCTCGACCTCGGGGTCATGCGCCGGGCGCTCGGCGACGAGTGGGTCGTCCTGCTCCGGCTCCACCCGTTCGTGCGCCGCGCGGTCGAGATCGGGCCGGAGCTCGCCCCGTTCGTGCGCGACGTCTCCGACTGGCCCGACATGAACGAGCTGATGTTCGTCGCCGACCTGCTCGTGACCGACTACTCGAGCGCGATCTTCGAGTACGCGCTGCTCGCTCGGCCGATGGCATTCCTTGCCCCGGACGCCGACGCGTACGAGCGCGAGCGCGGGTTCTACCTCGACTTCCGCCGCGACATGCCGGGGCCGATCTTCGAGACGACGGAGGCGCTCGCGGCCTGGATCGCCGCCGGCGACCTCGATCCCGCGCGCAGCGTCGCGTTCGCGCGCGAGAGCTTTGACGTCGCCGACGGTCACGCGAGCGAGCGGTTCGTCGACCGGGTCGTGGTGCCGGCCCTGCGGACCGGCCGGATCGACGTGGCGGGGCTGGCGAAGGCGCCGGACGCGGTGGACGGGTCGAAGAGGTCCGAACCCGCTCGCTAGACCGGTCCCGGCCCCGGCTCGACGGCGGCCTCGACCACCTCGGTGCCCATCCGGCGCAGCCGGAGACCAACCCAGGCGGATGCCGCGCCGGCCGTGGCGAGCCACGCGGCGAGCAGCCCGAGCAGGAGCGATCCCCAGAACAGGAGCGAGGCGATCTCGCCCGTCGCCTGGAACCCAGCGACCCGCTCCTGGAGCGACGTCACCTCCCCACGCAGCTCGTCGATGCGATCGGCGAGGGCGCTCGTGTCACCCGCGTTGGTGCCGAGGTTCGTCGCCAGGGCATCGGCCTTGTCCTCGAACGCGCGCGCGTCGGTCGCGAGGTCCGCGAACCGCTGGCCCGCCGACTGCAACGGCTGCGAGCCCAGGATGCTGATGGCGCCGAGCGACGTGCTCAGCGTCTCGGACGTGTCCGCAACGCGGCCCAGGACCTCGCCCGCGGACAGGAGCGTCTCGCTCGTCGTCGTCAGCGTGGTGCCGGCGTTGCCGACCGTCGTGACGGTCTGGGCCATCGTCGCGTCCACCCGGGCGAGCGTCTGGACGAGTCGCGCCTGGTCCGTGGCGAGCCGCTCATCCAGGTTGCGGGCGGCGATCGCCCCGCCGATCAGGCCGACGGCCACCAGTCCTGCGACGATGACGCCGATGACGCCAAACACGAGCAGGGCCGTGCCCATCCGCCGCAGGTCGATCCCCAGCCAGGTCATCGACCGAGATGGTAACCGTCGGCGTCATGCCCCGGTGCGGCCGTCTCCCACCCGCCCCGGTTGGTCGGGGTACGCTCGGCTCGGTCAGGAGGTGCGGCGTGGAACGGATCGGGTTCGTCGGGCTGGGCACGATGGGAGCGGCGATGGCCGCGAACCTGCGCCGGGCGGGGTTCGACGTCACCGCGTGGAACCGCACGCCCGGGCGAGCCGACGAGCTGGTCGCGCTCGGCGGCACCGAGGCGAACTCGCCGGCGGACGTGGCGCGTGCCTCGGACGTCGTCGTCATCTGCGTCTCGGACACCCCCGACGTCGACGCCGTGCTGCTCGGCAAGGACGGCATCGCCGAGGGCCTCGCCGCGGGCGGCCTCGTCATCGACTGCTCCACGATCTCACCCGCCGCGACCGCGCGCTTCGCCGCCACGCTGAAGGACAAGGGCATCGGGTTCGTCGACGCCCCCGTCTCGGGCGGCTCCGAGGGCGCGAAGCACGCGACGCTGACGATCTTCGTGGGCGGCGAGCCGGCCGACGCGGAGCGGGCGCGGCCGGTGCTCGAGGCCATGGGCAAGACCATTACGCACTTCGGCCCCGCGGGGAGCGGCCAGGCGGTCAAGGCCGTGAACCAGGTGGTGATCGCGGGCGCCTACCTCGGCGTGGCCGAGGGCATCGTGCTCGCCCTCAAGGCCGGCCTGGACGCCGAGGCGGTCGCGGCCGCGCTCGGTGGCGGCGCGGCGCGCAGCTGGGTGCTCGAGAACCGCAGCGGCCGGATGATCGACAACGAGTACCCGCTCGGCTTCCGGACCTCGCTCCACCTCAAGGACCTGGCGATCGCGCTGGAGATGGCCCGGTCGCTCGGGGCGACCCTCCCCGTGGCCGGCCTGGCCGCGCAGCTCGAGTCGGGTCTCGTCGCCAAGGGCCAGGGTGACGAGGACATGTCGAACCTGGCGCGCGCGATCCGGGCGCTGTCCGGCCTCGACGGCTGAGGCGTCGCTCCTAGTCGGTCACGGGCCCCAGCGACGGAGTCAGCAGGAGCGGGTCTCCGAGCCGGTCCGCGTACTTCGGGCGGAAGCGCTCGGTGTCGTACGCGTCCAGCTGGACCCGCCGCGGCGGCTTGCCGGTCTCGGCGAGCGAGACGTGGGCGTACTTTCCGTCCCGCACCGCGACCATCCGGCCGCCGATCCCGTCGCGAATGAGATCCATGGCCACGTTCGCGAACGTTGACGCGACCATGGAGTCGAGCATGTCCGGCTCGCCCGAGCGCAGGTCGTACGTCAGATCCGAGGCCACCGCCTCGATCCCGGTCAAGGTCCGCAGCTCGGACGCGAGGACCTCGCCCACGTTCATCTTGTGGCGGTGGCCGAAGGCGTCGGCGGGCCCGACGTCCTGCATCTCACCGCCGTGCCAGATCGCGCCCTCGGCGGTGATGACGATCGCGTAGCGCGACGGGTTGTTGCGGTGGTCCTCCTTGAGGATCTCCGCGAGCGCGTTGATGTCGTACGGAAACTCCGGGATCACGCACCGGGTAGAGGTGACGTAGGCCGTGTACAGCGCCGTGAACCCCGCGTCCCGCCCGAAGATCCGGAACACGCCGATCCGCTCGTGCGAGCCCAGCGTCGTCCGCTGCCGGTTGAGGACCTCCTTGGCGCGCGTGATCGCGCTGGAGAAGCCGATGCAGTACTCCGTCCCGTTGACGTCGTTGTCCATCGTCTTGGGGATCGCCACCAGCGGCAGCCCGCGCTCGTAGAGCACCGAGGAGAACGAGAGGGTGTCGTCGCCGCCGATCGTCACGAGGTTCGTGAGCCCGAGGTGCTCGATGGTGTCGAGCACGTGGTCGGTCAGGTCGTAGACGCCCTCGCTCGTCTGCTTGTCGGCGACCGAGGCCGGGTCCAGCCACGGCGGCAGGGCGGCGGTCTTCATCTTGCGCGGGTTCGTCCGCGAGCTGTGGAGGATCGTGCCGCCGGTCCGGTCGATGGTCCGGGTGTTGATCCGGTCGAGGACGCGCACGTACTCCGGGTCGAGCTCCGCCCCGCGCCGCTGGTGGGTCAGGCCCTCCCAGCCGCGCCGGATGCCGAGCACCTCGTAGCCGAGCTCGGTCGCCCGGTACACGACGCTCTTGATGACCGAGTTGAGGCCCGGGACGTCGCCGCCGCCGGTGAGGATTCCGATCCGTCGAGGTGCAGCCATGGTGGCTCCGATGCAGGCAGCCCGGCCGATGTGGCCAGACGCGGGAATGGGTCCGGGCACGCGGTCCCGCCGCACGCGTCATGCGCCGGTGACGGGACACGGGTCGATGGCAATCGTACCGCTGGGACCGGTCGTTATCATCGGCACATGAACTACGAGCTGTTCATGGGCGAGGCCCTGGCGGAGGCTCGCCAGGCCGCGTCGCGCGGCGCGCCACCGGTCGGTGCGATCGCGGTCATGAACGAGGCGATGGTCGCCCGCGGCTCGAACCGGGTCGCCGAGTCCAACGACCCGACGTCGCACGCGGTCGTCGCGGCCCTGCGCGAGGCGTCGCGCAAGCTCGGGACCGTCCACCTCACGGACGTGACGATCTTCACGACCCACGAGCCGTGCCCCATGTGCGTGGGTGCGCTCCTCGAATCGGACGTGGCGGCGCTCGTGTACGCGGTCCCCAACCCCGTGGACGGCGCGGCCGGTTCGGTGCTCCAGCTCGCTCAGCATCCGTCCCTCGGGCGTCGTCTCCAGGTCGTGTCCGGCATCCGCGCGGACGAGGCCGAGGAGCTGACCCAGGACCCCGAGACGGTCGCCGTCGGGGCCTGACGATCGCCGCCCCGGTCCGACCGTCTCACGAGCGGCCGGCGAGCCCCGGTGGTCCCGATTCCTCGACCAGCGCCGCGACCTCGTCCAGCGGCATCGCATCGCCCTCGGCGCGCAGCTCCGCGGCCCGCTCCGCTCCGACGAGTCCCGAGAGGAGCGCGTCCGGGTCGGGCAGGTGGAGCACGCGCACCGGGGCGAGCATCACGCCCTTCTCGCGCACGAGACGGTAGGCGGAGCCCGTCAGGCGTCCACCGAGCTCGACCTCGCCCTCGCTGAGCGCGATGATCGCCGCCATGCACACGGCACGGGCCACGCCCGGTGCGCTGTCCCGCTCGCGGAACAGGCGCATCGATTCCCGGAGGTAGGCCCAGCCGCCGGGCAGGTCGCCGGCCTTCCACAGGCAGGCGCTGAGGAAGGTGAGGCTGTCCGCGACCTGGTCCATCGACCCGCGGGCCCGAAAGATCTCGAGGTTCGCCCGCTCCAGCCGGGCGGCCTCGGCATACTCGCGCGTGAGGAACATCGACAGGACGAGGGCCTGCCGCGCCCGGACGACCCCGTCCTCGTCGCCCACCCGCAGGTACAGCTCGGTCGCCTGCTGCTCGTGCGCGCGGACGGCCTCGCCGCGACCCTCGACCATCGCGATGAACCCGAGGTCGTAATGCGCGCCGGCAAGGAGCCGGTCGTCCTCGCTCGCGTCCGCCAGCGCGAGCCGTTGCTCGTACTCGGAACGCGCGGCCGCGAAGTCGTCGAGCCAGTAGGCGAGGCCGGCCGCGGCCTCGAGCGCGGCGATGTGCACCCGGACGTCGACCGGCTCCTCGCGGTCGAGGAACGCCGCGATCAGCCCGCGTGCCTCCCGCATCCGGCCCCGCTGGAGGTACCACCGCCAGATCGGCGCGACGATGCGCAGGCCGAGGTCCGCCCGGCCGGTCGCGAGCGCCCACTCGACCGCGGCGCGGAGGTTGCGGTCCTCGACGTCGAGCCGCGCGAGCCCGGCCTCGTCGATGGACCCCATCAGCCCGCTCGGCACCGATGACGACAGCGCCACCGCCAGCAGCGCGAACCGCTCCTCGACGAGGTCACGCTCGCCGGACTCCGCGAGCCGCTCCAGCGCAAACTCGCGGAGCAGCGGATGGAACCCGAACCGGGGCTCCGACTCGTCCGGACCGGTCCGCACCTGGATCAGGCTCTTGTCGACGAGCGACTCCAGCCCATCGAGCACATCCACCCCGAGGTCACCGTCGGGATCGGCGACGGCGAATGCCGACGCAGCCGTCCACCCGCTCGCGAACACGGCGAGCCGCGCGAACAGGCGGCGTTCCGCGTCGGTCAGCAGGTCGTGGCTCCAGGCGATCGCGCCGCGCAGCGTCCGCTGCCGCTCCGGCAGGTCGCGGGCGCCACCTCCCAGGTCGAGGACGTGTCCCAGCCGCTCGAGGATCTGGGTAGGCCCCATCAGGCGGATGCGCGCCGCCGCGAGCTCGATCCCGAGCGGCAGGCCGTCGAGCCGCTCGGCGATCGCGCGCACGGCAGTCATCGCGTCGTCGCCGAGCACGAGGTCCGCGCGATGGGCCCGCGCGCGGTCGAGGAACAGCTCCACGCCCGCCTCGACGCCCAGCGGCGGGACGCGGTGCTGGTGCTCGCCGCTGACCCTGAGGACCTCCCGGCTGGTCGCCAGCACCCGCAGCTCGGGCGCCTCGCGCGCGAGGCGCGCGATCCGCTCCGCCACGGCGGGCAGCAGCTGTTCGAGGTTGTCGAGCACGAGCAGGGTCGTGCGCTCGCGGAGGTGGCGGCGCAGCGCCTCGTCCACCGCCTGGTCTGCCGACTCGCGCACGCCGAGCGTCCCCGCGATCGCGGGCTCGAGCAGCGCCGGGTCCTGGACCGAGGCGAGGTCGACGAACCAGGTCCCGTGCGGGAACCGGTCCCGGACCGACCGCGCGGTCGCGAGCGCGAGCCGTGTCTTGCCGCTGCCGCCCGGCCCGGTCAGCGTCACGATCCGGCTGTCGCCGAGCTCTCGGCCGAGTGCGGCGACCTCCGCCGACCGGCCGACGAACGTCGTCACGTCGCCGGGCAGGTTCGACGGGCTGTCGAGGGTCCGCAACGGGCGGGCGTCATCGGCAACGCCGGCGATCACCAGCCGGTACAGGGGCAGCGGCTCGTCGAAGTCCTTCACCGCGCGCAGCCCGTCGAGGCGGAGCTCGGCTCCCTCGAGACCCTCGACCGCGTCGAGCGGCGGCAGCACGGCGGCGACCGCGCCCGAGACCACGACCTGGCTGCCGTTCCCCGCCGCCGCGATGCGGGCGGCGTAGTTGACGTCGATCCCCACGTAGTCCTCGGGATCGGTCGCGGCCCGCCGATCGCGGAGCCGGCCCTCGCCGGCGTGAAGGCCCATCCGGACGCGGATCCGTGCGGTCTCCGGCCATGGCTCCCCGGCGATCGCGCGCTGGCCCGCCGCGGCTCCCCGGATGCCGTCGAGCGGATCGGCGAAGGCCGCGAAGAACGCGTCGCCTTCGGTCTTGACCACGACGCCGCCCGCCGCCTCGATCGCGTCCCGCAGCAGCTCGTCGTGGCGCGCCACGACCGCCGCCCATGCCGCGGCGCCGACCGCGCGCTCGAGCCGCGTCGACCCCTCGATGTCCGTGAACAGGAAGGTGACGGCGGGTCCGACCGGAAGACTCATTGGGCCGGCATCATCGCAGCCCCGGGCGGCTGTCGCGGCACCGTTTGGTATCCTCTCCGGCGGAGAGGTGTCCGAGTGGTTGATGGTGCCGCTCTCGAAAAGCGGTGTGCGAAAGCACCGTGGGTTCGAATCCCACCCTCTCCGCCACTCCCTCGCACCAGGCAGGCCCGACGGGGACCCCCGTCGGGCCTTGGTATGATTCCGGCGGAGAGGTCGCCTAGTGGCCTAGGGCGCCGCACTGGAAATGCGGTATGGGGCAACCCATCGCGGGTTCAAATCCCGCCCTCTCCGCCATCCCCCTGGTTCACTCCGGCAGCGTCAGACTGCCATCCGCGTCCATGTGCCAGGACGGGTTGTGGGCGAGCTCCCAGGGGTGACCGTCCGGGTCCGCGACGTAGCCCGCGTAGCCGCCCCAGTCCGTCGGCGCCGGCGGCTTGAGCATCGTCCCGCCGGCCCGCATCGCGGCCTCGGCGGCCGCGTCCACGTCCGCCACCGAGTGGAAGTTCTGGGACAGCGTGATCCCGCCCCAGCCGTCGTCCGGCGGCAGTCCCGCGTCCTTCGCCAGCTCCTCGCGCGACCACAGCGCGAGCGCGATCCCGTTGAGCTGGATGAACGCCACGTCGCCCTCCACCGACGCCGACGAGAGCCTCCAGCCGAGGCCGTCGCGATAGAACGAGAGGGACCGCTGGAGGTTCGTCACGCCGAGCGTGATGAGCGAGACCCGGGGCTCCATCGCGAGTCCTCCGCTGCACGGGCGTGAAGGCCGCCCCTGCTATCATCGCCGGGCCGTGCTAGGCGGGGAACTAGCGGTGCCCTGTACCTGCAATCCGCTCCAGCAGGGCTGAATTCCCTCCTGAGGTCGGCGTTCAACGAGAGCCGACGACGTACGCGACGTTGAGGACCGGGTCCCGCGCAGCGGTGACTCGTGAACCGTGTCAGGTCCGGAAGGAAGCAGCACTCAGCGCTGATTGCCGGGTGCCGCGGAACGGCCTGGTCCGAGCCGCGTACGCCGCTGGGCGCGGGGTCGTCCGTATCGACGGAGGGTGCACGGCACTTTCTACCCGGCCGCGTCGGACGCGGCCACACGGAGCGCGCGTTGACCGAAGGGACGCCCCACCAGGCCCTGTACCGCCGCTGGCGGGCCCAGACCTTCAGCGAGATGGTCGGGCAGGAGGCCGTGGTCGCGACCCTGCGCAACGCCGTTGCGACCGGCAAGGTCTCACACGCGCTCCTGTTCACCGGGCCGCGCGGGACCGGCAAGACGTCCCTTGCCCGGATCGTCGCCAAGGCGATCAACTGCGAGAACCTGGGGCCCAACGCCGACCCGTGCGACACGTGCCCCTCGTGCGTCGCGATCCGCGAGGGCCGGGCACTGGACCTCGTCGAGATCGACGCCGCGTCCAACCGGGGCATCGATGCGATCCGCGACCTGCGCGAGCGGCTGAACTACGCGCCCACCGACCTGCGGCGCAAGGTGTACATCCTCGACGAGGCGCACCAGATCACGAAGGACGCGTGGAACGCGCTCCTCAAGTCCCTCGAGGAGCCACCCGACTTCGTGACCTTCATGTTCGCGAGCACGCACCCGCAGGAGTTCCCGCCCGCGATCCTGTCGCGCCTGCAGCGGTTCGACGTCCGGCGGCTGACGGTCGGCGAGATCACCGGCAAGCTCGAGCGGATCCTCGCGGCGGACGGCCGGGACGCAGAGCCCGAAGCCGTGGCACTCGTCGCCCGCCTCGCGGCCGGGGGGATGCGCGACGCCGAGTCGATCCTCGACCAGCTGCTCGCGTCCACCAGCGCCCGGATCGAGGCCGATGCCGTGCGCGACCTCCTCGGCCTCGCCGACGCCGACCTCGTGGACGGCTTCGTCGATGCGCTGGCGACCGGCACCGCCGCGGCCGGCATCGGCATCCTCGATCGCCTCGAGGAGCGGGGCCGTGACCTCCGGATCTTCCTCGACCAGGTCGTCGACGCGATCCGGGAGCGGCTGCTCGCCGCGCTGGGGACGCCGGCAGCGGCGGACCCGTCGCTCGCCGTCGCGGCGCGGCGACTCGCCTCGATCGACCCCACCCGGCTCGGCCCCGGGGGCATCCGCCTCCAGCTCGAGCTCGCCCTCCTCGACCCCCGGCCCGGCGGGGCAGTCGCGCCGTCCGTCGCCGCTCCGTCGCGGCCTGCGGCCACCGCGCCGGTTGCCCGTGGAGACGGACCGGCCGACCCCGCGCCAGCCGCCGCGCGTGCGGAGCGCGCGCCGGCGCCGCCCTCGCGCGCGCCCGCGCGCGCCCGAACGCAACAGCCCGTGAACGAGCCCGCGAACGCCACGGATGCTCGGCGCGCGGCGGCGGCCGCGGCTGCCGGGGCAGACGCGAGCGAGGCGGTACCCGCCAGCCCGCCCGCATCGGTGGCGGTGCCCGCACCCGCGACCGACTCCGCCACCGCGGGCCCTGCGGGGGAATCCCGGCCGGCCGTCGACGGGCCGCCGCCGAGCGAGACGCCGGGACCCGCAGCCAGCGCGCCGCCCGCGGGCGGCGGCGACGACCTCGACCGGCTCCGGAACGGATGGGTCTCGGTCGTGACCACGATCACCGACCGCAACCGCGCCGTGAAGCCGCTCATAACCGCCTGTCGCCCGATCGGCGTCGAGGGCAACGTCGTGACGCTCGGCTTCCCCGAGGAGCAGGGCTTCCTGAAGGACGTGGCGGACCGCCGCCGGCCGCTGCTCGAGGAGTGCATCGGCGCGTTCCTCGGCCACGACGTCGCGGTGCGCTGCGTCGCCACCAACCTCGACCTGCTGCCGCCGCTCCCCGACGACGCCGAGGCCGCCCACATCCTCGCCGAGGCGCACCGGATCTTCGCGGAGGACCTCGCGGAGGTCCCCGAGGTCACCTGACCAGCCGGGTCACCGCGCGCCGTCGGGCGACATGGGCGAGACTGGCACCACCACGCGAACGAACGAGCGGACCGGAGGATCGAGTTCCATGGGCATGGGCAACCTGCAGCGCATGGCGATGCAGATGCAGCAGGAGATGGCGCGCGTCCAGGAGGAGCTCGAGACCCTGACGGTCGACGGGAGCGCAGGCGGCGGCGTCGTCAAGGCGACGGTCACCGGCAAGCAGGAGCTCGTCAGCGTCACGATCGACCCCGACGCGGTCGATCCCGAGGATGTCGAGATGCTCCAGGACCTCGTGGTCGGCGCCGTCAACGAGGCGCTGCGCGCGTCGCAGGACCTCGCCGCGCAGAAGATGGCGGCCGTCACCGGCGGGCTGAAGATCCCGGGCCTGGGCTGAGCGAGGGCCTCCCGGCACCGTGTCGTCCGCCGTCATCGAGCCCGTCGCGCGGCTCATCGAGTCGTTCTCTCGGCTGCCCGGGATCGGCCCCAAGACCGCGCAGCGGCTGACGTACTACCTGCTCCGTGCCCCCGACGCGGAGGCTCGCACGCTCGCCCGGGCGCTCGTCGCCGTCCGCGACGAGGTCGTGTTCTGCGAGCGCTGCTTCAACATCAGCGACGCGCCTGTGTGCCCGATCTGCCGCGACCCCGGGCGGGACGACGGCCGGCTGTGCGTCGTCGAGGAGCCGCTCGACGTCCTCGCCATCGACCGCACCGGCGAGTACCGCGGCCGCTACCACGTCCTCCACGGCGCCATCAGCCCCATCGACGGCATCGGCCCGGAGCGGCTACGGATTCGCGAGCTCCTCGCCCGCGTCGACGAAGCCGCGGCCGACGGGCAACCGGTCGAGGAGGTCATCCTCGCCACCAACCCGACGCTCGAGGGCGAGGCGACCGCGATGTATCTCAACGAGCGCCTCGAGGGCCGGGTCGGGTCGGTGACCCGGATCGCGCGGGGCCTCCCGGTGGGCGGCGACCTCGAGTACGCCGACGACGTGACGCTGATCCGCGCGCTGCAGGGGAGGCGGGCCATCTGATGCGCGAGCTCGTCTACGAGGTCCTGCTCCGGTTCCCGAAGCCGATCATCGCGGCGTTCGCCGGCCTCGTGATCGGCCTGATCGCGATCGCGTTCATGGGCGCGCAGCCCTCCGCGGAGTTCGCGCTGCTGTGCTGGATCAGCGGCGCGGTCCTCATCCTGCTCGTCCAGGAGGGGCCGATCTGACCGGGCGCGCCAGAGGCGTCGGAGCCGGGTCCGCGGACGTTTGACGGGCCTCGGGGACCGGCCCTATCATCCGTCCTCGCGCCTCACAAAACCCGAGGCTCGCCGGTCCCCCGCCACGGCGGGGACCACCCGATCCCCCGTTTGACACGGGGAGCGTGCTGCCGCACAATAGGCAGTCCGCGCTCCGGGCGGTAAAGGCCGGGCGCTGCACCTTAACAACTGAAGAGTGGTAGGAACTTCAGCACGAGAACGTGCCTGGACCAAGCTCTTGAGATTCAACTCGATCGCAAGATCGAGTTTTCACGGAGAGTTTGATCCTGGCTCAGGATAAACGCTGGCGGCGTGCATGAGACATGCAAGTCGAACGAACGAGCTTGCTCGTTAGTGGCGGACGGCTGAGTAACGCGTAGGTGACCTGCCCCGAAGTGGGGGATAACTGCCCGAAAGGGTGGCTAATACCGCATGTGGCGACACTTTCATTGGTGTCATCAAAGCCGCGAGGCGCTTCGGGAGGGGCCTGCGTCCGATTAGCTCGTTGGTGGGGTAATGGCTCACCAAGGCGACGATCGGTAGGTGGTCTGAGAGGACGATCACCCAGACTGGGACTGAGACACGGCCCAGACTCCTACGGGAGGCAGCAGTCGGGAATTTTGCTCAATGGG
>DASSRG010000058.1:0-17085 GCA_035701885.1 Candidatus Limnocylindrales bacterium
CACCGGGCTGTTCCGGGAGCTGGGCGTGGAGACACAGGCCAGCGACATGTCGTTCGCGTCCGTCTGCCGGTCGTGCGACGTCGAGCACGGGTCGCGCGGCGTCGGCGGGTTCTTCGCCCAGCGGTCGCTCGCCGCCCGCCCGGGCTTCCTGCGCCTGTTTCCCGACATCCTGCGCTTCTACCGTGACGCGCGCGCCGTCCTCGACGCGCCGCGCCCCAGCGGCCTGACCCTCGGCGAGTACCTCGTGGACCGTCGCTTCGGCCCGGCATTCACGGACCACTTCCTCGTGCCGATCACCGCGGCCGTCTGGTCGACGGCGCCCGGCCGCACGCTCGACTATCCGGTGGACTCGCTGCTCCGGTTCCTCGACAACCACGGGCTCATCGGCGTCGGCAACGCGCACCCGTGGCGGACCGTGACCGGCGGCTCGCGCAGCTACGTGGACCGGCTGCTCGCCGACCTCCCGAGCACGGCGATGCGGACCGGCGCCGGAGCCCTCGGCGTCACCCGGGACGACGCAGGCGTGACGGTCCGCACCGCAGCCGGCAGCGCAGAGCGCTTCGACGCGATCGTGCTCGCGAGCCACGCCGACGACGCCCTGACAGCGCTCGCTGATGCCGATCCCCGGGAGCGGGCCGCCCTCGGCGGCTTCGAGTACAACCGGAACGAGGTCGTGCTCCACACCGACGAGCGGGTCATGCCCCGCCGGCGCGCCGCGTGGTCGTCGTGGAACGTCGACCAGATTGCGTGCCGGCCGCGCGGTGCGGCGGTCACGATGACCTACCACATGAACCGGCTCCAGTCGCTCCCGGGCCCCACCCAGTACTTCGTCTCGGTCAACCCCGGCCAGTCCGTCCGCGACGACCGGGTCATCCTCGCGCGCTCGTTCAGCCACCCGCTGTACACGTTCCAGTCGCTCCGCTCGCAGGCGGCCATCGGCTCGCTCCAGGGCCATCGACGGACGTGGTACGCCGGGGCACACCTGGGCTACGGGTTCCACGAGGACGGCTGCCGATCGGGCTTCGAGGCGGCCGAGGCGCTGATCGCGTCGGCCAACGCGCTGACGGCCGCGCCGGTCGACGAGGAGCGTGCGGCATGAGGTCCCACCTCCTCGAGGGCGTCGTCCGGCACCGGCGCGCCGGCGCGGTCTCCTACTCGCTCGAGCACGAGGTCTGGTACCTCGCCGTCGACCTGGACGAGCTGGACGAGGTGGCCCGGCCGAGCCGGCTGCTGCGGCGCAACGGGCGCGCGATCGTCGAGCTCCGCGACGCGGACCACTGGCCGGAGCCTGCGAGCGACCTCCGGGCGACGCTCCACGCCCACCTGCGCTCGAACGGCATCGACCCGGCCGGCTGGCGGATCACGCTCGTCACCTACCCGCGCGTGTTCGGCTACGTCTTCAACCCGGCCAGCTTCTTCCTGTGCCGGGACGAGGCCGGGGAGTTGCGCGTCGTGGTCGTGGAGGTGCATAACACGCACCTGGAGCGGCACCTGTACACGCTTCGGCCGGCCGCGCCGGGGCGGGCGTTCAGGGCCTCGATGGACAAGGACTTCTACGTGTCGCCGTTCATCGACATGCAGGGCACCTACACGGTCCACGTCGCCGACGAGCCCGGCCGGCTGCGGATCGCGATCAACGAGCGCCGTGGCGGCACGCCGGTGATCGCCACCAGCCTCGTCCTGCGCCGGCGCCGGCTGAGCGACCGGATGCTCCTGCGGATGCTCGTGCGCCACCCGTTCATGCCCCAGCGCACGATCGCGCTCATCCACGTCCACGCGTGGCGCCTGTGGCGGCGCGGGGCCAGGTTCCAGCGCCACTCCGTCGCCGTCGCCGAGGATCGCGCTCGCCGCGCCGCCCGACAGCAGGTCGCCGCGTGAGCGCCCGGACAGTCGCGTCGTCCCGAGTCCGCTTGGGCCGGCCGACGGTCGAAGCCTTCGCGCTCCGGATGGCCCTTGGCGCGGCCTCCCGGATCCGGGTCGGGAGGCTGACCGTCGTCCTCCCGGACGGTCGCCGCCGCACCTATGGCGAGAGGGACGCGAACCGCCAGGCGGAGATCCACGTCCATGACCCGGCCGCCGCCCTGCGGCTGCTCCTCCACGGCGAGACCGGCATGGGCGAGGCGTACATGGACGGCCAGTGGTCGTCGCCGGACCTCGTCGGGCTGATCGAGCTCGCCGCGCTCAACCGCGAGGCGCTGGCCCTCGGACGCAGCTGGTGGCGCCTGCCCCTGGAGATCCCCCGCCGCCTCGCGCACCGGGCGCGCCGCAACACGAAGACGCAGGCGCGGACGAACATCGCCGCGCACTACGACCTCGGCAACGACCTGTACCGGCTGTTCCTCGACGAGACGCTGACCTACTCGTCGGCGGTGTTCGAGACGCCGGACCAGTCGCTCGCGGACGCCCAGCGCGCGAAGTACCGTCGGATCGCGGAAGGCGCGGGCCTCCGCGCGGGGATGCACGTGCTCGAGATCGGCACCGGCTGGGGTGGCTTCGCGCTGTACGCCGCGGGCGAGCTTGGCTGCCGGGTCACCACGATCACGATCTCGCGGGAACAGCACGACCTCGCGCGTGAGCGCGTGCGGGAGGCCGGCCTCGAAGACCTCGTCAGCGTCGAGCTCCGCGACTACCGCGACGTCACCGGCACCTACGACGCCGTCGTCTCGATCGAGATGCTCGAGGCCGTCGGCGCGGAGTACTACGACGCGTACTTCCAGGCCGTCGATCGTGCGCTCCGGCCCGGCGGCCGGTTCAGCCTCCAGGTCATCACGTTCCCCGACGTCGCGTACGAGGCGCAGCGGCGCGGCGCGAACTGGATCCAGACGTACATCTTCCCCGGCGGGCTGTGCCCCTCGCTCGCGGTCATCGAACAGTCGCTCCACGGCACCCGGCTGCTGATCCGCGAGACGCGCGACATCGCGCCCAGCTACGTGCGGACGCTCGAGGCGTGGCGGACCCGCTTCCTCGCCAACGCCGACGCCATCCGGGCGCTCGGCTTCGACGACCGGTTCATCCGGATGTGGGAGTACTACCTCGCGATCTCGGAGGCCGGCTTCGCCACGGGCCTGTCGCAGGACCTGCAGCTGGTGCTGGAGAAGGGCCGCGGCGTCGAGGCCTGAGCGTGCGTCCTCACCCGGCTGCGTCCTCACCCGGCACCGCCCTCGCTCAGCCGACCATGACCCCCTGGACGAACTGCGTCGCGACGAACCCCAGCAGCAGGACGGAGATCACGACCCATGCCGTGTTGAACCGGCGGGACCGCCCGGCCATGGCGAGGACCACGAAGCACGGGAACAGGACGATCAGGTAGCGGACCGTCGACATCAGCGGGAACACCGTGTCCTGGGTCAGGGCGATCACGAGCTGGGGGACCACGTAGATCCAGTAGCTCGTCGGGAGCAGCCGGATCGCCGCGATCGTGAGGCCCACGAACAGCACCCACAGCCCCGCGTTGAGCGCCTGGACGGGGCGCCCATGCTCGATCGCCCACGCGATCCCGTCGCCGAGCCGCTCCCAGGGCCAGGTGAGGTGGTGCGACCCCCAGGCCTCGTTGGAGGCGAAGTACGACTCGCCGGCCACGAGCGCCGTCCAGGCGACGAACCCGACGTATGCGATGACCGGAGCCGCGACCGCGACAGCAACGAGGACATCCGAGGGCTGGAGCCGGCGGCCACCGGCCGCCCAGCGCGAGCGGAGCGCCTGGAACGCCTCCCAGGCGAGCGGGAGCACGAGGAGGATCCCCTGCGGCCGGGTGAGCCCCGCGAGGAGCCCGGCGACGAGCACCAGCTCCCATCGCCGACGCCTCGCGCCGATGAACGCCCACACGGACGTCGCGAGGAACAGCGACTCCGTGAACGGTGCGATGAGGAACAACGCCGACGGGAAGACCGCGGTGTACAGGACGGTCCGCTCGGCGGTGGGGACGTCGACGTCGCGACCCACCAGCTGGCGCAGGCCGGTGAAGGCCGCGATGCACGCGATGGCGGTCACGATCGGTGCGACCAGCACGATCCCGGCGAGCGTCCCCGTCCCGCCCGCGAGGAGCACGGGAAGGAGCGGGAAGAAGGTGGTCTCGCCCGCCCCGGGCCCGTAGCCGAAGGCGGCGATCGTCGTGTACCAGCAGGCGTCCCACTGGTGCCAGATCCCGAACAGGACGTGCAGCGGGCCGGCATCGGGGAGGAACGCCAGGGTCTCGGGGTCACGCGGGCAGGCCGTTGCGGCCTTGCCCTGGATGAGAACGAACAGGGCGATGAGCCCGAGGCCGACGCGCAGCACGAGCCACAGCCACGCGGCGTCGACGAGACCCTCGGGCAACCGTGCCGAGAGGCGGCGGATCGGGCCGGACGCGGTGGCCTCCGGGATCGGGGCCGTCGTCACCGGTCGGCGCGTCGCACGCCCGGCAGCGTGCAGGGCCTGCCCACGAGCTTCATGCGCTGGACGCCCCTCCGGGTGGATCGCGGGCCGCGACCGGACCGGATCGACGGGATCCGGCACGGCCGAGCGTAGCGGCTGCGATCCGGCCGCGAGCGACGACGACGCCGCCCCGCATGGCCGCGGACGACACCGCGGTCGGAGGACTAGGTCGCCCCGGTACCCGCTTCCGGCCCCGGCCTCAGGTCGATGGACTCGCCGCGCGCGACGTACCTGACCCGATCTTCGAGCCCGGCATCGCGCACCGCCGACACGAAGTCCTCGAGCGGCGACTTGAACGCCTCGTAGTCGTCGAAGTGGATCGGGATCGCCATCCGGGGCCGGAGCAGCTGCAGCAGCTCGACACCCTGGTCGGCGTCCATCGTCACGGTCACGCCCATCACGCGGGTGCCGCCGAGGTGGACGAGCGCGAGGTCCAGCTGCGGGTAGCGCCCCGGGATCTCACGGAGGCCCTCGTACATGATCGTGTCGCCCGAGATGTACACGCGAGTGCCGGGCTCGTCCGAGCCCGGCGTGAGCTCCAGGAGGCTGCCCATCACGTCCGGCAGCGCGACCGCGAGGGCGCTGGGCGCGTGGCGACCCGGCATCGCGGTGATCGAGAGCTGCGTGCCATCCTTGTCGCGACTCGCCGTCTGCCAGGTCTGGAGCGCGATCGCGGCCTCGAACCCGCGCTCGCCGAGCTCCCGCGCCGCCTCGGGCGTCGTCAGGATCGGCAGGCTTCGGGGCAGCCGTTCTTCGGCGACGCGGTCGAAGTGGTCGGCGTGCCAGTGCGACAGCACGACGAGGTCAAGCGGCGGCAGCTCCTCGATCTCGAGCGCGGGGTCGGTGAGTCGTGTCGTCGTCAGGCCGTACCCGAGCGGGATCTGCTCGCCGCGGTGGATGAAGTTCGGATCGGTGAGGATCGTGAACCCGCCAAGCCGGAGCAGGACGGTCGCGTTGCCGATGAACCGCAGGTTGCCGACGGCGGCGGGTTCGTCGAGGCCGGTGATGGGTTGCTGGCGGACGGACACTGGCGCACCTCCTGCGGATCGGGCGCCAGCATCGGGTGCGCGACGGCGCGCGAGGGCACGACGAAGCCGGACGACCGGTTGCAGGCAGGCGACGGCTGCGGGGCGGGCGATCGGGTCCTCGGACCGGCTTCGCCGGTCTCGCGCCCCCTCAGGCCCGGACCGGGATCCCCAGCTCGCGGCCGGCGGAGATCTTGCGCTCCTCCATCCGGCGACCGAGGTCCTCGAGCTCCTCCCGGCTGAAGGCCTGGCGAGCCTGCTTGAACATCTCGCCCTCCTCCTCCTCCATGTGGTGCTCGACGTTCTCCTTCATGACCGTGGCCTTGGCGCCCCACGTCTCGTCGGTGACGTCCAGCTGCTCGAGCTCCGCCATCACGAGGTCCACCACGTGGTGCTCCTCGAACGCCTCGAGGACGGTGTCCTCCGACTTCGGGTGAGCCTTGAGCTCCGGGTAGAAGATCTCCTCCTCGATCACCTCGTGGAGCGTGAGCTCTCCTTTGATCGTCGCGAACAGCTCCTGGCGCGTCTTCTCGCCGCGCTCCGTGGTGGACTCGAGCTCGGTGAGCAGCCTGCGCATCTTGTCGTGGTCAGCCTTGAGCAGGGCGATCGCGTCCATGGGTCCTCCTGCGCCGGCCGTCCATGGCCGGTGTGTCGCCCGAGGATGACCTTGATGGTGTGCCGAACGGCCGCGCTGCCGAGGCCGCGTCCGTCAATTGCGCATCACACCGCGGTTGAGGCAGTCAGGAGCCGATCGACTCCGGCGCCGGCCAGTGGGCGACGAGCAGCGCCAGCAGGACGACGACGTCGAAGGCAAGCGCGAACGCGCCGCTGCTGGTGGGGATGCCGTTCCACATCGCGGCGACCAGGACGATCGAGACGACAGAGGCCAGGATCGCCAGCTGACGCCACCACGTGGCCTGGACGATGACGCCGACGCCCGCCGCCACGAACGCGACCCCCGCGAGGCCGGCCAGGACGCTCGCCAGCACGGCCGTTCCCGCGTCGCCCAGCACGCCGCCCGTGAGCCATGACTGTCCGGTCGTGTCCAGGCGCAACACGCCGTTTAGCAGCGGCATGAACAGGACGTGCCCCACCCCGTGGGCAACGACCGCGATCCCGACCACCCAGCGCAGGACATCCGCCGACATGGTTCGCTCCCGTGCTCGCGGTGATCGTGGCGCGACCGACGGGCCGATGCGAGGGCCGATCGGCCCGTCATTGGTCCGTTCCTGAACGTCGGCTGTGACATTGCTGCGGGTTGCCCGGGATGGGCCGCCGCCTCATCCGGCTCTCAGTGAATCCCGGCGAGATGGGGAAACCGAGCGCGACTGGCGCGCCGGTTCGCACCCCTTCAGGCACGGAGGCATCCATGGACAACAGCCCCATCCAGCCGTCGACTCCCCGCGGCCCCCTCGACGGCGTCAGGCGATCCATCGCCGTGGCGGGTCTCGCCGTCGGTCTGCTCGTCGTCGGCGGATCGGCGGTCGCGCTGGCCGCGGATCCTGCAGCGACCACAACGCCGGTCCCCACCACCTCGCCGACCACCGGCTCCGACGGCACGACCTCGCCCGGCGCGACGCCCCCCGACACCGCCCCGACGAACCCAGCCGGTCCGGGTCAGAACGGCGCGGGTCGTGGCGTCCACCGCGATTGCCCGGCCGACGGGGGCTCGGGCGGCGCGGGCACGTCGGGTGACAGCGGCGTTTCCGGCGGCACGACCGTCCCGGACGCGAGCGCGGTCCCGGCGCCGTCCCTCGACGCGTCCGACGTCTAGCCGCGAACTGCGGCGGGTGGCCTCGTCTCCGACGAGTCGCCCGCCGCCACCTATCGCGCAGGCGGCTGGGCGACGACCGGCCCGACGATCAGCTTGATGTCGTTGGCGGCGAGGCGGCCAGCGACGCGGCGGCGCATCTCTGCCTCCGTCCGAGCCCGGGCCTCGGGTCGAACGCGACCGGAAAGGCGAAGGGTCGATCCGAACGCGGACAGCCGAATGGTGCCCGCGTACGTCGGCGGACCGTTCGTCCCGAAGTCCGCCTCGAACGCCGGGTCCGCGGCAATCTCGACCCCCACGCCATCAAGCAGCTCGATCACTCGTTCGACGTCGCCATCGGCCACCCCATCGATGTCGACCGTCGCCGTGGCGTACGTCCGCGTGCGGTTGGCACTCTCACGGATCAGGCCGTTGGAGATCGAGTGCAGCGTGCCCTGCACGTCCCGGACCTGGGTGCGCCGGATGCCGACCTCCTCGACCACGCCCTCGACGGCGTTGATCCGCACGATGTCGCCCTTGAAGTACTGGCCCTCGAGCAGGATCAGGATGCCCATGAGGTAGTCGAGCACGATGCTCTGGCCGGCCAGCGTCAGCGCCGCGATGACGAGGCCCAGCCCCGCGAGCGCGGGCCACAGGTTGAACACGCCCAGGAACACCGCGACGATCGCGATCGTGACGGCCGACTTCAGCAGCCGGGTGATCAGGTCCTCGATCGTGGCGACCCGCCGGCCCACCTCCTCCCGGTGCGCCGGGTCGTCGCCGGCCAGTGACTCCTGGGCGGTGATGACGCGGGTCAGCATGCGCCGCACGAGCGGCTTCAGCCCGCGGTAGAGGAACAGCAGCAGGGCGGCGACGATGAGCAGCGCGAGCGCGTTCTCGCTGAGCCACTGGGTCGCGCCGCCGAGCGCCTCGGTCATGGTGGTCGTGGTCCCGCGTTCACATGCGGGCCAGCAGCTCCCGCTTCTTCGATTCGAACTCGTCGTCCGTGATCAGGCCCTGGTCGCGGAGCTCGCCGAGGTGCCGGATCGCGTCGGCGGCCTCGGCGCCCGATTGCGCTGCGGCGATGTCCGGGGTGGCCGCAGACGTCGCGGCGAACGCGGCCGTCGCCGCGGCCGGCGCGGGGCCCGGCGATTCCGCCACCGACACCTGGGCATGGGCAGGCGCTGCGCTCGAAGCCGCACCGCTCCCGGACATCGCCGCGTTCTCGGCGGCCATCCGGCGCGCCATCATCGCGTTCCGGAAGTCGGTGGGGGTCGTGATCGTGCGGAACTCGTCGGCAGCCGCCTCGCCCGCACCGGTGAGGATCCGCAGGTCGCCATAGCCCAGCTGTCGGCCGACGAGCCCGACGGCGAGACGCACGTCGGTCACGCTCGACAGGAGGGTCTCGGAGCTGCGGCGCTTGATCAGGCCCTCGTAGCGCAGCACGCGCAGGTTCGTGACGGCGAACTGCGCCGTCCGCCAGACGACCACGTTGTAGACGATCCACACCACCCCGACGATCACCAGCCCCCACTGGATCACCCCGAGCACGCTGCCGATCCAGCCGAAGAACCCGTCGCCGCCGGGCTTGATGATCCCGAGCAGGCCGGCGAGCACGATGAGCCCGACGGGTGGCAGCGAGTCGCGCGCCGGCGCGATCCAGTGCTTCTGGGACTCGAAGGTGATGGTCTCGCCGGGGATGAGGTTGTCGCTGACGCTCATTGCACCCTCGTGCGTCGTGACGGAGGCGGCCGGGCCGCGAGCAGCATCGTAAACGCCCGCCAGCGACGGAACGCGGCGAATTCCCCCCCGCGCCGCGTGGAGGGGTTGCGTGCAGTCATAGAATGGTTGACAAGGCGTGCCCGGGGGCACGAACGGCGATCGCCGCGTCGAGCGCCTCACGTTCCTGTTCTGCCCCCACAGCACGTCGCACTGCGCGCTCGCGTCGGCCCGTGTGGACGCGTGCGATTGGGCACATGGCAACGTGGATCCGCCGCTTCGTGCTCCACCCGATCCCGGCGATCCTGATCGCGGCTGCCCTCGCACTGGCGTGCATGGCCACATCGGCGGTGGGATCCGCCGTCACCGGGACCGCGTCGACCGCGGCGGCGTACGAACCGATCGGGACGTTCCGGTACCCCGCTGCGAACGGGATGAAGCGCACCGTCTACCGCTTCGGCTGCCGGGGAGGGACATTGCCCAACAAGGTCATGAAGTGGTCCTGCGCGGGCCATGGAAACATGTACCTCCTGGGCCATGCCTGGGGCGTGTTCGATCCACTCCACGATGCCTACCGCGACGGCAAGCTGCGCCGGGGCCAGATCGCCTACTGGACCCGCGAAGGAGTCACCCGGCGCTACAAGGTTGCCTGGATCCGGGTGGTGCCCAAGACGTTCATCTATCGCGGAATGGCCGGAAGCCAGTGGGCGTGGAACGCCACGAACACACCGGCGATCACCCTCCAGACATGCTGGGGCCGCACGAGCGCCTACCGGATCATCGTCCGCCTCTACCGGGTGTGAGCATCGCGGCGCACCCGGCCGCCTCTCGGCGGTCTTCGGTCTACCACCGGCTCGCTTCGGCGGGGGCCGGCTGCGGGCTCGGCGTCATGCTCGAGAGGTCATGGCGCCACGACGCGTCCTCGCGGCCAGGATCGTCGCGCACCTCGAGCTCGCCCGTCATGGTCGCGACGAGGAGCCGGCCGTCGCGAGACCAGTCGGCCCATTGCACATCGCGCAGCGACATCGCGTCGCCGTCATCTGCGCCCGCGGGCGCGATCAAGTAGCGCACCCCGCCGACGGCCGGCTCCATCGACCGGTGTGCGGCGAACCGGCCGCGCACGAGGAGACGGGTGGCGGGGTCCCCGGGGCGCGACTTCTCCATCGTCACTCGCTCGACGTCACGCTCATCCCAGGCTCCCCGCGTCTCGAACGGCGGCGTGCCGGCGGTCTCGGTCCAGCCCCGGTCGCGCTCGACGGCGAACGAGATCGCGCGCCGCAGCTCCACGTCGTAGCGGGCGAGGAGCGGCGCGACGTCGCCGACATCCGGCGGCCCGGGCGGGAAGGCCGCGGTGCCCTTCGGGACGAAGCGGAGGCCACGCGTCCACGTGCTCCCCGTTCCCCACGCGGCGAGGGCGGTCAGCCACGGCAGCCGCGAGACCGCGAGGTACGTCGGGCCGGCCTGCCACGACCAGCTGTCCTTGTAGATGAACGCGACGAGCCACCGGCCATCGGGCGAGACGTCGCACCGCTGCGGGTAGAGCCGGCCGTGGATCCACGCCCCGGGCTCGTACGTGCCGGCCTCCGGGTCCCACCGCCCGACGTGGCTCCAGTCGCTCGGCCCGCGACGGAGGATCGCGATCGACGACGCCTCGGTCGCCGGGATGCCGAACAGCCGCGGACCCATCGCCCGAGGTTACGGGTCGGCGGCGAGCGAGGTTCCGGCCACCTGCGTTCCGCTGACGGCGGCCGAATGGCCCGGCGGAGCCTCGTCGTCGGGAGGTGCACCCTCGTCGAGCCGGAGCCGCAGCCGCGCGAACTCGGGCATCGCGAGGTGGATCGCGCCGAGCCCGAGCAGCGTCAGCACGCCGCCCGCGACGACGGACCCCGCCGGCCCGACGACCGTCGCGACCGCGGTCGCCTCCACGTCGCCCACCCGCGGGCCGCCGGTGACCACCAGGACGTGGATCGAGCTCACGCGGCCCCGCAGCGAGTCGGGCGTGAGGACCTGGAGCATCGAGCTGCGCAGCACGGCGCTGATGACATCGGCGCCCGAGGCGATCGCGAGGAACAGCAGCGCCAGCGGAAAGCTGAACACCGCGAGCCCGAACCCGATGATGCCGAGCCCCCACACCCCGACCGCGACCAGCACCGCTCGGCCGGGCCGGGCGACGCTGGCGGTCCATCCGCTGAACAGCGCCGCGACGAGCGCCCCGACCCCGGCCGCCGAGGCCATGAACCCGACCCCGGCCGGACCGACCCCGAACACGTCGAGCGCGAGGGCCGGGAACAGCGCCTGGGGCGAGCCGAAGACCATCGCGTTGAGGTCGACGAGGAACGTCGCGAGGATCGACCGGCGGCTGGCCGCGAACCGGAGGCCCTCGACGATCGACCCGATGCTCGCGCGGGCGAACCCGGCAGCCGGTGGGATCGGCTTCATCAGCAACAGGGCCACGATCGCCGCGAGGTAGGTCAGGACATCGAGCACGTATGCGGCGGCGATGCCCGCCATCGCCAGCACGATCCCGCCCACTGCGGGACCGACGATCGCCGACGCGTTGAAGACCGCGGTGTTCAGGGCGATCGCCGCGGGGAGCCGGTGCGGGGGCACGAGCCGGGGGATCGAGGAGGCGCGCGCCGGCTGGTCGATCGACGCGAGGCCTGCCGACAGGAACGCCACCGCGTACAGGGCGAGGAGCGGGGGCGCGGGCACGAGCGCAAGCGCGACCAGGGCGACCGAGCACCCCATGAGCGCCACCTGCGTGATGAGCAGCAACCGGCGTCGGTCGACGGCGTCGGCCACCGCGCCGCCACCCAGGGAGAAGATCAGGATCGGGACGAGCTGGACGATCGACAGCAGCCCGACGGCGAGCAGGTCGTTGGTGAGGACGTAGATCTGGTACGGGAGCACGACCCGCGTGATGAGCCTGCCCATGGCGCTGATCGCCTGGCCCGCCCACAGCAGGCGATAGTCGCGGTCGTGGCGGAGGGGCGCGGGGTCGAGGACCAGCCCCCGGAGCCGGCGACGGGGCGGCGGGTTCGGGGCAGAGGCCTGCGCCATCCGCCGACTATCGCACCGATGGCCCGCCGCTAGCGGGCCCAGGCCTGCTCGAGGACGCGGAGCGTGTTGCCGCCGATCGCCTTGGCGATGTCGTCGTCCGTGTAGCCGTGCTTCACGAGCCAGCGGACGATGTTCGGGAAGTCCCCGATGTTCTCGAGCCCCACGACGTACTCGGGCACGACGCTGTCGTACTCCGAGTCGCCGCTCGCGAGCAGCGCCCCCTGCGGCGTGAGGTACGTGCCCGCATGGTCGCCGAAGAACGTATCCGGGCCGAACGTGACGCCGTCGATGCCGACGAGGTCGACGCAGTACTCGAAGTGGCGCATGAACGTCTCGATCGACGCCTCCTCGAGGTCGGGCTTCACCATCGTCGTGCCCGGCGCGGCCTCGATCCCGATGACCCCGCCGCGCTCGGCGCAGGCCCGGATGACGTCGTCCGGCTTGCACTTGCTGATCGGCCACAGCTCCCGGGAGCCGGAGTGGCTGATGCACACCGGGGCAGTCGATGCGCGGATCGTCTCGACGCTCGTCCGGTCGCCCGCGTGGCTGACGTCGATGAGGATGCCCAGCCGGTTCATGCGCTCGACGGCGCGGCGCCCGAACCCGGTGAGGCCGCCGTCGGTCGTCTCCCGGCAGCCGGATCCCAGCGCGTTCGACTCGCTGTACGTCACGCCGAGCATCCGGACGCCGAAGCCGTACAGGACGTCGATCCGGTCGAGCTCATTCTCGATCGGCGTGGCGGCCTCGAGTGCGGCGATCACGGCGACCTGGCCGTTTCCGAAGGCACGCTCGATGTCGGCGATCGTCTCACCGCGGACGACGAAGTCCTGGTGCGCCCAGTCGGCGTAGCGGACGCCGATGTCGTGGATGACGTCCGACCACTTCCAGCCGCTCTTGCTCGTGATCGTCGCCGTCCCGTCGCCGAAGTTCTCGAACGCGGCCGCGAGGCCGGAGCGCGCCAGTCCCTCGTAGCCGGTGGATGGATGGGCGTCGCGGACCCAGTCATCGGCTTCGCCGAGGTTCGACGGGTAGACCTCGAGGTGGTCGTGGAGGCTGATTGCCGGGTGCGTCGAGAGCAGCCGCCAGACGCGTGCCTCCTCTGCGTCGCTGACCTCGACGACGTGCGGCGGGACGCGGTCCACCTCCGGCGAGAGATCGAAGACGCGGTAGTCGCGGCCCGGCTCGAGGTACCCGTACGAGCGATAGCCCGCGTGGCGGAGCGGGCGGCGGGCGGGTGCCGGGTCGGTCATCGGGACTCCGTGGAGGGGGCTGTGTTCGTCCAGCGTACGGACGGCGGCGGTCTCCGGCACGCCGTCCCGGGCGTCACGCGAGCGAATGCGTGATCCGCCCGAGGGTGCGATTCCTGCAAGGTGCCTGTAGGATCGCGCGGGGGAACTGGATCCCGGTTGAGGGGCGATGCCGATAGAGACGATCGCACTGGTCGGAGGCGTGCTGCTTGCCATCGTCATCGCGGCGATGGTCGGAGCCGTCATCGGGCGCCGCTTCCGAACCGTGACGATCGACCGCCGTCCCCCCGATCCGCGTGCCCACGCCGCCAGCCCGCGAACCAGCCCCGACCTCATGCTTCCCGCCTCACGCCCCGACGGAACGCCCGTGCCCGTGCCCGGCCAGCCGGCGCACGCGGTGAGTCCGGCCGTGCGGCGCGCAGCGGCGCCGGACGGGTCGCAGGCCGTTCCCGGCGTCGCAACGGGGCTCGCGGCTGCGTCCATGGCCCAGGCGGGGGCACCGGTCTCGAACGCCCCCGTGCCGGCCCGAGTGCCCGCGCAGCCAGCGTTCACGCTCGCCGATCCGCTCGCCCGGACCGCCGTGCCGCGCGACGCCGCCGCAGGCCCTGCACCGGTCGGCGCACCCGCCCGGCCGCATGTCGACGCCGCGTCCGGCGCTCCGACCGGCGCGGCGATGGCCGAGCCCGGGCCCTTTGGCGCCGCCGAGTGGCGGAGCGGGGCGAACCCGGCGGTGCAGGTGAAGGCGAAGCGCCGGGCGGCGGAACCGAAGCCGCAGGGACGGCGGGCGCGCGACTGGGCGCTGAACCTCACGCTGATCGCCGCGATCGGGATCGTCGGCGCGATCGCGTTCTCCGCGTTCATCTGGACCCCGCCGAAGGGCGAGATCGCCCTCACCACGGAGCCACCCGACGGCACCGGCTTCCCGGTCGCGCTGGGCGACGCGAGCGGCGACGGGTCGCCGCGCCCGGATCCGTTCGGCGTCGCGGGGCTGGACACCTCGACCCCGCCGGTCACCGGCGACGGTACTGGGGGCACCGATACGGGCGGAACCGACGCCACCCCCGATCAGGGCACGGACAGGCCGGGTGGCGGGCCCACGACCGGCCCGTCGGCCCCAACGCCGACCCCCGGTGGTGGGGGCGCCAGCCCGGATCCGACCGACCCGCCCGGCCCGGATCCCACGCCGACTCCCACCCCGACGCCGGACCCGACGCCGACACCGACGCCGACTCCTGCGCCGACCCCCACGCCGACACCGGATCCGACACCGACGCCCACGCCGAAGCCTGTCGCCGACTTCGACTACGAGGTTGACGGACTCAGGGTGCGTTTCTTCAACCACACGACCAACGCGGACACGTGGAAGTGGTCCTTCGGCGACGGCAGCACCTCGACCGGGCGCAACCCGAACCACACCTACGATGAGCCGGGGACATACGAGGTGCGGCTGGATGCGACGTCGGCCGGCGGTGCGACCGACTCGGTCACCATGAACGTCACTGTCGGCGGCTGAGGACCGCGTCCCGCGACCCCAGCGCCTCGTACCGCAGCACGCCGTCGTCGAGCGCGAACGCGTCGAGGGCAAGACCGTTCGGGTCCATCTCGCTGAATTCCTCGTTCAGCCACGCGACGAACGTCCGGTCCGTGTCCGCCGGCAGCGAGACGAGCAGGTCTCGCATCGGCGCGATCAGGCACTGCGGGTCGGTGCCGAAGATCCGGGTCAGCTCGTCGGGGACGAGCAGCAACGCGGATGCGCATCCGACGCCCGACTGGAGCACGCGGGCCGGCACGTCGTCGAGCGTCTGCCGTACGAGGTCGCGCGGTCGCACACCGCGCATCCGGCCCCGCAGGTTCTCGAGCGCCGTCGCGACGAGCTCGCCCGCGTCGATCGGCCATGTCTCGAGCAGCGATGAGCCCACGACGAGGAAGGCTGGCCCGATGTCGATCCCGAACCCGGTCGGGATCCCGGGCGGCAGCGTCACCCGGAACGGCTCGCCGGCCATCGGCGGCATCGGGCGCCGCCTCGGGAGGATCGGGATCACGTTCGGCGCGAGCACCTCCCAGTCGAGGTCCGGCGGCAGCCCGCCCATCGCCCGCAGCACCGCCTCGGGTGTCGCCTGCACCACGCCGTTGCCGACGTCCCAGGTCGCGTGGTCCTTGCCGGCCTTCCGCCGGCGCTTCTCGCGTCGTCGTTCCTTCTCGTTCATGCACGAAGGGTGACGACGCCCACTTCCCGGCCACTGGTTTCAGGCTTATCCGGCGATCACCCCGCTCGCGCGGCACCCAGCGCGGGCGTCATTGCCCTCAGGCGGTTGCGGCGTCGGCGAGGAGCGGTCGGTCGGCGGCGCGGGCGAGCAACCGGACACCCGCGCGGAGCTCCTCGGGGGTCAGCCGCGCGTAGTGGAGCAGCAGCTCCCGGTCGCCCGTGTCCAGGCGCCGCGAGAACGACAGCGGCTCGACTGCCACCCCGATCGATCGCGCCCGCATCGCGAGTCTGGTCGCGCTGAGGCTGACGTCCTCGATCCGCACGACGAGGTGCGTCCCGGCGGCAGCCGGCCGAGCCGAGACGACCGTCCCGAGCTCCGTCGCGAGCGCCGCGAGCAGCGCGGCCTGGCGCTCGGCGAAGTGCACTCGCAGCCGGGCGAGGTGGCGCTCGAAGTGGCCCTCGGCGAGGAACAGCGCGAGCGCCCGCTGCTCCAGCGCGCCCGGGCCGCGGTACGCCGCCTCGTGCCGCGCCACGAACACCTCGACCGCCGACTCGGGCACGACCGCGCAGCCCAGGCGGAGGCCCGGGTACAGGACCTTGGAGAACGTGCCCACGTAGAGCACCCGCCCGCCATCGTCCAGCCCCTGGAGCGACGGCTGCGGATGGCCCTCGTACCGCAGCTCCGAGTCGCAGTCGTCCTCGATCACCACGGCCCGGTTGCGCGCCGCCCAGGCGAGCAGGTGCATCCGCCGCGCGACGGGCATCGTGCCGCCGTTCGGGTACTGCCATGACGGCGTGACGAGCACGCCCGACGGGCCGTCAGGCAGCCGGTCGACGAGCAAGCCGCGGTCGTCGACGGGGACCGGCAGCGTCTCCACGCCGAGTGCCTCGAACGTGCGGCGCAGGTGCGGGCTCGACGGGTCCTCGGTGGCCAGCGTGCGCCCGTCGGAGAGCCACAGCCGCGCCGCCGTGGCGAACGCACCCTGCGCGCCGGCGGTCACCACGACCTGCTCGGGCCTGGCGCGCACGGCCCGCGACATCCCGAGGTAGGCGGCGAGCTCGGCGCGGAGCCGCGGATCGCCCTCGGGCCAGCGGTACGTCGTGGCCGGCCCGGGATCGGAGGCCAGGTCCCGCCATGCCCGGGGCAGGAGCCGTTCCCAGACCGCAGACGGGAACAGGTCGAGGCTCGTCGACCCCGTCCGGAAGTCGAACCGCGGCCGCGAGCGCGTCCCCTCGAAGAACGGGCGGCGGGGGCCGGCAGAGACCTCGGGCAGCACGCGCTCGGGCTCGGCGGGGCCCCTCGCCGGGACGGACCGCGGCCGCGTGCCCTGCCGCAGGTCGGGCAGCCCGGGCGCGACGACCGTCCCCAGCCCCGGCCGCGCTTCCAGGTAGCCCTCGGCGGTCAGCTGTTCGTACGCGGTCATCACGGTCACGGCGCCGACGCCCAGGTGGCGGGCGTAGTCGCGGATGCCCGGCAGCCGGGCGCCCGGGCCGATGCGCCCGTCGAGGATCGATCGACGCAGTGAGACCTCGATCTGACGGTACAGCGGCAGGTTCGCGGCGCGGTCGAGCACGATCGGCGGATAGGGCACCCAGGACCTCCCATTCCTGCGTTCCCCATCCATACCGGGCCACGGCGACGACGGGTTCGATCCGGTGACGCCC
>DASSRG010000059.1:0-2025 GCA_035701885.1 Candidatus Limnocylindrales bacterium
ACCGCGCCGTGGACGAGCAGCGCGGGCGCGGTGTCCGCCGCCGGCGAGGCGTTGCACAGGTTCCCGGCCAGCGTCGCGCGGTTGCGGATCTGGACGGAGCCCACGACCGCGGCGGCTTCGGCGAGCGCCGCGACGTCGCGCCGGATGACCGGGTGGGCCGCGATCTCGGTCATCGTCGTCGTCGCGCCGATCAGCAGGCCCCCGTCGGGCGTGGCGCGGATCCCTGGGGAGAGCTCGGGGACGGCCTTCACGTCGACGACGACGGACGGCGCGTAGGAGCCGTCGCGCAGCCGGATCACGAGGTCCGTCCCGCCCGCGAGCACGCGCGCGCCGTCGCGGTGCCGGACGAGCAGGTCGACGGCCTCGGCGAGGGTGTCGGGTCGGGCGTAGGCGAACGGCTGCATCTCGTCTCGTGGCGCCCGGCTACAGGACCTTCTCGACCTCGTCGAGGATCAGCTGCGGCGTCGCGGCGCGGATGAAGTAGAACGGGCGCTCGCAGAACCGCTGGACGAAGGCCGCGCGCCGCGCCCGCAGCTCGTCGGTGTCGAGCAGCGGCATGACGTGGCCCGGGGCGAGGAGCTCGTTGGTCAGGAAGTAGTTCTGGAGCGAGTGGAGGAACTGGAACTGGCGCTCGAACGGGCCCATCTCGTTGACGGCGGTGTCGGCGTTGCCGTCCAGCATCGGGACGATGACGAGGTCGATGTCTGGCGTGCCCTCGTACAGCTCCCACGTCGGCAGCTCGCCCCAGAACCGGACGACGCCCTTGTTCGGCGCGGCCTTGTCGGACCGTTCCGTGCCCTCGGTGCGCGTGCGGAGGAACACGTCCTTGGAGCCCATGACGGCGCGGCCGTCCTCGTCGATGACCGTGGTCTCGGACGAGACCTGCCGCGCGCCCCGCACACCGGCCTCGATCAGGCACATCGTCTTGCCGCGGTTCGACTCGCCGCCGAGAAACGGGAAGGTCTTCCCTCGGTAGTTGACGGCGACCCCGTGGCTCGGGTGGAGGCCCAGCTCCTCGAGCTTGAGCGCGAGCACCGCGACGATGACCTTCTGGAGCGGGCCGGCCGCCCAGTCGCCGGTGAACGTGACCCGCCGGCGGTCGTGGGTCACGGACTTCGGCCCGTCCTGGATCCAGGTGATGTCGGCCTCGGCGAGGGTCGTCGCCGGAGAGACGCTGACGTCGGCGAGGCGGTACTCGAGGAACGCGAGGTCGTCGAGGACGTGGTCCCGCGGAGTGCCGCCGACCACGTCGACGCGAAGGCGGGCGGGGCCCGCCGAGAACTCCTCGGTGAGCTGCGGGGTCTGGGTCATCGGATCCTTTCGGTCGCGGTGGCGGAGGCCGCGTCAGCTTCGGCTTCGGCCTCGCCTGAGCGGGTGCGTGTCGCCGCCGGCGCCGGATCCACCCAGCGGTCGGCGAGCGACCGGCGTGCCGTCGCGAAGTGCTCGCGGATGGCGGCTTCGGCGCGGCCCGGGTCGCCCGAGCGCACGGCGTCGAGCACCGGGCGGTGAAGCTCGGCCATCAGGCGGCGATCGCCACCCGGCACGGCCATGTTGATGTAGGTCCGCGAGTAGGGTTCGAGCTGGCCCCACAGCCGCCGCAGCGTGCCGTTGCCTGCCCGGTCGACGAGCCATGCGTGGAACGCCGCGTCCGCCGCCGCCTCGCCGATCGTGTCACCGTCGGCCGCGCAGCGCAGCATCTCGTCGAGCAGCGCGCCGAGGCCGGCGTGCTCGTCGTCGGCGAGGCCCGGCACCGCGAGTCGCGCCGCCAGGCTCTCGAGCTCGGCGCGGATGACGTACGCCTCGAGCAGCTCGTCCAGCGACGGCCGGCGCACGCGCGCGCCGCGGAACGGGGAGATCTCGACGACGCCGAGCGCCTCCAGGTCACGCAGGGCTTCCCGGACGGGTGCCTGGCTCGTGCCCAGCTCGCGGGCGACGCGCGTCTCCACGATCCGCGAGCCCGGGGCATATGTCCCGTCGAGGATCCCCTCCAGCAGGCGCTCCTTCACCGCATCGGAGAGGACGCCC
>DASSRG010000060.1:0-3755 GCA_035701885.1 Candidatus Limnocylindrales bacterium
GGCGATCGGGCTCGCCGCGACGCTCGGCATCCCGTCTGCGATCGGGCTGTTCGCGATGGCCGGCTCCACGCGCGAAGACGCGGTCCCGGCGCTGTCCCCCGCCGTCCGGACGGCGGTCGGGGTCGTCGCGATCGGCGCCACGGTGCTGACGGCGGTCGTGCTCGTCGCGACCGGCTCGAGCATGACGATCCTCAACGTGGCGCTGCTCGCGCTCGTCGCGATGGCGACGCTCGGCCTCGCGGGCGCGGCGTCCTTCTCGCCGCACCGGGTCCGCGCCTGGATCTCGGCCGCCGCGGTGGCGCTCGTCGCCCTCGGCGCGCTGTGGATCCTCAACGCCGCGTTCATCGGCCGGGGCGCCACGTGACGCTCGCCCACGCCGTGGGCCATCAACCAGCAGGAGAGATGGTCGGGGCGGTGGGATTTGAACCCACAACCTCGTGCTCCCAAAGCACGTGCGCCGCCATTGCGCCACGCCCCGATGTGCGGGCCATTCTACGGCGGGCCCGGCCGGACTACGGACCGTCGCTCCCGATCGGGAACGCTCCGACATTCAGCCAGCGGTTGCCGAGCGCGCGCCGTACCGCGAAGGTCTGCTCGAACGGGCGCTCGTCGCTGGACACGAGGTTCCCGTTCGCGTCGTAGACCTCCTCCGTGACCGTGCCGCGCGAGTCGAGGCCCAGCGACAGCCCGGTCTGCTTGCCGAACGGCACGATGAGACGGGTGGCGATCGAGTCGAACGCGTAGCGCTCGACGCGTGTCATGCCGCTCGCCGTCGTGTCCGTGAGCCGCCGCCGCATCTCGTCCAGCCGATCGCCGTGGTCGACGGCCTCGAGCAGCTTCGCGTCGCCCGACAGCAGCGCCTGGCGCTCGAGCCCCAGGTTCTGGGCGAGCGTCACGACGACCGCCTCCATCCCCGCCCCGTCGAGCTCCGGGTCGAACGAGCGCACGTCGTCGCTCACGGTGATCGCCGGGAGCGTCGCGGGATCGATCTGCGTGGGCGTCCTCGTGAGCGCCTCGACCGAGACCGGCGTCACGGTCCCGCGGGCCGGCGTCCCGGCGACCACGATCCCCGTCCCCACGACGAGCACGGCCACGAGGCCGACGCCCGCCACCGCCATGCGGTGCGCCAAACCGGACCCCGACGCGCCGACCGGGACGAGCCGCCGGAGATACGCCCGCACGCGATCGTCCTCGGAGCCGGGCGCGGGCACGACGCGATCGATGAGCGGCCTGGCGGCGCACACCAGCACGAGCCCCGCCAGCAGGCCCACCTTCGTCCCGAATTCGTCGGTCTGGGGCGCCATCAGCAGCGTGCTCACGATCGCCACCAACAGCCCGAAGACGATCCTGCCGACGCGCCCGCTCGGCGTCGTCTTGGGGTCGGTGATCATGAAGAACAGGAAGATCAGGAGCTCGGGCGAGATCACGATCACCCGCCAGAAGTCGAAGCCGCAGACGGGCGCGAACGCCCAGTTCGCCGTCATGCAGTGGCCGGACGCGGCGAGCACGCCGAGACCGGCCGTGATCGCCAGCCAGAACGTCGCCGCGAGCGCGATCAGCTTGAGCCGCCGGGTGATGAGCGTCCCACCGACGAGGATCACCGTGTAGGCGATCAGCAGCCACACGGTGAGCGGCCCCCACCAGAAGTCCAGCGGCTCCACCCGCGAGCTGCCGAGCACGACGAACGCGATGACCAGGCCGACGTTCGACGGGTTGAACACGTGGGTGCCGCGGTACTTGATGACGTACTTCGTCGCGAGCGAGAACGCGGCGACGCCCGCGAACACCCACCAGTCGCCGGTGTACCAGGGCTGGTCGGCGGGCGTGCCGACGACGCGCAGGATCAGCGCGACGCCGCTGCCGGTGAGCATCGCGCTGGCGGGCCAGACGAACATCCGGGCGGACCGGAAGGTGAGCGCGACCTCCATCACCCAGCAGGCGAGGATCGCCGCGAGGATCTGGGGGACGCTCACGTGGAAGTGCAGCCCTACCTGGCCCAGCACGTGGATCGTGATGATCACGGACGCCACGTGGAGCCGCGGGTCGCGGATGTTCGGAAGGACGAGCGGGTACGGCGTCCCGCCGAGGGTCAGGGTCCGCGCCGGTGCGGTCACGGGTGACGCGGTCTTCGCACGGTGGGGATCCCCCGGTGCTTGTTTGGTGACGGTGCCGCATCATACGACCCGACCAGGGAACGCCGGGGACGGAGGACGAAGCAGTGACCCGCGAACAGGAACGCGTCGAGCGCGCGATGCAGGAGCCGATCGTCGGCGGGCTGCCCGAGGTGCCGGGGATCCTCGTCGCGATGGCGCTCCGGCCGGGGCTCGGCGTCCACCTCCGCGGGCTCGCGGACGAGCTGCTCGTGAAGGACTACCCGGGCGCGACCCTCAGCCGGCACCAGCGCGAGATGATCGCGACCGCGGTGTCGGCGGAGAACGACTGCTTCTTCTGCATGGACTCCCACGGCGCCTTCGCCACGGCCCTCCTCGAGAAGGACGGCGAATCCGGCCAGGTGCCGTTGCTCGACATCATCAAGACCGGCTCGTCCGACGGCCTCGACAACAAGATGTGCGCGCTGCTCCACATCGCCCGCACGCTGGCAGCAACGCCGCGCGGCCTCACGTCCGAGGACGTGCAGGCCGCCGTCGACGCCGGCGCGACCGACGCCGACGTCCAGCTCGCGGTGCTCATCGCGTCCGGCTTCTCCATGTACAACCGGCTCGTGGAGGGCTTCCGCGCCCGCACGGCGCCGACGATCGAGGCGTATCGCGAGAGCGCGGAGCGCATCGTCGAGCACGGGTACTCGATGCCCGCGCCCGAAGAGGTGGCTGCGCGCGCCTGAAGTCCCGCCGGCTCGGACTCCCTCAGGCCGACGGCACCTGGACCCGGCCCGAATCGATCGCTGCCACGTAGGCGGCGTAGTCACGATCGTTGACGTCCGCGTACGCCTCGGCGAAGTCGGCGATCGCGCCGTCGAACTTGTCGCTGGTCCCGAGGTAGGCGCCGATGGCGATCGCATCGCCGGTCCGCGCGTGGGCCCGGGCCAGCGACCAGGCGCACAACCGCCCGTAGAACCCCATGCCCAGCGGCTGGAGGAGGCTGGTGTCCACCGATCCCTTCATGTCCCACAGCTGCCGGACGTAGAACTGGCGCCCGTTCGGGCCCGTCGTCCAGCCCAGCAGGATGTCCGGCGTCGCCTGCATCGCGCGCTGCCCGACCACGACCCGTTGGCCGTGGTGCGGGTGCCGGTCCGTCCCGGCCGCCGCCTCCAGGACGGACGGGACGGCCTCCTTGACCTGGAGGATGAGCGGATCGCCCGGGTCTCGCCCCTCGAGGACGACGACGAAGCACCGCGTGCCGACGCTGCCGACGCCCACGACCTTGAGCGCCCAGTCGACGAGCCGGTACCGCTCGAGGAAGCTCCGCCGGTTCTCGTTGAGCGACGCCCGGTACGTGCCGAACACCAGCTCCTGCGCCGCGCGGCCGCCCTCCATCTCGACGTGGCTGATGACCGGCGGGTCGTCGACGATGACCCGCTTGCCGTCGACGATCGTCGTCAGCTTCTCGAAGGCGCGCATGCCGTCGCGGCGCCTGGCCTGCGTGAAGATTCCCTCGAAGGCCGCCCTTCGGACCTTGCCCTCGCGACCGCCGAGCAGCCCGCTGGCCTCGCCCAGCTCCCGGATGTCGGCCTCGGTGATCCGGGCGTACTCGATGTCCATCTGCCGGGCGGTCGCGTAGCGGCCCATCCAGAGGCG
>DASSRG010000061.1:0-14079 GCA_035701885.1 Candidatus Limnocylindrales bacterium
ATCGTCAGCGACGGCCGGATCAACGAGATGCAGCGGGAGATCTCGGCGCTGATCACCCGCACGATCGCGACCCAGCAGCCGGTCGCGCGCGATCTCCGGTTCCTGCTCTCCCTCGACCACGTCAGCTACGAGCTCGAGCGAATGGGCGACCACGCGTCGTCGGTCGCGAAGCAGGCGCGCAAGCTCGCCCCGTACCCGCCGCTCGGCAACTACGTGGACCTGCCGCTGCTCGGCGAGCGCGTCGCGGAGCTCGTCCACGGCATCATCCGCGCGCTCGTGGACGTCGACGAGGACAAGGCGCGCGAGGTTGCCAAGCTCGACGACGAGGTCGACGACCTGTACCACGGGATCTTTGCGAGGTGCCTCGTGCTCATGCGCGAAGACGGCGCGAACGTGGAGCCCGGGACGAGGATCCTGTTCGCGTCGCACTACCTGGAGCGGATCGGCGACCGGGTGACGAACATTGCCGAGGACATCGTGTTCCTCGCCTCGGGCGAGGTCGAGGACCTCAACCCGTGACGGAGCACCCTGACGGCGGGCCCGTCCGGATCCTCGTCGTCTGCTGGGGCAACAGCGCGCGCTCGATCATGGGCGAGGCGCTGTTCCGGCATCTGGGCGGAGACCGGGTGGACGCACACTCGGCCGGTATCGAGCCCAAGGGCGTCAATCCGCTGACCCTGCGCGTACTCCAGGAGGCGGGCATCCCGACCGACGGCCTCGCGTCGAAGTCGGTCGACGACTTCCTCGGCCAACGGTTCGACTACGTCATCACCGTGTGCGACGAGGCCCGCGGCGTCTGCCCGGTGTTCCCGGGCGTGGCGGAGGCCATGCACTGGGGGTTCCCCGACCCGGCGGCGGTCGAGGGGTCCGAGGAGGAGCGCCTGACCGCGTTCCGGTCGGTGCTGACCGGTCTGGAGGAGCGGATCCGCAAGTTCCTGCCGATCGCCGAGCGCCATGCCACGGGGCGTCATGGGATCCGGCTGGCATGATGGTCGGGTGATCGCGCTCCACCTGCTCCGCCACGCGCACGCCGGCGACCCCGAGCGCTGGCACGGCGACGATGCCGAGCGGCCGCTGTCCGAAAAGGGCCGGCGCCAGGCTCAGCGACTGGGCAAGCTGCTCGACGACGTGGACGAGGCGCCCGACCTGTTCATCACCTCGCCCAAGCTGCGGGCCCGGGAGACCGCCGAGATCGTGGCGGACGAGCTGGACGTGCCGGTCGTCGTCGACCGGCGGCTGGGCGGCGGGCTCGACCTTGCCACGCTGTCCGAGATCCTCCTCGCCCACGCCGACGCCGAGCGACCGTGCGTCGTGGGCCACGACCCGGATTTCAGCGAGCTCCTCGGGGAGCTGCTGGGGATCCCGCTCGTGCCGATGCGGAAGGGCGCGATCGCGCGCGTGGACGTGAGCGGGCGGAACCTCGTCGCGAGCCGCGGGCAGCTCCGGTGGCTGGTGCCACCCGAGGTCGTCCCGGGGAAGTAGCCCGATCCTCAGCCGCGTTCCCAGCGCCAGCGCATCTCGTGGACCAGGGGCGTTCCGGGCTCCACGATGTCCGCCTGACCATTGAGCGCGTCGGGCGGCGCGCTCTGCGGCTCGACGCACAGCGCGTGCGCCGGCTCTGTGTAGACCACCCACCAGCGGCAGGTCGAGCTCACCTCGAGGCGGAGCGCGTTGCCCCACTCGAGGAGCGGTGACCCGGCGACATCGGTGAACGCGTCGTCCCATGGCCCCGGGGTCGGCGGGACCCGCTCGCCGGTCGGCATCCCCGTGGCATCGCGAACGAGCATGGTCTGGGCCGTGAACCGGAGGCGCACGGGCTCGATCCCCTCCCCGATCGAGCGACGGAACCAGGGGTGCCAGCCCAGGCTCGCGGGCATCGGCTCGTCCGCCTCGATGCTGAGCGTCATCGCGAGCCCGTCCTCGTCGAGCGCGAACCGCTGCTCGGCCCGGCCCCGGAACGGCCACCGGTCGTCGAGCTCGATGCCCAGACGATCGGCGCCCAGCACCTCCCACGGCCTGTCATAGACGACGCCGTGGATCGCGTGGGGCGGCATCCCGAGCGGCAGCTGGTGTGCCCCGCCGGCGAACGTGAACCGCCCCTCCCGGACCCGGCCGGCCCACGGCGCCATCGGGTAGCTGCCCCAGTGGATCAGGCCCTGCGGGTCGCTCGTCCAGAGCAGCTCGTGCCCGCCGACCACGAGCGAGCCCAACCGGCCGCCCTCGTCCGCGCGCACGACCGCCCGCGCGTCGCCCGCGTCGAGGACGAGCTCGCGCTCGCCGGGTGTCGCACCCGTCGGATCCATCGCAGCCACTGCCTCCGCGCCGGGCTCGTTGTCGTCGAGGCGAGCATATCGGCAACATCCTCGCCGGCGGCGTTACAAGCGCGCCGTCACGCGCCGAGCGCCTCCCCCTCGACGCAGCATGCGACCACGCCGAGGCGACCCATGCGCTCGAACGTCTCCACCTTGCGCACGGTCCACGCGGCGACGGCGAGCCCGGCCCCGCGGGCACGCTCGACGGACGAGGGCGTGATCGAGCCCCACAGCGCCGAGACGGTCGTGCAGCCCAGCCCGACCGCGAGCGACAGGGTCGCCGGGGCGAGATCCTCGGCGTTCAGCCAGCGCGGCCAATCGGGGAGCAGCTCGCGCATCGTCGCGAGGGCCGCGCCGTCGAACGAGGAGAGGATCGCGCGTCCCGGGGCCTCGCCGCGGTGCGCCCGCAGGACGTCGGCGGTCGCCTCGCCATGGGCGTCGCCCTTGAGCTCGACATCGAGGTACGCGGTCTCCGGCAGCGCAGCGAGCACCGTGTCCAGTCGCGGGACGCCGGCACGCTCCAACGCCGCCGCGGCCAGCTGATCCACGCGCCCGGGGCGGCCCTGAACGCGGGTCAGCGTCGCGTCGTGGAGCAGCACCGGGACGCCATCGCGGCTGAGGCGGACGTCGAACTCGACCCCGTCACAGGCCGGGATCCGCATCGCCCCCACGATCGCCTCGAGCGAGTTCTCGGGCGCCGCGCGCCAGTCGCCACGGTGTGCCAGCCGAAGGGGCGTCGCCCGCTTCGCGTCGCCGGGCGCGGTCATCGTCGTCAGTCGCCGAACCGCAGGTGCGCCGCGATCCCGATGTGGTCCGACGGGTACAGCGTCGCGTCGCCCACTGCCGGCCGATCGGCGAACAGCCTCGCGTCCTCGACCGTGACCGAGCCCCGGACCCAGATGTAGTCGAGGCACGACGGGTCGCCGTCGGTGTCCATGGCTGGGGCCTGGAGCCCGGACGGCCAGGTCACGTCGGGGTTCGAGCCGTTCGCCTCCGCGTATGCCGACCGAAAGCCGGCGTCGCGCATCCGCTGCTCGGCCGCCTCGCCTGGCTGGGCGTTGAAGTCGCCGACGACGACCATCGCATCGTGGGGTGTGGCTCCCTCGAGCCAGGACACGAGCGCCTCGGCCTGCGAGTCGCGCACGGCGGCGTCCGCCGGGACGTGGTGCAGGTGAACCACACCGAACACGAGCCGCGTGCCGCCGGGCAGCGCGACGCGTACTCGGTGGGCGGCCCGCTGGAACCCGAGCTCGAGGCGCTCCGGGTGCGTCGCCGCGAGCGGCGCCTTGACGAGCAGGCTGTTGCCGTACTCCGGCCGGCCGGCCCAGCCGCGATAGGCCTCGTACCGCCCCTCGCCCGCAGCGCCCAGCAGGCGGTCCTGCTGCATCGGATAGACCACCTCCTCGAGCCCGATGAGGTCCGGCTGGAGCGCCGCCATCTCGGCGAGCAGGAGCGGCAGCCGCTCCTCCCAGCGATCCGCGAGGTTGAGGATGTTCAGCGTCGCGACGAGCAGGCGGTCCAAGGGGTGTCTCCGGCTGGGGGCTGCTGGGAGTCAGGCGCCGGCCGGGGCGGGAGCGTCCGCGTGGAGCCGGGTGGGGTCGGCCGGGTCGCCCGGCGCGGCAATGTCGGGACTGTCGCTCGCCGACGGGATCGAGCGGGGGTCGAACGTGACCGGGATCTCGAACACGAACGTCGAGCCGGAACCCTGATCGGACTCGACCCAGATCCGTCCGCCGTGGCCGCGGACGACGTGGCGGGCGATCGACAGGCCGAGGCCGGTTCCGCCGCCGCGGACGCGCGCGCGGTCCACCTTGTAGAAGCGCTCGAAGACGCGCGCGCGGTCGGCCTTGCCGATGCCGATGCCGTGATCGGTGACCGATGCACGCGCGACATCGCCCACGCCTCGGACGTCGATCCGGACCTCGCCGCCGTCGGGGCTGAACTTGACCGCGTTATGAACGAGGTTGATGAAGACCTGCCCGAGGCGGGCCTCGTCACCGCGGATCGCCGGCATGCCTGGCTCGACCGTCACGATGATCGTGACGCCCTGCCGCTCCGCAAACAGCCGCAACCGGTCCGCCGACGCCTCAGCGAGCCGCCCGAGGTCCACGTCGTCCTCGAGCCGCAGCTGGCTCCCGCCCTCGATCCGCGCCAGGTCCAGCAGCTCGCTGACCATCTGCACGAGGTGGCCGGTCTCGACCTCGATCTTGGCGATCCGCTCGCGCATCCGGTCCGGCACCTCGGCGCGCTCCGCGTCCCGCGCCAGCGTCTCCGCCAGCAGGCTCACCGTCGAGAGCGGCGTGCGCAGCTCGTGGCTCACGTTGTCGATGAACTCGGTACGGATCTGCTGGAGCCGCCGCAGCTCGGTCAGGTCCTCCAGGACGACGACGAGCGTGCCGTCGGCCTGCCGCGTCGCCCTGACGAGCAGCTGTCGCGGCTCCCCGTCACCAGTACGGAGGTCGGCCGAGGCAACGGCGCCGGGCGCCAGCCCCGCGAGCGTCGCCTCGACCCGAGCGTCGAGGAACGTCTCGACGAGCGATCGTCCGGGCAGCCGGGCCGGCATTACGTCCAGCAGGACCGCCGCGCGGCCGTTCGCTCGCGCGACCCGGTCGTCGGCGTCGTATTCCAGGACGCCGACCGGCAGCAGGTCGAAGACCGTGTCGTCCGCCCCTGGCGTCCGAGCTGTCGCGGCAATGGCGGGCGTCGCCGGCGCCACGGACCTCTCCGCCCGTGCCGCCTCTCGCTCATCGAGCGCTGCGCGGAGGACATCGACCTCGTCGGCGCGGCGGCGCACGACCACCAGCGCCGCGAGGAGGGCGAGCGCGAGCCCGACGATCGGGATCGCGACGAGGGGGTCCACGGCGCGAGGATCGCACACGCGAGCGTGTGCGCGCGAGCGGGCGCGCCCACAGCGAGGGCGCTCCAGGCTCAGCTCGGCCGCTCCGGGCTCAGCGAGCGCGGCGCACGTCCGGGCCGCTCGTCCGGCCGGCCCCGCTCGACCCCGTGGCGGCGACGAACGGCGCCACGAGTCCCGCGTAGACCGGCGCCGGGAAGGCATGGCGGAGCGCCGTCACGTGGCCCAGCCGCGCGGCCAGCCGGCGGGCGCGGGTCGCGGCCGCGGGCGCGAGCCCGGCGACGGGAACTGCGGCCGCGACGTCCCGCTCGGCGAGCGCCGCCGAGATCCGGAGCGCCTCGTCCTCGTCGCGGTCGAGCGCCTCGGGCCACGGCCGGTCCGCCCCGTCGATCCCCTGGGAGCCGCGGACGAACGCCACCAGCTCCTCGTGGGTCAGCACGGCGACCCGGTCCCGAACCGCGACCACACCCGCGCCGTTCGGCCCGTACCGCGGCTGGTCGATGCTCGCGTCCCACGCGCGGAGCAGCCGGTCGCGTGCCCGGCCGCGGAACGGCTCCGCGAGCAGGTCGTCCAGGAACGGCGCCAGCACCAGCTCCGCCGCGACCCCCAGCAGCCCCTCCCGGAGCCCGACCTCCGCCCACCGGTCCGAGGGCACCCGCCGCACGAGCTGCGCCTCCGCATCGGCGAACGACGCCTTCGCGTCGGGCGGCAGGAACCGCTGGACGGTCGCGACGAAGGCGATCGGCGGCGGCTCGGCGGCCGCGAGCCGGTCCAGCTCGTCCGTCGTGAGCTGTTCGACCCGGGCGAGGAACCGGGCCAGTCGCTCGGCCGGCTCGCCGCGGACGAGATCCGGCCGGGTCGACGGGCGCCGGGGCCGGGCGGCGCCCGACGAACCGGCTCCGCGCGGCCGATAGCCCGGGCGCCGGGTGCTCCCCCGCCGGCCGTGGGTGACTGGCGCCAGGCCGAGCCGCTCGGCGTCGTAGCGCGCCCGGAGCGAGGGGTCGCTCAGCCAGTCATGCGCGACATTGATCCGCTTCGCGCGGTCGTCCGCGGCCGCATCGCCACCGGCGACGTCCGGGTGATGGCGCTTGAGCAGCGCCCGCCAGGCGACCTCGATCGCCTCCGGCGACGCGTCGACCGCGACCTCGAGCCGCGCGTAGAGGTCGTCGTCGGGGACGAGGCCGCCGGGCACGCGTCCGGGCGGCCCTTACCCGCCCGCGGTTGCGGCCGAAGCGATGGCGGCGGCCGATGCCTCGAACGGCTCGCGCCCCTCGAGGAACGCCGTCACCTCGTCGATCGAGCGGACGGACCGCTCGCCCGTGGCCCGGTGGGTGACCTCGACCCCGCCGGCGGCCAGCGAGCGGGGGCTCACCGTGAGGATCCACGGCATGCCGAGCAGCTCGGCATCGGTGAACTTCACGCCCGGCGACTCCTCTCGGTCGTCGTACAGGATCTCGCGGTCCGGACCGGCGGCGGCCGCGATGGCGTACAGCCGCTCCGCGGTCTCGACGACCTGGGGGTCCTTGTTCCCGCCGATCGCGACGAGGTGCGCGGGATACGGGGCGACCTCCTCGGGCCAGGCGATCCCCTTCTCGTCGTGGTGCGCCTCCACGATGCACGCGACGTTCCGCCCGAGCCCGATCCCGTACGAGCCCATGACGATCGGGTGGCGATCGCCGTTCTCGTCGAGGTACTCGGCGCCCGCCGCGACGGTGAAGTCCGTCCCGAGCTTGAAGATGTTGCCGACTTCGATGCCCTTGCGCAGCTTCACCGGCGAGCCGCAGGTGATGCAGGCGTCGCCCTCGCGGGCGCTCGTGATGTCGGCGACGATGTCCGGCTCGTAGTCGCGCGGCACGTTGACGTTCCGTACGTGCCAGCCGACCCGGTTGGCGCCGGCGACGAGGTTCGGCGACCGTGTCACGAGCTCGTCGACCACCACGAGCGAATCGGTGGCGCCCAGCGGGGACCCGTAGCCGGCCTCCATACCCCGCGCCTTGATCTCGTCGAGCTGCGCCGGCCGCAGGCCGCCGACCGCCTTGATGGCGTTCGTGAGCTTGGTCTCGTTGACGTCGTAGTCGCCGCGGACGATCGCGACGACGAAGCGGCCGTCACCGGCGACGAAGAACGTCGCCTTGGCCGTCTTCGACCTCGGGATGTCCAGGAAGGCCGCAAGGGCGTCGATGGTCGTCGTGTCGGGGGTCGCGACCTCCTCCATCGCCTGCAGCGCCTCCGCCTCGGGCGACGGCTTCTGGACCTCGGCGATCTGCTGGTTGTCGGCATAGCCGCACGCGTCACACAGCACGAGCGTGTCCTCGCCGAAGTCGTTGATGACCATGAACTCGTGGGCGCCGGTCCCGCCCATGATCCCGACGTCCGAGCGGACCATGATCGCGTCGAGGCCGAGCCGCTCGAAGATCCGGACGTACGCGCCGCGGTACTTCTCGTAGCTCGCGTCGAGCCCGGCCTGGTCGCGGTCGCAGCTGTAGGCGTCCTTCATCACGAACTCCCGGACGCGGATCAGCCCGCCACGGGCGCGAGGCTCGTCGCGGAACTTCGTCTGGAAGTGATAGAGCTGGACGGGCAGCTGGCGGTAGCTCTGGACGAGCTCGCTCAGCAGGATCGCGACGACCTCCTCGTGGGTCATCGCGATCACCATGTCGCGGTCGCCGCGGTCCTTGAACCTGGCAAGCTCCGGGCCGATCTTGAAGTACCGGCCGCTCGCCTTCCACACCTCGGCGGGGTGGACGACCGGCATCTCCATCTCCTGGCAGCCGATCGCGTCCATCTCCTCGCGGATCACCTGCTCGACCCGCCTGTTCACCCGGAACCCGAGCGGCAGCAGCGAGTAGAGGCCGGACCCAAGCGGCCGCACATACCCCGCGCGCAGCAGCAGGCGATGGGACGGCATCTCCGCGTCGGCAGGGTCGTCGCGAAGCGTGGCGAAGAACAGGTCGGAGAGGCGCATGGCCGGAAGGATACCGGGCGGCGCGGCGCCAACCGTCCCTTGGATATGCTGGGGTCGCGCAGCCGGCCGCCCAACCCGCGGCGCGCAGTGAGGAGCCCTCCATCGAAGGCGTGACCCTGTCACTCGTCATCATCGTCGCGCTCGCGATCGCGTTCGACTACATCAACGGCTTCCACGACACCGCCAACGCCATCGCGACCTCGGTGGCGACCCGGGCCCTCCGCCCGCAGTACGCGCTCCTCATGGCCGCGGCGTTCAACTTCATCGGCGCGTTCGCGGGCACGGCCGTCGCGAAGACCATCGGCGCCGGCCTCGTCAACGAGCAGACGACCACGCAGGCGATCGTCGCCGCATCGCTCATCGGCGCGATCTCGTGGAACCTCATCACGTGGTGGCTCGGGTTGCCCAGCTCGTCGAGCCACGCGCTCATCGGCGGCCTGCTGGGGGCAACGATCGCCGCGGTCGGGTTCGGCGCGGTCAACGTCGAGGGCGTGGTCAACAAGGTCCTGATCCCGCTCGTGTCGTCGCCGGTCCTCGGCTTCGTCCTCGCGTTCCTGCTGATGATCGGCCTGAGCTGGCTCGTGTACGTCCTCACAAAGAGTCCGGGTGGTCCGAGCCACGGCCTGCTATCCAACATCTTCCGGCGGCTGCAGATCTTCTCCGCCGGGTTCATGGCGTTCGCCCACGGGTCGAACGACGCGCAGAAGACGATGGGCATCATCACGCTCGCGCTGTTCAGCGCCGGCGTCATCGACAGCGTCGAGGTCCCGTTCTGGGTCATCGTCGTGTCCGCGACCGCGCTGTCGCTGGGCACAGCGGTCGGCGGCTGGCGGATCATGCGCACGATGGGCCAGCGGGTGGCCGAGCTCGAGCCGATCCACGGCTTCGCGGCGGAGACGACGTCCGCGACGATCATCTACAGCGCGGCGCACTTCGGCATCCCGGTCTCGACGACGCAGATCATCTCCAGCGCGATCATGGGTGTGGGCTCCAGTCGTGGCATCCACGGCGTCCGGTGGGGCGTCGCCCGCAGCATCCTCGTCGCCTGGGTCCTGACAATTCCCGCCGCCGGCGTCCTCGGCGGTGTCGCCTGGTTCGTCCTCAACCTGATCGGCTTCGGATGAGCCGCATCGCCTATCCCGGAGGCCGCCGATGGTCCGCCTGATCCCCCGCGACGAGAAGTTCTTCGACCTGTTCATCGAGGACGGGGAGAACCTGCTCGAGGCCGCCCGCAAGCTCGAGGAGATGGTCACCAGCTACGACCGGCTCGACGAGCGCGTCGCCGAGATCCAGGTGCTGGAGAAGAAGGGCGACGCGATCGACGACGAGCTGGTCGCCCGGCTGCAGCGGAGCTTCATCACGCCGTTCGACCGCGAGGATATCCACGAGCTCGTCGTCCACCTGGACGACGTCGTGGACGGGATCCAGGCCACCGCCGAGACGTTCACGATCTACGGCATCCGCCAACCCGACGACGACGTGAGGCAGCTGGTGGGGCTGCTTTCGGCACAGGCGGTCCAGCTCCTCGACGCCCTGCGCAAGCTCGAGGGCAAGAAGGACATGGCGGCACACCTCCACCAGATCCACGAGCTGGAGCACAAGGCGGACGGGCTGTCACGGGCCGCGATCGGCCGGCTGTTTCGCGACGGCAGCGACCCGCTGGAGGTCATCAAGCTGCGCGACCTGTACACGGTCGTGGAGGAGACGATCGACGCGGCCGAGGACGCGGCCGAGGTGATCGAGCGGATCCTCGCCAAGAGCTGAGCGCGGCCGGAACGATCCCGTTGCGGCGATCGAGGACGATGTGCGGGCGCCCGACCACTCCTGATCCCGGGCGCTCGCAGGAGGGATCCTCGTGGACCACCTCGCTCGACCGGAGCCGGCGCTCGAACGCCCAACCCACGGCGACGCGTCCAACGCTGATGCCGGCGACGGGCATTCAACGATGCCGCCAGGACCGCCGCACCTCGCGGATCCGCGCTCGCTCACGATCCTGACAACCGAGCACTGGGGACTGCTCACCGCGAGATCGCTCGTCTACAACGAGTCGTTCGCGCGGGCAGGCATGTTCCTCACCTTCCTCTCGGCGTCGCTCATCGCCCTTGGATTCGTGGCCCAGAGCGACGTCCTCCCTTGGGTCCCGATCGTCATCCTCGCGCTCGACCTGTTCGTTGGCGTCGTGACGGTCGGCCGGCTCGTCGACTGCGTACGGGAGGAGTTCCTCGCGCTGCAGGCGATGAGCCGGCTGCGCCACGCGTATCTGGAGATGGCGCCTGACCTGGAGCCCTACGTCTCCACCAGTCGCTACGACGACTTCGCGTCGGTCGCCACGCCGTACGGCATCGGTGCGCAGCCGACCCTTCGCGGGCTCTCCGGAATCGCCCAGGGGTTCATGACGGCGGTGGGAATGGTGGCCGTCATCAACGCCGCAATCGCGGCGTCGCTCGCGGCCGTCGTGGGGCTCATCAGCGGGCTCGAGCCGGCCGTCTCCCTGGCCGTGGGAATCGTCGCCGGCGTCGTCGTGGCGGGTGCAGAGTTCATGTGGGTCCTGTCCGGGCTGGAGCGCGATTCGCGACAGCTCATCGCCCGGTTTCCGGCTCCCGGCCCCCTGACCGTGCCGGATCCGTAGCGCGACCCTTTCGACGGACGACCAGAATGGTCGCAGCGGCGGCCGTCATCCGCCCTTGCCATAGGAGCCGTCGTGGAGCGTCCTGTCGAGCCCTCCGCTGCCGCGGATCCGGTGTCCGCCGCGCCCGTCCCGAGTGCGTCGGCGCCAACCGAGCTGACCGACCCTCGGGTCATCACCATCCTGAGCACGGAGCACTGGAGCCTGCTGACGGCCCGGTCGCTTGTGTACAACGAGACATTCAGCCGCGGCGGGATGTTCCTGACATTGCTCTCGGCGTCGCTCGTGGCCCTCGGCTTCGTGTACCAGGGTGGTGGCGGTGGGCCGCAGTTCCTCACGGTCGTCATCGCGATCCTGGCGCTGGACCTGTTCGTCGGGCTGGCGACGCTCGGCCGCATCATCGGTGCGAGCACCGAGGAGTTCCGGGCGCTGCAGGCCATGGCCCGTATCCGGCACGCGTACCTCGACATCGCTCCGTTCATCGCCCCCTACCTGTCGACGGCGACCACGGACGACTCCGAGAGCGTGCTGGAGGTGTACGGGCAGGGACTCGACGACGCGAGCGCGCTGCTCAACCTGGGTCATGGCCTCACGACCATGCCCGGCATGATCAGCGTCCTCAACGTCGCGCTCATCGGCGGCCTGGTCGGCGCGGTGACGGTGGCACTCGGCGGCGAGGCCCAGCTCGCCATCGCGCTGGGGATCGGTGCAGGCCTCATCTCCCTCGTGGGAATGATGATCTATGGCGTGCGCACCTTCAGCAACGTGAACCGCTTCACCGAGGTCCGCTTCCCGCGCCCGGGCCTCCCGGTCAACCCGCCACGCTGAGGCTCGGTCAGCGCTTGCGGGCGAGCGTCATCCCGTCGGCGACGGGGAGCAGGACGGGCGTGACGCGCTCGTCATCCCGGACGCGCTCGTTGACCGCGCGCAGCGCGACGGTGTCGCGGTCCTGGATCGAGGGGTCGGCGACGTCTCCCTCCCACAGGACATTGTCGAGCGCCACGACACCGCCCGGCCGGAGCAGCTCCACGATCCGCTCGTAGTAGTCGGGGTACGACTTCTTGTCGGCGTCGATGAACGCGAGGTCGAACGTGCCCGCCCGTCCCTCGGTCAGCAGCGAGTCCAACCCCTCGATCCCGGGGCCGATGCGCAGGTCCACGCGGTCGGCGACGCCGGCCTCGGCCCAGTAGCGGCGCGCGACGTTCGTGTACTCCTCGGACACGTCGCAGCACACGAGGCGGCCGTCGGGCGGCATCGCGAGCGCGACTGCGAGCGATGAGTAGCCGGTGAACGTCCCCACCTCCACGTAGGCCCGCGCATCCAGCAGCTCCACGAGCAGCCGGAAGATCGCGCCCTGGAGCGGCTCGATCTGCATCTGCGCCATCGGATGGCTCGCGGTCTCCTGTCGGAGCCGGGCGAGGATGTCGGGCTCGCGGACGCCATGGGCGAGCACGTAGTCGTAGACGTCGTCGGGAAGGCCGATGGACTTCGATGTCATGGACCGATCGTCGCAGGTCTGCGGGTGTCTGTCAGGCTCGGCGGAGGACGTAGCCCACGCCGCGGACCGTCTGGAGGTAGACCGGGTTGGCGGGGTCCTCCTCCAGTTCGCCGCGCAGCCAATGGACGTGGACGTCGACCGTCCGCGACTCGCCCGCGTACTCGTAGCCCCACACGCGCTCGAGGAGCTGCTCGCGGGTGAACACCTGCCCCTGGTGTCGGAGCAGGAATGCGAGCAGCTCGAACGCCTTCGGCTTCACCGGAACGGACGCGCCGTCGCGGAGCAGCCGGTGGCCGGCGAGGTCGACATCCACTCGCCCCACGCGGACGAGCGGCTGAGGCTCGGTCGCCTGGGTTGCGGCCGCAGCAGCCTGGTCGGCGCGCCGGAAGATGGCGCGGACCCGGGCGGTCAGCTCGCGCAGCGAGAACGGCTTGGTCACGTAGTCGTCGGCGCCGAGCTCGAGCCCAACGACCTTGTCGACCTCGGAGTCCTTCGCCGTGAGCATGATGATCGGGACGGGCGACTCGGCGCGGAGGATCCTGCACACCTCGACGCCCGACAGCTCGGGGAGCAGCAGGTCGAGGAGGACGAGGTCGGGGCGCTCGGACCGGAAGCGCTCCAGCGCCGCTCTGCCGTCCGCGGCGGAGATGGCCCGGTAGCCCTCCATCTCGAGCGCCTCGACGAGGGTCTCCCGGAGTGTCGTCTCGTCGTCCACGACGAGGATCGTTCGGGCCATCTGCCGTGGATCGTCGCCCGCGGGTGTTAACGGGGTGTTCACGGCGTGTTCATTGTTCGAGCGATGCGTGATTGCGCCAGCCGATCCCTGCGAGCCGGGCGCCGCCGAGCCGCTCGTAGAACGGGACGAGATCGGGGTCGCAGACGAGGTCGATGGAGTAGCGGTCCTCGAGGCGGGCGAGGACCCGTCGCATCAGCTCCGAGCCGATCCCGAGGCCGCGGTACGCCGGCAGGACCTCGAGCAGGGGGATGAAGGCCGTGAGCCCGCCGTCCCCGATGGCCGTGACGAAGCCGACGACGCGCTTCGTCGCCGTGTCGACCGCGAGGATCGCGAGCTCGGCGCCCCGAAGGTGGGCGAGGTGGCGCTCGGGGCTCGGCGGGGTCGGCCAGCCCTCGAAGAAGCCGGTGAGGTCATCAGGCGCGAGCCCGTCGAGCGCCGCGGCGCCCTCGCGGTACTCGATCACGCCGTCAGGCTTCCCCGAGTGTCGCGATCGCGGCATCCAGCCGGGCGAGCGTCCGGTCCCGACCCAGCGCGACCAGCGTGTCGAACAGCGGCGGCGTTGCGGTCTGACCCGTGGTCGCGACGCGGATCGCCATGAACAGGTCGCCCGCCTTCCACCCGCGCGCCTCGACCAGCGCGCGGAGGGGCGGCTCCAGCTCCTCGGCCTCCCATGTCACGCCGTCGTGCGCCGCGAGCACCTCGCGGGCCGCCGCGAGGCCGTCGCGTGTGGTCGGCGCGTCCCAGCGCTTCGGCACCAGCGCGGCGGCCTCGACGCGCAGGTCGTCGCGCCAGAGGAAGCCGGCGACCTCGACGATCGCCGCGAGGGTCGGGATGCGCTCGCGGACGATCGGCAGGAGTGAGCGCAGCTCGTCGCCGGACGGCACCCGGTCGATCTCGCCCGCGATCCGGGCCGCTTCGAGGAACGGCAGCAGCCGGTCGACGAGGTCGTCGTCGTCGAGTCGCCGGATCCACTGGCCGTTGAGCCACTCCAGCCGCTCCCGGTCGAACCGCGCGCCGCCCTTCTGGACCTTGTGGAGGTCGAACCGGTCGACGATCTCGTCGAGGGTCAGGACGTCCTCGTCGGTGCC
>DASSRG010000062.1:0-8655 GCA_035701885.1 Candidatus Limnocylindrales bacterium
AGCTGGTTCGGCTGGATCCGCGGGTCGGGCATGAAGTTGGGGTTCGGGGTCCCGTCGGAGTTCTTCTCGTTGCGCGCGTTGGATGGCCGCGGATCGGCGTCCCGCCCGTTCAGGTTCAGGTAGACCTGGAGGGTGCCGCCCGCCCAGCACGCCTTCGCCTTGGCGAAGTTCGCCGTGATCCGCGGGTCGCGGTTGGGATCCGCCGGCAAGACGACCCGACAGTTCGACACCTGGTAGGCACCGAACTGCAGCCCCATGTCGACGAGCGGCTTGCTCGCGTCGATCGCGAGGAACTGCGGCGCGAAGCCGTGGTCCGACGACACGAACGTCGTCGGGTTGCCGCCGATCAGGGTCCGGGCGAGGGTCAGGACCTCGTCGGCCTCCTGGTACGCCGTCCGGATGTAGCCCTCGCGGGCCGCGACCCGCCCGTCCTTGGCGCCACCGCTGAGGTCGACGTCGTCGTAGGCAGGGTTGGCGGATCCGTCGGGGAGCTTCGGGCTGACGAGCCCGAGGAACTGGTGCTGGAACTCGTCCGTCGTCGGCATGCCGACGAGCATCAGGTCCGGCTTGTACGTCTTCGCGACGTACTCGAGCATCGGCTTGTGGCCGGTCGCCCAGTACAGGCCCTGTTCGACGTACGTGTCCTCGCTGGTGACGCCGGCCTCGAGGATGGCGAAGTCGGCCGCGGTTGAGGTCGGGAACGTCTGGGCGACGTACTCCTCGAAGGTGTCCGTGAACCCGGCAGGCTTGACCCACGTCGGCCAGGTCGCGTTCGCGCGGCTGACGCTGGTGTGGAACAGGCGGACCCTGCTCAGATCCGGCGTGAGCTCCTCGACCTTGACGAGCATGCCGGCCGTCTTCCCGTTGAGCGGGTTCGGGTCGCCGTTCGTCAACGGGCCGAGGTTGAGCGTCACCTTGACGTCCGCCCACTCACCCTTCTTGAGGGTCCCGACGGCGTTCGGCGCCGCGCCACTCTTGGTCTTCGAGAACAGGACCGTGTCGTAGTTGGTCGTGCTGTCGTTGGTGCTGTCGAAGATGTAGGCGTTGAGTCCGTACTTGTCGGTCGTTCCGTCGAGGACGCGGAGCCGCATCTCCTTGGCGGTGCTGTAGGACGTCGGGACGCCCGTCCAGCCGGTCGCATCGACGATGGCGGCCTCGGGAACGGCGGGCTTCTCGGCCGCCGGGTACCCCGCCGGGTGATCGAACTGGAGCCCGAACGACTTGATGAACGGCCCGTCGTCGAACAGCGCGTCGCCCGCCGTGCCGATGAAGTTGGTCGCGACGCCGCGGCCGGAGAACAGGCCCTGGAAGTCGATCGTCGGACCGTTGATCACGGCGTTGCGGCCGCCCGCCCACTCGACCTGCGCGACCTTAAGGCCGGCGCGCTCGGCGGACTGCGCGATGGTCTCGGCCTGGAGGACGCCGTTGTCGAACGCGGCGACCCGGGTCGCAGCGAACGAATCGCCGTTCCTGTGGAACGTGTTGTTGGTCGAGCCGTGGACGCCCGGCCAGGCGCCGGTCGCCAGCGTGTACCAGCCGGCGCCCGTGTTGGGCGGCGCCTGGGTCAGCAGGCCGTTTCCGGCCGCCTTGACCCCGTTCTTGAGGAACGATGCCATGGTCGGCATGAGCCCTTGCGCCGCGTACTTCTCGACGATGTCCTGGCGCATGCCGTCGGCGGCGAAGAAGATCGCCTTGCTGGTGTCGTTGCCGCCCTTTCCGGGCGGCGGCGCGGCGGAGACGGGGCCGCCGACGGTCGCCGCGAGCAGGGCGGCGATGACGAGCAGGAGCGAGAACCTGACGGGGCTGGACCGGGGCACGGCTTTACCTCTCGATCGGTCGGGTGATCGCGCCGGCGAGCGCTCGACTCGGCCGGGCGTGGCGGCGGGATGCCGCCGGGGCGCTCCACTGGCTCAACTGGTCCGGCCGTGCGACGGCGCCGGACCCGGGCACCTCCTCAAACGAGACGCAGTTGCGGATTCGGATCGCGATCGTACGCGTCCAGGCCACGTCAAATTGTGGATAACTCGCGCGCAGCACGATCGGCCGCTCAGCCGTGGACTGAGTCCTGCCTCCCGTCCCACGGCCCGGATCACGCCGGGTGCCGTCGACCCCCGCGTAGGAGCAGGAAGGCGACAACCGCGATCCCCGCCAGCGTCCCCACGAACAGCAGGAGGGCGCCGGCCTGGGTGTCCAACGGGGTTCTGGCGCCGGTGGATGCAACCCCGTCCTCGCGAGGACCGACGAGGAAGATCGTCGCCGCGTCTCCCTGGGTCGGCTGGGCGAGATGCAGCTCGGCATATCCCAGCGGCACCGTCGCCGGCAGCGTGAGCATCGTGTCGATCTGCCCATCCGAGCTGACGCGGACGTTGCCCAGGTCGAAGGTCGACGAACCCGTGACGACCGTGACCGGGACGTCGACATCCGCCTCGATGGAGGAGGCGAGCAGCTGGAACGCCTCGCCGGGGTTCACATGGTCCCCGGCGACGATCACCTGTTCCGGCCCGCCCGGGTGCGCGAGGACTGACGGGACGAGCAGCCCGACGAGGCCGATAGCCAGCACCAGGCTGCGCAGCGCGAGCGTGGCTCGGGTGGTGACCCTGTCCGTCATCGGCCCGAGTCTATCGGCTGCCCGCGTCGGGACGGCGAAGCCGGATCCCCGGAGGATCCGGCCTCGCGATGTCCTCGATGCGGCGCTACGGGACGAACGTCACCCGGTCGAGCGGGAAGCTCGTCGGATCGAGCTCGGGACCGACGACCTCCATGTACGACAGGAACACGTTGGCGTCCCGGTCACGGGTGACGCCTGCCCCATCCTTGAGCATGAAGTAGGCATCACCGCCTGTGTTCGTGAAGTCCGTGGTGGCCAGGGTGTAGGTCGCGCTGTCGTCGGGGATCGGCGTCCCGTCCGACTTGGTCACGGTCTGGGTGCGGAAGCTTGCGGGATTGCTCGAGCAGGCCCATGTCGGCGGGTTGGACGTCTCCGAGCCGGAGCACCCGGACGGGTTCGCCAGCTTGTACGTGACCTTCAGGCCCGAGACCTGCGGGAACCGCCCCGCGCACGTGTCGGCGCTCGTGATGGGGTTCGGGCACAGGCTGACGCCGTTTTCCAGCATCTGCCACAGCTGGTGGCCGGTGACCTCGCGGGTGATCACGTTGTTGCCGAACGGCAGGACGGCGTAGACGTCGCCCTTGACGAGGTCGAAGGGGCCACCCTCGGCGTATCCGGAGCACGGCGCGAGCGTCGTGTGGTCCGCGCCGAAGTTCGACCGGTGAAGGGTCTTGTCGACGGGTGCATACGTGCAGGTCGGGAACTGCTGGCGGAGGCTGCCGCCCGTGATGAACCCGAAGTCAACGCCGTACGTCACGCGCATGCCGTCAGCGACGAGGTCGCCGATCGGCATCTCCTGGCGGCGCTCGATGTTGCCGCCCCGGTCGAACGGGAGCGTCGTCGTACCGATCTTGCCGTCGAGTGCGGCGGCCAGCTGGGTGCGATACGGCACGAGCATGTCGACCAGCGCCTGGTCGCAGTACTGCAGCGTCCCGCAGGACGTGTTGTTCTCGGCCAGGGAGCCCGCCGGTCCGGGGACGACGAACTCGACGCGCTTGGCCGAGACCGTCCCGCCCTTCTTGGGCGTGGCGGTGATGAAGGTCCGGGCATACGAGTTCCCGTAGCTCAGGTTCTCGTGGTAGAGGACGCCGTTGGGGGCCGTCGCCGAGAACTGGATGTTCGTGTGGTCACCGATGACCACGTCCACGAGCCCCTCCGGAAGGGCGGCGGCGAAGTCGGACAGCTTGCCGGCGACAGGCGACACGGTGTCCATGCCCTTGTGGGTGATGACGATGACGACGTTCGCGCCGGCCTTGCGAGCCTTGGTGGCGTACTTGACCGTCGCCGCCACGCCGTCCGTGAGCTCCATCGTCCCGAAGTTGCCCGGCGTGACGATCGTCGGAGCCTCCTCGTTGACGATGCCGATGACGGCAACCTTGAGACCGCCGAGCTTGAACGTCTTCATGGGCTTCACGCCCTTGAGGTTGTCGTTGAGGTTGGTCAGGTTGGCCGCCACGTACGGGAACGGCTTGCCGGGGTTCTCGGCGCTGGTCTTCGCCCCGGCCAGGTCGATCATCCGCTGCAGGTGCGCGATGCCCTTGTCGAAGTCGTGGTTGCCGAAGGTGTTGACCTGGATGCCCATGAGCCGCTCGGCCTTCACGGCCGGCACCTCGTCGAAGAAGCTCGCGAGCGGCGGAGACGCGCCGAAGTCGTCGCCCGCGGTCAGGGTCAGCGTCGGGCCGTTGTGGTTGGCCCGGTCCTCCTTCCAGCGCGCGGAGATGTTCCAGGCGCCGCCCGCGGCGCTCGCCGGGTCGACGTTGCCGTGCCAGTCGGACACGTTGAGGACCTGGAGGTTGACCGGCGGGGTGGCGGGCTTCGCCGCCAGCACCCCCGCGGGAACCGCGATAGCGATGAGCGCGAGGAGCACGACGAGCAGCGTGCCGCGGCGTCGCGGCGTCATGGTGTCAGACACACCCACTGGAAGGCTCTCCTCCTCCAGCCGACGGGACAGGGTCGGCGATCGCGCCATCCTAGTGGGCCGTGGGCGTTCGGGGGAAGCGATTCCGGCACATGCGCCGGATGACTCGGAGACAAGGGCGACAGTTCATGGTGCGGGCATGCACCACTCGGTCGAGCAGCGGCTCGCGAAGCTCGCGCCGGACCAGCGGGCCGCCGCCATGGCGCCGCCCGGGCCGGTGCTGTGCGTCGCGCCAGCCGGGTCGGGCAAGACGACCACGCTCGTCGCCCGGGTCGCGTGGCTCGTCGACCGCGGGCTCGCCCCGGACGCGATCACCGTGGTCGCGTTCAACAAGCGCGCGGCGGAGGAGCTGACGGCCCGTCTGGAGGCCGCGTTGGAGCCGCTGGGCGTCGGCGGAGCCGCGGTCCGCGTCCGGACGTTCCACGCGCTCGGGCGCGAGATGCTGATCGAGGCGGGCGTCTCCGTCGACCCGCTGGTCGACCGGGACGAGCTGCTACGGGAGCTGTTCCCTTCGGCGACCGCGGCGGACCGGGGACGCCTCGACCTCGCGTTCTCGCGGCTGAAGCTCGACGTGCGGGTCACCGCGGACGACGTGGCGATGGACCCCAGCCCCGGGCCGGTGGCGAGCGCGTTCATCCAGTACGAGCGCGCGATCGCGGCGTCGGGCGGCGTGGACTTCGACGACTTCGTGATCCGGGCCCTGCGGCTGCTCACCGAGGATCCCGGCGCGCTCGCCCGCTGGCGGGCGCGGTGTGAGGCGCTGCTGGTGGACGAGGCGCAGGACCTGGACCGAACGCAGCTGGAGCTCGCGCTGCTCCTCGCGGCGCCGGCGAACCGCGTGTTCCTCGTCGGGGACGACGACCAGACGATCTACGGATGGCGGCTCGCCGACGTGCGTCGAGTGCTCGGGCTGGCCGCCTCGCTCCCCGGCCTGCGGCGCGTCGACCTGACGACCAACTACCGCTGCCCGAAGCCGGTCGTCGAGCGCGCCGTCCGGCTGGTGGAGCACAACCGGGAGCGGTTCGCGAAGCGGATCCTGCCCGGGCCTGCGGCGGCCGGCCGGCTGGTGCTGGCCCCCGACGCGAGCGACGATGTCGTCCGCGTGGCCCGTGCGATGACGAGCTGGCCCGACGACGACTCGACGAGGGCCGTCCTCGCGCGTACCAACCGCGAGCTGCTCGTCGCGGTCGTCGCGGCGCTCGACCTCGGGGTGCGGTTTCGGGCGCCGGAGCTCCCGCTGCCGATCGAGGACGAGCGGCTGGACGGGATCCTCGAGCGGGTCCTCGCGGCGCCGCCCGGCGTCCCGCTGCTGGTCGCGATCGGTCGCGTCCGGCGCACGCTGATCGCCGCGGAGCCGCCACCCGACGGGGCGGCCGCCTCGACCGACGCACCCTCGCTCCCCGACCTCGCCACCGCGCTCCTCGGCTGGGCGCCGCGGTTCGCGCATGCGGGCGAGCTGCGGGCGGCGATCGGCGCACGGCTCGCGCTGCTTCGCGAGCTCCGGCGCGACGACGCACCCCTGACGCTCGCGACCGCGCACGGGACGAAGGGCCTCGAATGGGACCACGTCGTCGTCCTCGCGGACGGCTTTCCCGGGCGGCGATCCGTGACGGACGCCGCGGAGCCAGAGCGAGCCCTCGAGGAGGAGCGGCGGCTCGCCTACGTCGCGTGGACCCGCGCCCGGCGCACGCTGACGCTCCTGTACGACCCTGCGAGCCCGTCCCCGTTCCTGCGCGAGGCGTTCTCCCCCGACGAGCTGGGCCTCGAGGCGGGCGCGATGGCCGCGTAGACTCGCGCGACCACGAGGGAGGAACGCTGATGCCGGCACGCCGCGACGGGACGGAACCCCTGATCGCCCACGGCTCGGTGTACCTGCGGCCCGCAGAGCGCGAGGACGTCCCGCTGTTCGTCCGGTGGCTCAGCGACGCCCGAACGACCCGCAACATCTCGCTCGTCGCGCCGATGTCGATCGCCATGGAGGAGGCGTGGTACGAGCGCGTCGTGGAGAACCAAGGCCGGGACGGGTACCACTTCGCGATCTGCCTGCTGTCGGACGACCGGCCGGTCGGGACGTGCGGGCTGTTCGAGCTGGACCTGCGCAACGGAAGCGCCGGGCTCGGGATCTCGATCGGCGATCCAGCCGACACTGGGCACGGCTACGGCTCCGACGCGATGCGGGCGCTCGTCGGCTGGGCGTTCGACATGCTCCGGCTGGAGCGGATCTGGCTCGACGTGTACATGTTCAATGAGGGCGCGAGGCGGCTGTACGAGCGGCTCGGCTTCGTCCACGAGGGCGTGAGCCGTCACGCCGCGTTCCGGTTCGGCGAGTACGTCGACCTCCACCGGATGTCGATCCTGTCCGGCGAGTGGCGGGCTGCGCAGGGTCGGGACGCCTGAGGGCGGCCCCTTCCCCTATCCGCCGGCGGCGTCGCGCCGCGCGAGCTCCTTCAGCAGCCGGTCGATCGCGTCGAGGAACGGCTCTGTTGCCTCTGCCGGCAGCGCGTCGCGGACGGAGTCCTTCGGCCCGTATGCCGCGCGAGCCCGAAGCGCGATCCGCCGCAGTTCGCCCAGCTCGGCGTCGCGCAGGCCGTCGGGGAGCGGCTCGAGATACGTCACCCACCGCTCGACGCCGCGATCCTGCGCCTCGCGCAGCACGCGGTCGCCGGCGCGCGCCGCTCGCAGCGCCGCCTCGTCGATCGCCGGGCGCTCGTGGCGCGCCGGCCCGCGACGCGCCGCGCCCGGACCTGCCCCGGGCCCGGATGCCGATCGCCCGGTCGTCACGAGTCGATCGTGGACCCCGCGGCGGCGCCGTTGTCGGGGCGGACGAGGACCAGCGCCAGCCGCTTCCGCTCCGAGCCGTTGACGAGGATCCGGAATGAGTAGTCGCCCGGCGCCGGGAAGGTCAGGTTCCAGAGGTCGATGCTGAACGTGAGGATCGCGTCGCGGCCGTCGGGATGGCCGCGGGCGACCAGGCTGCCGGTCGCGCCGGTCACCTCGGCGCCGTCCGGATCCAGCAGGACGATCCGCAGCTCGTGCTCGCGCTCGGTCTCGGGCGCGGTGACCAGCAGCCCGACGACCAGCGCGAGATGCGGGTGGCGCAGCGGAAACGACCGGCCGCCGATCCGCGTGATGCCGCCTCCCAGGACGTGGAACTTCTGCCCCGGCTGGGTCTCGGCGGCGTCGGCGAGGAAGGCGAAATCGATCTCCGGCATCGGGTCGAGTCTAGCCCGCGCTCCCGGCGCGCCGCAGGTCGGTCACCCTACCGATCCCCGGCGGAGCGGACGGCGGCGACCCGCTTGCGCGACGGCACGAGCTCGGGGATCGACGCGCCGTTGCCGTTGCCGTTCGACCCGACCGCGGGCCGGCCCGCCTCCTCGGCGAACGTCACGTGGCTCAGCGGCACGAGCGGCTCCCCGCGCAGGACGCGCGCCAGGTATTCGCCCGTGGCGGACCCGGGCGTCTCGGCAACCTTCTCCGGCGTTCCCTCGGCGATGACGCGGCCACCGCGGTGCCCGCCCTCCGGACCGAGGTCCACGATCCAGTCTGCGGTCTTGATCACGTCGAGGTTGTGCTCGATGACGAGGACGGTGTTGCCGCTCTCGACCAGCCGGTGCAGGACCTGGAGCAGCTTGTCGACATCCGCGAAGTGGAGCCCGGTCGTCGGCTCGTCGAGCAGGTACAGCGTCTTGCCGGTTGCCCGCTTCGACAGCTCGGTTGCCAGCTTCACGCGCTGCGCCTCGCCGCCCGACAGCGTCGTGGCGGGCTGGCCGAGATGGACGTAGCCCAGCCCCACGTCGTACAGCGTCTGGAGCTTCGCCTTGACGTTGGGCACGGCGCTGAAGAACTCCAGCGCCTCCGCGACCGTCATCTCCAGCACGTCTGCGATGTTGCGGCCCTTGTAGTGGATCTCGAGCGCCTCGCGGCCGTAGCGTTTGCCCTTGCACACCTCGCACGGGACGTAGACGTCCGGCAGGAACTGCATCTCGATCTTGATGATCCCGTCGCCCTTGCAGTTCTCGCAGCGGCCGCCCTTCACATTGAAGCTGAACCGGCCGGGCTGGTAGCCGCGGACGCGGGCCTCGGGCGTCCCGGCGAACAGCTCGCGGATCGGGCCGAACAGCCCGACGTA
>DASSRG010000063.1:0-4351 GCA_035701885.1 Candidatus Limnocylindrales bacterium
CTAAAGGGCTCCGCGCGGCCGACATATCGAGGCTGCCCGATGACGGCACTGCGGCACCGGGCGACAATCGCGGTGACCGATGTCGAGGAGGCCGCCATGACCGCTCCCGCCGAACCCGTCCGCGCCACGTCGTCCGGAGCCGATCCCGCGGCAACCAGCGCCGCGCTCGATCGCGCGGTCGCCCACGCCCGCGCCTGGCTCGACTCCCTCGACGACGGACGGGTCACGCCCACCGCAACCGTCGACGAGCTGCGCGCCCGCTTCGCTGCGCCGCTTCCCGACGCCGGCGCGGACCCCGCCGCCGTCATCGACGAGCTCGCGGCGAACGCCCAGGGCGGGCTGATCCGGAGCGCGGGACCGAACTTCTACGGGTTCGTGATCGGCGGCGGCCTGCCGGCCGCGCTCGCCGCGGACTGGCTCGCGAGCGCCTGGGACCAGAACGCCTGCCTGTACGTGATCGGGCCCGCGGCCGCGGTCGTGGAGGAAGCCGCGGGTGCATGGCTCGCGGACCTGTTCGGCCTGCCGGAGGGCGTGAGCGTCGGGTTTACGACGGGCGCGACAATGGCCTCGTTCACGGGCCTCGCCGCCGGGCGCCACGCGCTGCTCGCCCGGGCGGGCTGGGACGTCGAGCGGCAGGGCCTGTTCGGTGCGCCCGAGATCCCGGTCATCGTCAGCGACGAGTCGCATGTCACGATCTTCGCCGCGCTCCAGATGCTGGGCATGGGACGCGACCGGGTGATCCGCATCCCGACCGACGATCAGGGCCGGATGCGCGCGGACGCGCTGGTCGCCGCGCTCCGTGACCTCGACCGCCCGGCGCTCGTCAGCGCCCAGGCGGGCAACGTGAACACCGGCGCGTTCGACCCGCTGCCGCCGATCGTGGAGGCGGTGCGCGCCAACGGCGGGTGGCTCCACGTGGACGGGGCCTTCGGGCTGTGGGCGGCGGCCGACCCCGCCCTCCGGCACCTCGTCGAGGGGCTGGGCGACGCCGACTCGTGGACGACCGACGCCCACAAGTGGCTCAACGTCCCGTATGACTCGGGCCTCGCGTTCGTGCGCGACCCGTCCGCGCATCACGCCGCGATGACGCTCGGCGCGGCCTACTACGTGGAGACCGCCGGCGCCGAGCGCGACAGCTACAACTGGGTGCCCGAGTCGTCGCGCCGGGCCCGCGGCTTTGCGGTCTGGGCCGCGCTGCGGAGCCTCGGCCGGGACGGCGTGGCGGAGCTGATCGCGCGCAACGCCGATGCGGCCCGGCGGTTCGCGGCAGGCCTCGAGGGCGGCGCCGGGATCCGCATCCTCAACGACGTGGTCCTCAACCAGGTCCTCGTGCGGTTCGAGGATCCGAGCGGCGACCCGGCGAAGGGCGACGCGCGCACGATGGCGATCGTCGGTGCGGTCCAGGACGACGGCCGGATCTGGCTCGGCGGCACGACCTGGCACGGGATGCGCGCGATGCGGATCTCGGTGTCGAACTGGATGACGACCGATGCGCACGCCGACATGGGCGCGTCCGTCATCCGCGAGGTCGCCGGCACGATCCCGACGGGCTGAGCGGACCGCGGCCCGGCGTCGGTCCTCGTCGGCGGCCGACCGGGACCGCCGCCCGCGCTGGGCCGACGCCGCGCCGGCGCGGGGCGGCAACGGCGCGCTCAGCCGTGCCCTCGCTGTGCTGTAATGGCCGCCACGCCACGCGCAGCACACGGGCCGCCGGGACCGGCCGCCCGGAGGAGGACCGATGGGCATCAGCGCCGCCCCGGGGATGACCAGCGAGGAGATCGTCTCCCTCTCCCGGCAGCACACGATCTTCTCGTGGTCCGTGCAGGGCGCGATCGACCCGATCGCGATCGACCACGCCGAGGGCGTCTACCTGTACACGCCCGAGGGCAAGCGGATCCTCGACTTCAACGCCCAGCTGATGTCGGTCAACATCGGCCACGGCGACCGGCGCGTGATCGACGCGATCACCGAGCAGGCGACGAAGCTCCAGTTCGTCCAGCCGGCATTCGCGACCGAGATCCGGGCGCGCCTCGGCCAGAAGCTCGCCGAGATCCTGCCGGGCGACATGAACAAGGTGTTCTTCACGCTGGGGGGCGCCGAGGCGATCGAGAACGCGATCAAGCTTGCGCGCCACCACACCGGCCGCTACAAGCTGCTCGCCCGCTATCGCAGTTACCACGGCGCGACCCACGGCGCGATGACCCTCACCGGCGACTACCGCCGATGGGCGAACGAGCCGGGCCTCGTGGGCGTCGTCCGCTACCCGGACACGCACCGCTGGGGCGAGGCCGAGCCTCGGCCGGTGGGCGAGGCGCTCCAGGGCCTCGAGGACGTCATCAAGTACGAGGGCCCGCACACCATCGCGGCGGTGTTCCTCGAGACGATCGTCGGGACGAACGGGATCCTCATCCCGCCCGACGGGTATCTCAAGGGCGTCCGCGAGATCTGCGACCGCTACGACATCCTCATGGTCGCCGACGAGGTCATGGCCGGCTTCGGCCGGACCGGCCGCTGGTTCGCCGTCGATCACTGGGACGTCGTGCCGGACCTGATGACGATGGCCAAGGGCCTGACGTCGAGCTACCTGCCGCTGGGCGCGGTCGCGATGCGCGACCACATCGCCGCCGGGCTGGACAGCAAGATGTTCTACGGCGGGCTCACCTACAGCTCGCACCCGATCAGCCTTGCCGCGTCCCTTGCGACGATCCGCGTGTACGAGGAGGACGACCTCATCGGCAACGCGGCGCGCCTCGACTCCGTGATGCGGCGCCACCACGAGGAGCTGGCTGCGAAGCACCCGTCGGTCGGAGCGCACCGCAACCTCGGCCTGTTCGGGATCCTCGACCTCGTCCGCTCGCGCGACCCCTGGACGCCGCTCACGCCGTTCAACGGCACCTCCGACGAGATGAAGGCGGTCGGCAAGTTCCTGCGCGACAACGGCGTGTACACGATGATCGCCAACAACTCGATCCATACCAACCCGCCGCTGTGCATCACCGAGGAGCAGCTGGCCGAGGGCTTCGACGTCATCGACCGGGCGCTCGACATCGCCGACCAGGCGGTGACGGGCTAGCGCCGCGATCGAGCGCCGCGAGCCGCGGCCGCCACGCCAGGAGCCGACGTGACCGCCGGTCCCGCCCAGCACGAGGTCCACCAGCTCGAGCGCGAGATCGAGCTCGAGATGCACGCCGCGCAGCCGCGCGTCCCGCGGCTGCGCTGGCGCCGGCCGGTGGCATTCCTCATCGTCATCGTGATCATCCTGGTGCTGTGGGAGGGCGTGAAGCTCCTCGGGGGCACGCCGTGGCGCCTCCCCGGCCAGGGCCCGGGCGACCCGGTCATCTGGAACCCGCCGTTCCGCTGGCCGTTCGCCAACGACCTCAACCTGCCCCACGTCTGGAACATCGTCTGGGCGATGGGCCAGCCGTTCCAGCGCGGCTCGGACGTGAGCCTCGCCGAGTACCTCGTGGGGGCGGCGCTCTACACCTGGCGCGAGGCCCTGCTCGGCTTCGTGTTCGGCGCGCTGCTCGGCCTGATCCTGGCCACGGTGTTCGTCCACAGCCGGCTCGCCGAGCGGGCGTTCGTGCCGTACGTCATCGCGAGCCAGACCGTGCCGATCATCGCGCTGGCGCCGCTGATCGTGTTCGCGCTCGGCCAGGGCGTGCTGGCCGTGGTGGTCATCGCGACGTACCTCACGTTCTTCCCGGTCACGATCGCGATGCTCCGCGGCCTGCGCTCGTTCGATCCGCGTGCGATGGAGCTCATGCGCTCCTACGGCGCGTCGCGGCGCGCCGTGTTCTGGAAGCTCCGGCTGCCGGCCTCGATGCCGTACCTGTTCACCGCGCTCAAGATCGCCGCGACCGCCGCCATCGTCGGGGCGATCATCGGCGAGGACACCGGCGCGATCCAGGCCGGCCTCGGCCGCGTCATCACGACCTTCAACCAGTACTACGCGACCGGCCCCGAGAAGCTGTGGGCGGCGATCTTCGCCGCCGCGGCCCTGGGCGTCGCGTTCTTTCTCCTCGTCCGAGTCGTCGAGCTGGTCGCCCTGCGCCGCCGGCCGGGGATCGACGCGTGACGAGCGACCGCCCCGACCGCCCCGACCGCACGGACCGCACCGACCGCCCGACCGCCACAGGAGCAGCCACGCCGATGACCGGAGCCAGCACCCAGCCCGTCGTCCACATCGCCGGCGTCGACAAGGTGTTCGGGACGCGCGACAAGGGGACGACCGTCGCCCTGTCGGGGATCGACCTGGACATCGCCCGGGGCGAGTTCGTGTCGCTCATCGGGCCGTCGGGCTGCGGCAAGTCGACGCTCCTGCGCGTCATCGGGGACCTCGTCCAGCCGACCC
>DASSRG010000064.1:0-14417 GCA_035701885.1 Candidatus Limnocylindrales bacterium
GAGACCTCGATCTGACGGTACAGCGGCAGGTTCGCGGCGCGGTCGAGCACGATCGGCGGATAGGGCACCCAGGACCTCCCATTCCTGCGTTCCCCATCCATACCGGGCCACGGCGACGACGGGTTCGATCCGGTGACGCCCACGGGGCGACCGAACCGCGGCGTTCCCATGCGGGCCATGTGCGGATGGGAACGCCACCCACGAGGTTGCCCTGCCGCGTGCCTTGTTCCGGGCGGCCGGGCGGCCGAGGCTCGGTCGACGGCTTCGGCCATCCATGGGCCCGCGCGAGCGTGCCCGACACACGGAGGAGCACACGATGACGAAGCGCTCCGGAGGCACGCGCCTCCGGCTGTTGATCGGCGCGAGCGCGGCGGTGCTCGTGGCGGCGGCCTGCGGCGGGAGCCCGTCGACCTCGACCGCCCCGGCCAGCACGCCCCCGCCGGCGGCCGGCAGCGAACAGCCGGGCGGCGAGAGCGCCAGCGCGCCCGCGACGGGCGAGATCGACCTGTTCACGACGAGCTACGCACCCACCGACGGCGCAGACGGCGGAACCGCGATCGTCGGCGACTGGCAGGAGGCGACCCAGTTCAACCCGTACTACCTGACCCAGGTCACCGAGGCGAACGTCGCTTCAACGACCTGGGCGACCCTCGCCGTCTTCACGCACGACTACAAGTACGGCGCGGACCTCGCCACGGAGATCCCCACGCTCGACAACGGGGGCGTGAAGGTCCCAGGCGACAACGGCGACGCCATGACCGTGACCTGGAAGCTGCGCGACGGGCTCAAGTGGTCCGACGGCGAGCCGCTCACGTGCGACGACTTCAAGTACGCGTGGGAATGGGTCATGGACCCCGACAACGTGGGCGTCGTGCGGTCCGGCTTCGAGGACGTCACGGCGTGGGACTGCCCATCGGACACCGACATGGTCCTGCACTTCGAGAACGTGTTCGAGGGCTACATCACGATGGTCGTGGCGCCCCTGCCGCGGCACTTCCTCGGCAGCATCCCGGTCGCCGACCAGGTGAAGGGCGCCGGCTTCCGGCCGGACGAGGTCGCCCAGCTGCCGACCAGCGGCGCCTTCAAGTTCGAGAGCGTGACGCCGGGCGCCGAGCTGCGCCTCGCGAAGAACCCGAACTACACGAGCTGGAAGACCGGCAAGCCCGCCCACCTCGACAGCCTCGTGTTCAAGTGGTACGGCGATCCCGACTCGATGATCGCCGGCTTCCGCAACGGCGAGGTCGACATCGCGACCGACCTCCAGGACTCCGACCTGCCGAAGGTGCAGGACCTGGGTGACGCGGTGAGCTCCATCGACTCGCTGACCTACGAGTACCTCCGCCCCAACTGGTACAGCGCGGACGGGTTCAATGAGCAGACGCAGGTCGGTGGCTGCTCCAAGAACCCCGCGGTCGCCGACCGCGGGACCGGCTGCCCGATGGCCGACCCGGCGATGCGCGAGGCCGTCGCGTATGCCGTCGACAAGGCCGAGATCAACACCCGGCTGCTCGGCGGGCTCGCGCAGGTGGCGAACACGTTCGTGTCGCCCGACGCATGGTTCTACGTCGACCAGGCGCCGCAGACGTTCGACCCCGACAAGGCACGCCAGGTGCTCGAGGACGCCGGCTGGAAGGACACCGACGGCGACGGGATCCGGGAGAAGGACGGCCTCAAGGCAAAGATCGAGCTGTGCACGACGACCCGCCAGGTCCGCCAGGACACGCTCGCGCTCGTCTCGTCGTGGCTCAAGGACGTGGGCATCGACACCGTCGTCAACCCCGTTGACCCGACGAACATCTTCGCGGACTACAACGAGTCGACGAAGGACACGCCGTGCGTCCTGTCGCACGCGAACTTCGACCTGGCGGAGCACGCGACCAGCTCGTCGATCGACCCGCTGGGCAACTACTTCAGCTTCCACAGCAGCCAGTTCGACCCGAACGGCGTGAACAACGCCGGCGTCAGCGACCCGGCGATCGACAAGGCGCTCGACACGCTCAAGAACAGCGTGGACTTCGAGGTGATCCTCGGCGCCATGGCCGACCTGCAGCGGCTCTACGTCGAGCAGACGGTGGAGATCCCGCTGTACTACCGCAAGCAGGTCGACCTGCACGCGCAGCGGCTCGGGAACTTCTTCGCGAACCCCACCCAGGCCGGACCCACCTGGAACGTCGTCGACTGGTACGTGAGCGAGTGATCCTCACGCGCTGATCGACAGGGCCCCGGCGACTCCCACGCCGGGGCCACTGATCCGGGCGGCGTGGCCCGACATCCGCGGATGCTCCTCGTCCACGGACGCCGGCACCACGCCCACGGGGAATGGCAGCCGAAGGGGCCGGGGCACACGACCCGGCCCCTTCGCCATGCCCGGGCCCTCGCGTTCGTACGCCCGGTGCGAGTTCCGGGCGCCCTCCGGCTTGGGTCGCAGTCCGGGTGCGAACGACGACGGATTCGAGCGTCCAGCCGGCCCCACCCCGTCGCGATCCGCACCGGTGGTGCGAACACGGGCGGCGCCGACGCGTCCGTTCGCAGTCGGGGTGCGAGCCGCGCGGGCGGCGCCGCTCAGCCCGCCGGCGGAACCCCGAACCAGCGATCGAGCGCCTCATCCAGCGACGAACCGCTCAGCCGCTCGTCGATGCGCGCGTCGCCTCGCGTCACCACGAGGTGGTCCTCATCGAGTGTCGCCCAGCCGTCCGGCAGCGCCCGCGCGCAGATCCACCCCTGCGTGAACGGCGAGTCGGGCGACGTGCGCAGGTACTCGCACACCTCCACGAACGCATCGAGGCCCACCGCCCGGTCCTCGAACCGGTAGTGCGGCCGCCACGCGCCGTCCCGGTGCTGCCACTCGACGTCGATCGCGCCGGGCGCACCGGGGGCCTCGACCAGCCGGAACCGCCCGTTCGGATCGACCTGCTCCGGCCCGATCGCCAGCCGCAGCGGCTCACGGAACGAGAACCCGGCCCCCACGTCCACGAGCCACGCCTCGCCGTCCACCACGACCCGCAGCGCGAGATGCTCGTTCGCCGGTCCGAGCCCGCTGTCGCTCCAGAACCGGCCGGGCAGCAACGCGACGTCGAAGCCGAGCTCGCCCAGCAACCACGCGAACGCCCCGTTGAGCTCGAAGCAGAACCCGCCGCGCCCACCGACCACCTTCGCGACGAGGAGCGGCTGCACCAGGACGATCGGCTCGCCGCGCAGCACCGAGCTGTTCTCGAACGGGACCGCCTCGAGGTGCGCCCGCTGGAGGCGCCGGAGCCCATCGAGATCCGCAGCCGGCGCCGACGACACCCCGAGCCGCGCCAGGTACTCATCGAAGGTCATGTGCGCAGTCTGGCCGCTCCGGCGAGGTATCGTCCGCCGCATGAACGAGTCGTTCGGCCTGTCCGAGATCGGGCAGATCCTCGTCCCGGTGCGCGACGTGAACCGGGCCCGAGACTTCTATCGGGACCGGCTCGGGATGCGCTTCCTGTTCGAGTTCCCGGGCATGGCGTTCTTCGACGCCGGCGGCGTCCGCCTCTACCTCGCGGAGCCCGAGGCGCCCGACTTCCGGGGGGTCGCGACGATCTACTACCGCGTCGACGACCTGGACGCGGCCTACGAGACGCTCCACGCGCGGGGCGTGGAGTTCGCCGGCGCGCCGCACCTCGTCCACCGCGACGGCACCACCCAACTCTGGATGGCGTTCGCCAAGGACCCGGACGGGAACAACGTGGGCCTGATGAGCGAGGTGCCCGACACGGAGCGGACCTAGCCCGCGAGCCCCCGCGCCCGAGCCTCCGCCACGCGCGTCCGGAGGTACGCCGCCTCTGCGGCATTCGGGCCGAGGCCAAGCGCCCGCTCGTACGCCTCGGCCGCCTCCGACCACCGGCCGAGCCGCCGCAGGAAGTCGGCCCGCGCGGCGTGGAAGAAGCGGTATTCCGCGAGCGACGCGTCGGCGGCGAGCGAGTCCACCGCGGCCAGGCCGGACGCGGCGCCCATCACCTCCCCCACCGCCACCGCTCGGTTGAGGGCGATGACCGGCGACGGCGTGACCCGCAGCAGCACCTCGTACAGCCCCAGGATCTGGGGCCAGTCCGTGTCGGCGGCCGCCGCCGCCTCGTCGTGGACGGCCGCGATCGCGGCCTGGAGCTGGTACGGGCCGACCCGGCCGGCCCGCAGCGCCCGCTCGACGAGCGCCGACCCCTCCTCGATCTCCGGCCTCGACCACCGGCCCCGGTCCTGGTCCTCCAGCCGCACCAGCCCGCCGTCCGGCGCCACCCGCGCGGGGCGCCGGGCATCGGTCAGCAGCAGCAGCGCGAGCAGTCCGTGTGCCTCGGGCTCGTCGGGCATGAGCTCCGCCACGATCCGGGCCAGCCGGATCGCCTCGGCGCACAGCTCGCGGCGGACGAGTGCCTCGCCCTCCGACGCGTCGTACCCCTCGTTGAACACGAGGTAGATGACGCGCAGCACGGCGTCCAGGCGATCCGCCAGCCTGTCGCGACCCGGAACCTCGTAGGCGATCCCCGCGGCGCGGATCTTCTTCTTCGCCCGCACGAGCCGCTGGGCGAGCGTCGCCTCGGGCACGAGGAAGGCACGCGCGATCTCGGGCGTCGTCAACCCACCGAGCGTGCGCAGCGTGAGCGCGATCGAGGCCTCCGGCGCCAGGGCCGGGTGACAGCACGTGAAGATGAGCCGCAGCTGGTCGTCGGGGATCGGGTGCATCTCGTCCTCCGCCGCTGCCTGGAGCGCGCCCGCCCGCGCCGACGCATCGAACGCCGCCTCCCGCGCGATCAGCGCCGCCTTCTGGGCGAAGACGCGGCTCCGCCTCGCCCGGTCGATCGCCCGGTTGCGGGCCGTCGTGACGATCCACGCGCCGGGGTTGGCCGGCACGCCATCGGATGGCCAGCGCTCGAGCGCCGTGACGTACGCATCGGCGACGGCCTCCTCGGCGAGGTCGAAGTCGCCGAGCACCCGGATGAGCGTCGCGATCGCCCGCCCGTGCTCCTCGTGGAACACGCGGGCGACGGTGTCGGCCGCCACCCGGGACGCGTCCGCCTGGCGCGGCGCCGGCACGCCGGTCGTCAGCCGCCGGTGTCCGCGATCGGGCGGACCTCGATCCGGCCGGTTCGGGCGCCCGGGATTCGTGCCGCCGCCTCGATCGCATCGTCGAGCGTCGGCGCCTCGAGCAGGAAGTAGCCGCCCAGCTGCTCCTTCGTCTCGGCGAACGGGCCGTCGGTGACGATCCGCTGCCCGTCCCTGACGCTCACGGTGGTCGCCGTGGAGGCTGGCTGCAGCGCCTCGCCGCCGCCGTACCAGCCCCGCTCCTTGAGCCAGCGCGTGTAGGCCCGGTACTCGTCCATCATCGTCGCCCAGTCCGCCTCGGTCGGTGGCGTGACGGGCTCCTCCTCGGCGATCAGCAGCAGGTAGCGCATGAGCGTCTCCTCGTCGGGTCGCGCGGCCGGCGTGCCCGGCCACCGCATCCTAGCGACGAACCGCGGCCCCGGGAATCGACCGTCGCGCCCGGATCCGTTCTTCGTCCCGCTGCAACGCGCGCCGGGGGCGCCGTTGCCCGGCCCCACGAGTGCGCGCACGAGGCTGGGCGCCCGCACCGTGAGGACTGCCCGATGACCGACACGTTCGATTCCAGGAACCGCACGCCGGAGACCGGCGGCGACCCGTCGTCGCGCTCCGGGTCGATGGCGACCACGGGCCCCGACGAGCCGACGACCGCGGACGAGCTCCAGCCCCAGCACGACCAGCCGGCCGAGGGCGGCGTCGAGGAGGCCGAGGACGGCGACGGGGACGGCGACGCGCCCGCGCGACGCTGAGCGGTCCCGGGCTGACGCCGCGAGACCCGTCAGGCGGGGGCGGAGTCGGTCGCGAGGGGTGGCGCCTCGATGACGTCGACGGGGTGGGCTGGCAACTGCCCGAAGCCGTCCGCCGCCTCCAACGCGTTCCCGGCGTCGCCGGACGGAGCGCCCATCGCGGCCAGCACGGTCCGCCACGTCGCCGAGATGATCCCCAGCACGGGCACGACCATGAACATCCCGAGGATGCCCGCGATTGCCGCGCCCGCAGGGATGCCGACCAGCACGATCGCCGGGTGGAGGTGGACGGTCCGCCCGTACACGAGCGGCGACACGATGTTGCCGGTCACGATGTTGAACACAAGGGTCCACACGACCATCACCGCGACATCGGTCGTCGAACCGATCGCGATCGTGAGGAGCAGCGCGATGCCGGTCGAGATGAACCCGCCGATGTACGGGATGAAGCACAGGAAGAACGACAGCACGAACACCGGCAGGGCGAAGTCGATGCCCAGGACGATCATGATCACCAGCTGGCTGAACGCGCCGACGAACGAGACCACGGCCGTCCCGCTCATGTAGCCCCCGAGCACCTCGAACGCGCGGCCGCCCGCCGCATCCAGCTCCGGCCGCACCGCCGGTCGCGCGTTGCCCAGCAGCCGCTGCCACAGCGCGCCGCCGTCGCGCAGGAGGTAGAACGAGATCAGCACGCTGAGAACGATCACGATGATCGTCCCGGCGATCTGGTTCGCGACCGATACGACGGTCGCCACGATCTGGCTGCGGCCGAGCTCCACGGCACTGACGAACCCCCCGAGATTGCCGCCGCTCAGCGCGTTCACCTTCGACGCGCCGGTGACCGCGGCGCCGGCCATCTGCTCCGCTCCCGACACGAGCGACAGCGCCGTCAGGAGCAGCAGCACGATGATTCCGAGGAAGCCCCCGCCGACGGCCGCCGCCGACGCTCTCGCGCGTGACCAGCCGCGGCCCTGGAGCCAGCGCACGAGCGGCGACACGGTGGCGGCGATGATGAGCGCCAGGACGATCGGGAGGAGCACGAGCGGGATCGACACGAACACCCCGACGAGGATCGCCACGAGCACGAGCGAGACGAGGATCCGCCAGCTCCACTGGGCGACCCGGTCCACCCACGCCGGCACGAGGCCGGGCAGGGTGGGCGGCGGGTCGGGCTTGAGGATCTCGAGCGTCGCCTTGGCGACCGCGAACACGACCGCGGTGACCGGGACCGCCGCGAACAGGCCGATGACGCCCGCGAGCTGGAACCCCGCCGGGAGCACCAGCAGCACCAGCGCCGGGTGGATGCTGACCGTCCGCCCGTAGAGGGTGGGCCGGATCCCGTAGCCGAGGATCGCGTTGCGGACGGCGATCAGCACGAGCAGCACGACGACCTGGAACGGGCCCACGGTCGCCCACGTCACGACCAGGATGATCGCGGTGGTGACGATCCCGCCGAAGTACGGGATGTAGCCGCCGAGGAACACGAGGATCGACAGCGGGACCGCGCTCGGGACGCCGAGGATCAGCATGAACACGAGGTCGGTCACCGCGATGATCGCGGACAGGATGGTGGTGCCGCGCAGATAACCGGCCAGGCGCTGGAGCGCATCCTCGCCCGCGCTCGTGATCCGGTCCCGCTTCGACGGCTCGACCGCCTGGAAGGCCCACAGCCAGGCGCGGTCGCCGTCGCGCAGGAAGAAGAACACGAGGAACGTCGCGAGCACCAGGATCGTGACCGCCCCGGCCGCCCAGCCGACGACGTCGCTGACAGCGGAACCCGACACCGGAGACACCGTCCGGCGAACGATCGACACCACCTCGTTCAGCACGTCCCCCACGATCGGCGGCAGGCCGAGCGCCGCAATCCGGGCTTGGAGCGCGGCCACGGCGGCCTCGATGGCGCCGATCGCCCGGGCGAGGGACGGCAGCGTCGCGAGCAGCACGACGATGGCGATCGCGACGAGCGCAACGAGCGCGGTCGCCCAGACGATCGCCGCCGCGGCATTGCGCGATCGGCCTCGCGCACGCAGCCGCATCACCCAGGGCGCGAACAGCGCCGACACGACGACCGCGACGGCGATCGAGGCCGTGACCGTCCACAGGAGCGTCGCAAGCAGCCAGGCCGCGATGATCAGCGCGACGATGGCCGCGATCCGCCACGACAGCGAGGCGAGGTTCGACAGCCACGGCGGCACCACGCTCACCGACGGGCGCGGGGTCCCCGCGCCCGTCGTCGCCGGCGTTGCCTCGGTCATGGCGGCGTGTCTCTCCTCGCTCGCGGCCCGGCATCACGCGCCGCAGGCGGCAACGGTACAGCGCGGCGATCCGCGTGGGCATCGACCGGATCGGGTGGTGTCCTCGCCTCCGTCCTTGCCCGCGTTGCATAGCATCAGGAGATGGCGACCAGGAAGGAAGTGCTCAAGATCGGCGACCGCGAGGTCTCGATCAGCAATCCCGACAAGGTCTACTTCCCCAAGGCCGGCCACACGAAGATGGACCTCGTCCAGTACTTCCTCGCGGTCGCCGACGGCGCGCTGACCGGGGTCCGGGGCCGGCCGATGGCGCTCAAGCGGTTCGTCGACGGGGCCGAGAAGGAGCCGTTCTTCCAGAAGCGGGCACCGGACAACACGCCGGACTGGATCCGGACCGCGACGCTGACCTTCCCGTCGGGTCGGACCGCGGACGAGATCGTGCTCGACGAGCCGGCGGGGCTCGCATGGGTGGCCAACCTCGGCTGCCTCGACCTGAACCCCCACCCCGTGCGTGCCGACGACCTCGACCACCCCGACGAGCTGCGGGTGGACCTGGACCCGGTCCCCGGCGTCCCCTGGTCGCAGGTGCGGGAGGTCGCGCTGGTCGCCCGAGAGGCGCTCGAGGCCGTGGGGCTCACGGGCTGGCCCAAGACGTCCGGCTCGCGGGGCATCCACATCAACGTTCGGATCGAGCGGCGCTGGACGTACGGGGAGGTGCGGCGGGCGGCGCTGGCCCTCGCCCGCGACGTCGAGCGGCGAGCGCCTTCGATCGCCACGTCCAAGTGGTGGAAGGAGGAGCGCCACGGCGTGTTCCTCGACTACAACCAGAACGCGAAGGACCGGACGGTCGCGTCCGCGTACTCCGTCCGCCCGACGCCGGACGCGCGGGTGAGCTTCCCCCTCCGGTGGGACGAGGTCCCGGACGTCGTCATGGAGGACTTCACGCTGGCGACGGTCCCGGCGATCTACGCGGAGCGCGGCGACGCCGGTGCGGGCATCGACGAGGCGGTCGGGTCGCTCGAGGCATTGCTCGAACTCTCCGCGCGGCACGAGGCGGAGGGCGAGGGCGATGCGCCGTGGCCGCCGAACTACGCGAAGCAGGAGGGCGAGCCGCCGCGCGTGCAGCCGTCCCGAAAGCGGCGCTCCGACGCGGAGTACGAGGGCCGTGGCAAGGATGGCGGGCCCCCGCCCGAGGTCGCCGCCGCGCGCGCGGCCGCGGTCGCCGCCGGCGACCCGAATGCCGGCCTGCCGACGGAGTGGGAGGGCTCACGACCCTCGCCGACCGGCCGGCGCAAGTCCAGCGTCCCGGTGATCGAGCTGGGTCGCGCGCCGACGAAGGCGGAGGTCTACGAGGGCCTGGAGCGCTGGAAGGCGCGCCACCCGGAGGCGGCGGCGCACCTCGAGCCGGCGGACGTCATCGAGACGGCCATGCGCGGCCGGGCGTACGCGTGGTATCGCCTGCGGCTCAACCTGATCCACGTCCCGGACGAGCTGCGGCCGGCACAGGAGCCGCTGGATCCGGACGCCGCACCCGACGACTGGGGGAGCCTGTCCGACGACGAGCGGGCCGCCTGGATCGCGGGTCGGCGGCCCACGCGTCGGAAGCGCGCGGAGGAGCCGCCCAAGGGCGCCTGAGCGACCTGCGATACTGGCCGCCGATCACCCGCGACCGCCCGGTCGCCGGGCGAGATCCGATATCGGGACACGCGACGACCAATGCCCGAGCCCCGCCGCGCCCTGATCACCGGCGTCACCGGCCAGGACGGGTCCTACCTCGCGGAGCTGCTGCTCGAGAAGGGATACGAGGTCCACGGACTGATCCGTCGAAGCAGCCAGTTCAACACGGGGCGGATCGATCACCTGTACGTCGACCCGCACGAACAGCCGACGCGGTTCTTCCTCCACTACTCGGATCTCACCGACAGCTCGTCGCTGATCACCCAGCTCCACCGGATCAAGCCTGCCGAGGTGTACAACCTCGGCGCCCAGAGCCACGTCATGGTCAGCTTCGAGATGCCCGAGTTCACCGCCGAGACCGTCGCCATCGGGACGCTCCGCCTGCTGGAGGCGGTGCGGACGGCAGACTGGCCGATCCGGTTCTACCAGGCCGGCAGCTCCGAGATGTTCGGCAAGGTTCTCGAACGGCCGCAGACCGAGACGACCCCGTTCAACCCGCGGTCGCCGTACGCGGTATCGAAGGTCTTCGGGCACCATCTCACGGTCGACTACCGGGAGGCCTACGGGATCCACGCTTCGAACGGGATCCTGTTCAATCACGAGTCGCCTCGCCGGGGTGGGACGTTCGTCACCCGCAAGGTGACGCGGGGCGTTGCCGCGATCCTCAAGGGCGAAGCCGACCACCTGTTTCTGGGCAACCTGGATGCACAGCGCGACTGGGGCTACGCAAAGGAGTACGTCGAGGCGATGTGGCTGATGCTCCAGCAGCCGGAGCCGGACGACTACGTCGTCGCGACGGGGGAGATGCACAGCGTGCGAGAGCTGTGCCAGCTTGCGTTCAGCGCCGTCGGGCTGGACTGGGAGTCGTACGTGCGAATCGACCCCGCCTACTTCCGCCCCACCGAGGTCGACGAGCTGTGTGGCGATGCCTCGAAGGCGAGGCAGCGCCTCGGCTGGACCCCGCGGACGACCTTCCGCGAGCTCGTGCTGATCATGCTCGCCGCGGATCTCCGCGAGGCAGGCGTCGAGCTGTCCGAATACGCCGCGCTCGAGAGCGTCGCGCCGTGAACGGGATCGGCGGTCGCCGGGTGATGGTCACCGGGGGCGGCGGATTCCTCGGGAAGGCGGTGACGGCGCGGGTGGCGGAGGCGGGCGCCGCGGAGGTGTTCGTGCCCCGCAGCGCCGAATATGACCTCCGGACGGGCGACGGCATCGCCCGGGCGCTCGCGGACGCCCGGCCCGACACGGTGATCCACCTCGCGGCGGTGGTGGGTGGCATCGGCGCCAATCGCGAGAACCCCGGCCGGTTCTTCTACGAGAACGCGATCATGGGCATCGAGCTGATGGAGCGCTCGAGGCTTGCCGGCGTCAGCAAGTTCGTCCAGATCGGCACGGTGTGCTCCTATCCCAAGTTCACGCCGGTCCCGTTCCACGAGGACGACCTGTGGAGCGGCTATCCCGAGGAGACGAACGCGCCCTACGGGCTGGCGAAGAAGATGCTCCTCGTCCAGGGGCAGGCGTACCGCGAGCAGTACGGGTTCGACGTCATCCACCTCGTGCCGGTCAACCTGTACGGCCCGGGTGACAACTTCGATCCCGCCTCGTCCCACGTGATCCCCGCCCTGATCAAGAAGTGCGTCGACGCGGTCGAGAGCGGCGCAGACCACATCGAGGTCTGGGGAACCGGCAGCGCGTCGCGCGAGTTCCTGTTCGTCGATGACGCCGCTCGCGGCATCACCCTGGCGGCCGAGCGCTACGACGGGCCGGATCCGGTGAACCTCGGCGTCGGCAGCGAGATCACGATCCGCCAGCTCGTCGAGCTCATCGCGCGCCTGACCGGGTTCCAGGGCGAGATCCGGTGGGATCCGACGAAACCGGACGGGCAGCCGCGCCGCGCGCTCGACACGAGCCGCGCCCGCGAGGCGTTCGGGTTCGTCGCCGGCACGTCGTTCGAGGACGGACTGCGCCGGACGATCTCCTGGTACGAGCAGCAGCGGTCGAGCGCCCCCGGGCTGTCCGTGTGACGGAGCCGGCCCCGACCATCGTCGTCACCGGTGCCGGAGGTCAGGACGGTTTCTACCTCCTGGAGCGTCTGCTCGCCGACGGGTGCCGCGTGCATGCCACGATCCGCTCGGACGCGGCTCGAGCGGCGCTGGAGGGGCTACCCAACGCGGACCGGCTGACGATCCACGCGCTCGACATCACCGACGACCAGGCGATGCGTCGTCTCATCGCCGGTGTCCTGCCTGACGAGCTGTACAACCTCGCCGGGCTGAGCAGCGTGAGGCAGTCCTTCGACGACCCCACCGCGGCCTGGCGCACCAATGCGCAGGCGGTGCAGGGCATCCTGGAGGCGATCCGGACCGAGAGCGCGGCGACGCGCGTCTACCAGGCTTCGTCGACCGACATGTTCGGATCGTCTCCGGGCGGGACGACGGTCCATGACGAGCGTTCGGCCTTTCGGCCCGAGAGCCCGTACGCGGCGTCGAAGGCCGCCGCCCACGTCCTGTGCGACGCCTACCGTCGCGCGTTCGACCTCCGGATCGCCTGCGGTGTCCTTTCGAATCACGAGTCACGCCGAAGGCCGGCCTCGTTCCTGACGGCGAAGGTGGCCCGGTACGTCCGCGAGCTCAGGGCGCTGCAGGATCGTGGCGACCTCCAGGGAACGCGGGGCGCAAATGTCGAGCCGCTCCGCGTGGGCAACCTCGGCGTTCGCCGCGAGTGGGGCTTCGCGCCCGACTACGTCGACGGGATGATCCGGATCTGTCGCCAGATCCGCGTCCGCGCCGACGTCCTCGGGACGCCACCGGATCCCGATGTCGGTGCGAGCTATCGGGACTATGTCCTGGGGACGGGGCGCGCGACGGCGGTCTGGGAGCTGATCGATCGCGCATTCCGGCTCGCAGGGTTCGAGCTCGAATGGGATCGGTCGTCAGCCGACCCGGCCGACTGGTCCGCGAGGATCCGCGACACGGGTCGCGTCGCGGTCGTGGTCGACCCGTCGCTCCTGCGCCCGGCGGATCCCGCGTCGATCTGCACCGATCCCGTCCGTGCCCGGCGTGAGCTCGGGTGGGAACCGACGGCCCTCCTCGACACCTTCCTGGTGGAGATGCTCGCGCTTCCGTAGACCGCGGGCCGGGTCGTCGCATGGACATCGGCGCCACCGGTAGAGTCGGCCGATGCGCTGCGCACTGATCGAGTTCAACGAGTACCACGATGAGGTGCTGCCAACCTTCGTCTGGCTCCTGAACCGCCTCGGGATCACGCCGGACGTGTACATGGTCGAACGGTCTGCACGTCGCCGCGCCTTCGCGAGGTCAACGGGCCTCCGATACCGGCATCGATCCGTCGAGACGATGGGCCGATTCGGCAGGCTCCGCTGGCGGCTCGGGCGGTACGACATCGCGATCGTCAACTCGATGGAGCCGCCCGAGAACCTCGACCGCGCCGCCCGCCTCGGGATCCCGGTGCTGGGCGTCGTCCACAACGCGCATCTGCTCGCCGATGACCCGGCGTATCGCGCGTTCTTCGCCGCGCCCGACCACCGCCCGCTCGTCCTCGGGCAGCACATCGCGGAGTCGATCGGCGCGTCGGGTGGCACGCCGTGGTGGATCTGCCATGTCGTCTTCGGAGCGCCGCCGAGACAACCGCCGACGCCGGGCGCGCCCACCGTCTTCGCTGTCACCGGGAACGTGGAGTTCGGCCGCCGCAACTACGACGCACTGCTCGATGCTGCCGGGGAGCTGGCAGCCGATGACCAGCCGTTCCTCGTCAGGATCGTCGGCCGCTCGACGTATCGCGACGGGAAGCAGTTGCGCGCCACGATCGAGGCCCGTGGGCTCGCGGAACGGTTCGAGTTCTCCCCGGGCGAGGTCGCCCACCCGCGGTTCTTCCGGCTCCTCGCGGAGAGCGACTTCAGCCTGCCGCTGATCGATACGAGTCGGGTGGACTTTCGCCCGTACCTCGAGACGAAGCTGGCGTCCTCGGTCCCGTTCGCGATCGGGCTCGGGGTACCGCTCGTCGCCAACGACGCGCTCGTGCGCGCATACGGGATCGAGGGCACCGGCCCGACGTACGGGGACGGCGGCCTCACCGAGGCGCTACGGCGAGCGATCGCGAGCTCGCAGGACGAGCGGGACGCATGGCGAGGAGCGCTCGCGGCAAAGCGCGAGGAGATCCTCGAATCGTCGCTCGCCAACCTGCGGCTGGCGATCGCCGCGGTCACCGGGGGCCGCTAGCTCAGCGAGCCCTCCGCCAGTGCCGGGCCCGCGGACGGTTCGACTCGGCCCATGCGCCCCAGTCCGAGACGACCTCCCGGTACCACGCGATCGTCTCGTCGAGCTGGCGCTCGAGATCGAACTGCGCAGCAGCGAGCCCCGAGGCGTTCGCCCCCAGTCGCCGTCGCGTGTCGGCGTCGCGCAGGATCGCCGCGGTCGCCGCGCCCATGCTCAGTGCGTCGCCCGGCGCGACCAGCACGCCGGTCGCCTCGTCCAGCCCAACCGTGGTCCCGGTCCAGCCGCCCGGCGCGTCCTGGAGGCTCCGGACCTGCTCGGGGATCCCCCCGACCGCGGTTCCGACCACCGGCAACCCGGTCGCCATGGCCTCGAGGATCGTCGTCGGAAAGGTATCGGCCCTCGCGGCGTGGAGGTACACGTCGGCGGCGCGGTAGAACGATGCGATC
>DASSRG010000065.1:0-11569 GCA_035701885.1 Candidatus Limnocylindrales bacterium
CCGGCGCCGGGCCGGTTTGCGAGCCGGGCGCTCCCGGCCGCGTGGTTGACGCGCCCGCGCATCGGCTCGACACTCGTGCCAGAAGGGGAGTAGTCCTCCTCCGGCCGATCGACACGCTGGCGCGATGGCGCCCGGTCGCCGGGCCCCGCGACGGGGCGGACGAGACCTTCGACCATCGACACCAGCCCTGGGTGTCGGGTCGAAGGCATCTGTCGCCCGAGATCCGCGCCCACCACCGGAGCCCACGTGGACGCATTCCTCCTCTCGTTCGGCGTCATCTTCCTGGCGGAGCTCGGCGACAAGAGCCAGCTGATGGCGATGACGTTCGCCACCCGCTACCGCCCGCTCACCGTGCTGGCGGCCGTGACGCTCGCCACCCTTCTCGTCCACGCGGGATCGGTGATCGTCGGGGCGCTGTTCGCCGTCGCCCTCCCGCGCGACCTGATCAGCATCGCGGCCGGCATCGCCTTCCTCGTGTTCGCGGCGTGGACGATCCGGGGCGACGAGCTTGGCGAGGACGACGAGAAGCGCGCAGAGCGCGGCGGCCGGTGGGCGCTGCTCACGATCGGCACCGCGTTCTTCCTCGCCGAGCTGGGCGACAAGACGATGCTGGCGACGATCACGCTCGCGACGACCAACGAGGCGATCGGCACGTGGCTCGGCTCGACGGCCGGGATGGTTGCGGCCGATGCGCTCGCGATCGGCGTGGGCGCCGTCCTCGGCGCGCGGCTGCCGGAACGCGCGATCACGATCTTCGCCGCCGTCGCGTTTCTCGTGTTCGGCGTGATCCTGATCGCCGAGGGCCTCCACCTGTTCTAGCCGCCGCACGCGGTCCGAATGGCCCTTGGCCGGGACCCGTCCAGCGCCGACGCTGCGATCGTGACTCCCCGCCGGGCGATGGCGGTCTCCTCCGCGGTCTACGCCCTGTTCATCGCGCTCCACCTCTCCATCGCGCAGGACGCCGGCGCGGTCGTACGCGGGATCGTGCCCGGGATCGGCGGTTGGCTGGGGCCGGCCGGTTGGGCGATCTACGCGGTCGTCGCGGCGGCCGCCGTCGCGCTCGTGGGCATCGCCGCCACGGGGCTGACCCGTGCCCCAGCGCCCGGGTCGTGGCGCCTGACCACAGGGCCGATCGTTGCGGGCCTCCCGTTCCTGTTGCTTGGCGTGAACATCGCGCCCGGCGACGTCCTGCCGCTTCTCGTCGTCGGCGTCCCGCTCGTTGCCCTCAACGAGGAGCTGTTCTATCGCGGTGTGCTGCTGCCGCTCCTCCGGCCCCTTGGCTGGCGGCGTGCGATCGTGTGGTCGTCGATCGCCTTCGGGGCGTCTCACCTTGCCAATCTGGCAAGCGGCGCCTACCCGCCGTTCGTCGCGATGCAGGTCGCCGCCACGACGGCCGGCGGCGTCGCCCTCGCCGCGATCCGGATCCGATCCGGCAGCCTGTGGCCGGTGCTGGCGACGCATGCGGTGCTGGACGTGGTGGCGGTGTCGACGCTCACGGGACCCGGCACCTCGAGCCCGATCCTCGTGCCAGTCCTGCTCGCCTGGCTCGGCGCAAACCTCTGCCTGTGGCGCTACGGCATGCGGCTGGTCTCGGGCCTGTCCGACGAGGAGCTCGACCTCCAGTTCGAGAACGGCGCGCGCCCGAGGTGGGCACGCGCCGCTCACATCAGCGTCAGGACCTAGCGGGGGACCTCGTCGACCTCGTCGGGGTTCCGCTCCTCGACCTCCTCCTCTGCCTGGTCACCCACACCGGCTCCGCCGGCCGCGCCCACGGCACCGCCGACCACCGCGCCGGGAGGGCCCGCGATCGCCCCGCCGACGAGCGCGCCTGCCACGGCACCGCCCGCCCCGCCGACGCCGGCTCCGGCCTCGTCGTCGCCGTCGACCGCCTCACCGGCGACCGCGCCACCGACCGCGCCGACCAGCCCGCCGACCGCCGCGCCCACCGGTCCGCCGACGACGGCGCCGACACCGGCCCCGGCCAGCGCGCCTGCGCCCGCACCCGCGGCCTCGGTCGCGTGCTCCTCGTTCTCGGGGGCCGAGCCCTCGTCGGCGGCCGCGGCCGCGTCGGACCGATCGACCGCCGGGTCATAGGGGCGCTGGGTCACGTCCTCGTCGTGATGCGACATGGTCCTTCTCCTCGGTTTCGGGCGCCTGCCCCGGCGGGACGGGTCGTCCGATCAGCGGACGGTAGGGACGAGGACGCATCGGATCGCACACCGGAGAGGCCGCGGCGCGTATCGATCACATCGAAGGAGGGGGAGGTTTGCCGGGCACGATCCGGGACCGATCTGGCCAACCCCGGGGACGATCGGGCCGATGGCGCAATCCTGCGACGTGGCGCATCATCCCCGGACCGGCGCGGGGGCCGGAACAGGGAGGCAGGAACGTCGACATGCGGGCCCGTCACGCACGCGCTCCGAGGATCCGTCAGGCGCTCGGCGCGCTGCTCGCAGCCTTCCTCATCGCCGGCGTTCCCGCATCCGCGGCCGCCGAGGATCGCTCGTTCGGCCGCGTCGCAAGCCCGGCGAACGACGACGGCGGTGCGACGAGCGTCATCGTCAAGTACCGCGACGGCACCTCCGCGAGCCGGCGCACGGCCGCCCGTGAGCGTGCGCACGCCGCTCGCATCCGCAACCACGCCGATCGCCGCCGCGAGGTCGTGCGACCGGCCGAGGGTCGATCCGTCGCCGAGACCGTGCGCATCCTCCGCGCCGACCCGGCGGTCGAGTACGCCGAGCCCAACTATCCGGTGCAGTTCGCCGCGTCCCCGTCGACCGAGCCGTTCCGCAAGAGCTACCAGTGGGGCCTGGAGAACGCCGGATCGGGGTGCGTCCCGGGCTATGGCGTCACGTGCGCGAACGACGTGGATATCGACGCCGTCCGCGCGTGGGCGGTCTCGACGGGCGCCGGCATCACCGTCGCGGTCACCGACGACGGTCTCGACTTCTCGCATCCGGACCTGACGACGCAGGCGTGGTCGAACCCTGATGACGGCTCGCACGGCATCAACCTGTGCTCGGCCGCGGGCCCGGCGACCGAGCTGCACGGCGCGGGGGAGGACTTCCACGGGACCGGCGTCGCCAGCGTGATCGCGGCGGCGACGAACGACACCGGGATCGCGGGCGTTGCCCCGGACGCGAAGCTCATGGCGGTGCGCTGGCTTGTCGAGAGCAAGGGCTGTGACGACACCGACATGGGCGCCGCCGCGATCGAGTGGGCCGTCGACCACGGCGCGGACGTGATCAACGCCTCCTGGGGCTCGCAGCTGTCGTCCAACACCCTCCTCGAGGCCGTGCGCTACGCCGAGGCAGCGAACGTGCTGATCGTCGCGGCCGCGGGCAACGCGCCGGGCATCACGTTCTACCCGGCCCGGTACGACACCTCGAACGTCGTGTCGGTCGCCGCGCTCTCGCCCAGCGGCTACCTGGCGTCGTGGTCCAACTCCGGGAGCTGGGTGGACATGGCGGCGCCGGGGGAGTGGATCCTGAGCGCCTGCCGCGACTATCCGCCCGAGCAGCTGACCTGTGGCGACCCCTGGGTCTACTTCGACGGAACCTCGTTCGCCGCCCCACACGTGGCGGGGGTCGCCGCGCAGCTCCTCGCGCTCAGGCCCGAGCTCAAGGACGACGTCCGGGCGCTGCGCAGCAAGCTGATCAACTCCGGCGTGAAGAGCCCGAAGCTCGACGATGGGGTCACCGGCAGCGGCCGCCGCCTCAACGCCGCCTATGCCCTTGACGTGACGCCGCCCGCCCCGCCGGCGGTCGGGGTCCGGGCCAAGCTGGGCTCCAGGATCGGGACGACCAGCACGCTGATGGCGATCGCGTGGCCCGCGGTGTCCGATGCGGCGGGTATCGAGTCGTACCGCGTTCGCTACCGCAAGGTCGGGACGACCGCGTGGTCGACGATCACGAACGCCACGACCGCCTTGTCGGCGACCGCGACGCTCACCTACGGGCAGGCGTACGAGGTCCAGGTCACGGCGCGCGACCGCGGGTCGAACACGACGACGACGACGGTCACCACGACGCCCAAGCGCTACAGCGAGTCCTCCACCCTGGCGACGTACACCGGCAGCTGGTCGCTCGTCAGGAGCACGAAGTACCAGGGCGGCAAGGCGCGGGCGACGACGACTGCCGGCAGGAAGGTGCGCTACGACTTCACCGGCCGCTCCTTTGCCTGGGTCGCGGCGAAGGGTCCCACCCGCGGCTCGGCGAGCGTCTGGGTGGACGGCGTGAAGGTCGCCTCCGTGAGCCTCTACTCGTCCTCGACGTCCTACCGCAAGGTCGTGTGGGCGAAGTCGTGGCCGACCGCGGGCAAGCACGCGGTGACGCTGGTCGTGGCGGGCACGACCGGGCATCCGCGCGTGGACATCGACGCGGCGATCATCGCCAAGTAGCGTCGCTCAGCGCACCGCGAGCGACGCCTGGAGCACGCCGTCGCGCTCCGCCAGCGTGAAGCCCTCGGAGACGAGCAGCTCGCGCATCGGGGCGTTCCCGGGCGACAGCTCCGCGAGGAGGTGGTCGACGTCCTCGCCACGCGCGACGTCGATGGCGGACCGCACGATGGCCGCCCCGACACCCCGCCGCTGCCACGCGTCCGCGACGACGAGCGTCAGGACCCGGTCGTCGGAGGAGGGCAGGCGCGAGATCCGGGCGACGGCCGCGATCTCGCCGCTCTCGGTCTCGGCGACGAGCGCGAACTGGCGGTCGTAGTCGACGAAGCAGATCCTCGCCAGGCGCTCGTGGGCGGTCCGCTCGGCGAGCGACCGGTCCACGCCGTACCGGGCGCGCACGGTCTCCTCCGACAGGCCCTCGTGGAACCGCGCGACCGCGGGCTCGTCCTCGGGCCGGATCGGGCGGACGCGGAGCGGCACGCCATCCGCGGTCGTGGTGGATCGCTGGTACTCGTGCGGATACGGCCGGATCGCGAGCCGCGGCAGGTCCGCGTCCGCCACCGACGACGGGTGGAGGACGACCCGCGCGTCGAGGGCGATCACGCGCTCGGGCGACGCGAGGAGCGGGTTGATGTCGATCTCGGCGATCCGGGGCTGCTCCGCGACGAGCTCGCTGAACCGGACGAGCAGCGCCGCCAGCGCCTCCTCGTCGACCGGCTTCCGGCCGCGGACGCCGCCGAGTGCCTTCGAGATCGTCGTCTCATGGATGAGCCGCCGCGCGAGCGTCATCGTGAGCGGGGGCAGGGCGAGCGCGCGGTCGCGGAACACCTCGACCAGCTGCCCGCCCATCCCGAACAGGAGGACAGGACCGAACTGCGCGTCCGGCGACGAGCCGACGATCAGCTCGTAGCCGGTCCAGTTGATCATCGGCTGGATCGTCACGCCCTCGAAGTGGCCGGGGCCGGCCTTCGCATCGACGGCATCGCGGATCTGGTCGAACGCCCCGCGCACCGCATCGGCATCACGGAGGTTGAGGACCACACCGCCGACGTCCGTCTTGTGGGTGATCGTCCGGGACAGGAGCTTCGCGACGACCGGGTAGCCCATCGCGTCCGCGGCGGCGACGGCCTCGTCGGGCGTCGCCGCGACCTCCGTGTCGCTGATCGGGATCCCGTAGGCCGCGAGGACCTTCTTCGACTCGTACTCGGTCAGGAGCGTCCGGCCTTCTGCCGCGACGTCCGCGATGATCCGGTCGACGTCCTCGCGTGCCTCGCCGCGCTCCGGTGCCGCGGGCAGGGACGGCGTCTCGTACAGCGACCGCAGGTTCTCGCCGTACCGCCACAGGTGGTTGAACAGCACGCACGCGGTGTCGGGGTAGCCGAACGTGGGGATCCCGGCCTCGCGCAGCACGCGGTCGCCCTCCGCCACCTCCGCGCCGCCCATCCACGACGCGAGCACGGGCTTGCCCTCGATCCGCGCGTGCCGGACGAGCGCGTTCGCCGTCTCGGTCGGGAACGTCATCGCCTGCGGGGTCAGGATCACGAGGAGGCCGTCGGCCTCGGGGTCCGACGCCGCCACCTCGAGGGCCTGCGCATACCGCTCGGGCGGTGCGTCCCCGATGATGTCGATCGGGTTGTTGTGGCTCCAGACCGGCGGCAGCACCTCGTTGAGCGCCGCCATCGTCTCCGGGCTCAGCTCGGTGAGCTCTCCACCCCCGCCGATGAGCGCGTCCGTGGCGATGACACCGGGGCCGCCGGCGTTGGTGACGATCGAGAGCTTCCGGCCGCGCGGCCGCGGCTGCTTGGCGAGGATCTCGGAGATCTGGAACAGCTCGCTGATCTTCTCCACCCGGAGCACGCCGGCCCGCCGAAACGCCGCGTCGAGGACGTCGTCCGAGCCGGTGAGCGATCCCGTGTGCGAGGCGGCGGCCTTCGCGGCCTGCGCCGTGCGGCCCGGCTTGATGACGATGATCGGCTTGCTCAGGGCGACCTCGCGCGCGGCGGACAGGAACGCCCGTGCGTCGCCCACGGTCTCCATGTACATCACGATGGAGTCGGTGTTCGGGTCGTCGCCCAGGTAGTCGATGACGTCGCCCCAGCCCACGTCGAGCATCGAGCCAAGGCTGACGATCGAGCTGAAGCCCACGTTCTCGTTCGCCGCCCAGTCGAGGATCGCCGTGAGCAGCGCACCCGACTGGCTGACGAAGCCGACCCGGCCCGGGTTCGCGATCCCGTCGGCGAAGGTGGCGTTCATCCGCTCGATGGGGTTCATGACGCCGAGGCAGTTCGGGCCGACAACCCGGATCCCGTGCCGCCGCGCGGCCTCGAGGACCTGCCGCTCGAGCTCGACCCCCTCCGCGCCGACCTCCTTGAACCCGGCGCTGATGATGATCACGCCCTTGACGCCGGCCTCGCCGCACTCGTCCACGATGCCCGGCGCCGTCTTCGCGGGCGTCACGATGACCGCGAGATCCACGGGCTCGCCGATCGCGGCGACCGATGGGTAGGCCTTCACGCCGAGGATCGCGGGTCTCGTCGGGTTGACGGGGTAGACCGTGCCGCCGAACGGGCTCGACAGGAGGTTCCACAGGATGGTTCGACCGACGCTGCCGGGCTTCTCGGTCGCGCCGATCACCGCGATCGAGGTGGGGTGGAAGATCGCGTCGAGGGCGTGGCGCTCCTCGCGGCCGGTCACGGGCTGGGCGGGGGCGGGCAGGGTCGTCATCGGCGGTGGCCTCGGGTCGCGTACGCGGCGGGACGCGGGCACGGAGAAATCGAGTCCCGCGATGGGTTCGCGTACAGCCTCCCCCGAATCCGGCCCCGCTGCAACGGTCCGCTTGGGGTGATCCGATGGGCCGCCCGGCCCGCGCGACGGGGCCGAAACGGGGCGACGATCTAGACTGCGGGGCACGTCCGACCGGATGCGCACCCGCGCCATGCGTCGACCGGAGCCAGCATGACCGACACCCTCGCAACCGACGGCCGCCTCGGGCGGCTCCGCTCGATCCACCCCGGCTGGATCCTCGTCGTCCTCGACCTGTTCGGCCTGGCGATCGCTGCGTACCTGTCGGTGGTGGAGCTGGGCGGCGGGGTCCCCGTCTGCGGGCCGCTCCATGGCTGCGAGACGGTCGCCACCAGCGAGTACGCGCGGGTCGGCGGGATCCCGGTTGCGGTGTTCGGGGTCGCCCTCTCGCTGATCCTCGTCACGCTCGCCGTCGCCTGGATCCGGACCGACAACCCGGTGCTGCTCGACCTCCACTGCGGGCTGTCGCTGATCGGCGTGATCTTCGAGGTCTACTTCCTCACGCTCCAGGTGTTCGTCATCCGCGCGGTCTGCATCTGGTGCACCCTGTACGGCCTGTCGCTCATAGCCCGGTTCGTCGTGGCGCTCGCGATCTGGCTCAGGCAGGGACGCCTCGAGGCGCATCGGGGCGGGTAGGCGCCGCAGGCGTCGGGTCGGCCGCGGGCGACTGCTACGGGCCGGTCGCTACGGGCCCGTCGCTACGGGCCGACCGCGACCGTCGACTTGAGGGCCAGGATCCGGGCATACGACGCCTCGAGCGTTGCGCGCGACAGGTAGCCGTCCGTCGCCTTGCCCAGGAGGTACGTGAAGGCGCGGCTGGTGTACGCCTCCGAGCTGGTGATCATGACCATGTCCGTGCCTGCCTTCGCCGCGCGATACGCGAGGCCCGCCGCGGACACGCCGCGCGCCGCGGCCGTCCCGCTGAGCGAGTCTGTGATCGACACGCCCGTGAACCCCATCGTCCCGCGGAGGAGCGTCGTCGCGATGGCCTTCGACCAGCCCGCCGCGTGTGCCGAGTCGTAGGCCGTGTAGGTCGCGTTCGACAGCATGATCATCGGCACGCCCTGGTCGATCCCCGCCTGGAACGGCGCGAGGTCCGACGCGAGCGCGCTCCTGGAGGCCGTGACGGTCTGCACGTAGCGGTCGGTGTTCAGCTTCACGCGCCCGATGCCCGGGAAGTGCTTGAGGGTCGCGACGACGTGGCGGTCTGCGAGTCCCGCGGCGAACGCGCAGGCGAGCCGGGACACCTTGGCGCTCGACGTGGAGAACGTCCGGCCTGCGAGGTACATGAAGCCGCTCGTGCCATACGCGACGTCCGCGACCGGCGCCAGGTCCACGTTGACGCCGGAGGCCAGCAGGCCGCGCCCCGTCGCCTGCCCCTTGCCGCGCACGAACGCCGTATCGCCGTTGGCGCCCATCTGCTTCGCCGAGTACTTCGTCGGCGCCCAGGGAATCGTCCGGATCGTGCCGCCCTCCTGGTCCGCCATGATCAGGAGCGGTGGCTGGCCGCCGTCCCGCGCCGCGGCCTGCAGCTTCCTGACCGTCGCGAGCAGCCTCGTCTGGGTCGTGATGTTGCAGCACTTGAACAGGACGATCCCGCCAACCTCGCCGCGCTTCACGCGGCCCAGCAGCGACGACGTCGGCGTGGTCCCGCTCATGGCGATGACGAGCTTCTGTCCGATCAGCTGGGCGAGGGTGGGCGTGTCCGCGGCGGACGCCATCGCGGCGGCGGGGCCCCAGACGGCGACCGCCATCGCGACGAGGAGCGCCAGGATGCGGGTGCGTCGCGCGGGCATGGGGCGGCAGTATGCGCGCAGTGCCGATCCTGCGTCCGCTACGACTCCCCTGGCGAGGGATCGGGGCTTGCCGGATCGGGGCCGGCCGGCGTGTCGGAGGGTGCGGCGCCGGGATCCGCGCCCGGATCAGGCGGGGCGGTGCCCTCCGGGGCCGCCGACGGCGTCGGGGGCTCGAGGATGGACGGGGCGGGCTCGTCGGGCGGGCCCACCGTCGGTGTGGGCGTGGGGGTCGGCTTGGGGGTCGGCGTCGGAGTGGGATTCGGCGAGCCGCCGGTCCAGGTGCCCGTCGCGCCCTTGGTGTACAGCCACTCGCGCGCGGCGAGCCGCGAATCGTGGATCTTGCGGGCGATGACCCGGCCGAAGTACCGGACGTGCCACGGCTCGTAGCGGTAGCAGGTCGCCGACGGCGACTTCCCCTTCGGGTAGCTGACGATGAACCCGTACTTCCACGAGTTGCGCGCGATCCAGGACCCTGCCCGCGTCTGCCCCCAGTCCGCGACGTCCCATGGCTCCGGACCACCAGGCGTCTTGAGGTCCAGGACGGTGCCCAGCTGGTGCTCGGAGTGGCCAGGCCTCGCGGAGCCGAGCAGCGCCGAGGCGTAGCCGTCCTCACGGACCCAGCGGTTGAACGTCGAGACCTGCGTGGTGTAGCTGCGGTACGCCGACTGGACGGCGAACGGAGCGCCCGCCGCCCGGGCGGCGCGGTACATCTTCGTGAAGTCCGTCAGGACGATCCGCCGGATCGATCCCTTGCCGGACACGCCGGCGCGGGTCACCGAGACGAGGTCGCTGGGGGCGTAGCCGGCGCCGAGCCGGTACCGCGTGTCGAGGAGGCTTCGATACCAGTCGCCGCGGGCGCGGTAGCGGGTGAGGGTGTCCGCGTATGCGCACTTCGGCGCGACCCCGGCGTCTGCCGAGGGCACGGAGCTGCCACCGCCGGCCCCGGCCGCGAGCGTCGCCAGGACCGCCGCTGCGAGGCCGATGCGGAGCGCGCGGTGCGAGGGGACACCAGCCATGGGCAGACCCTACGAAAGGGCGGGTGGGGTCCGGTATAGCCCGATCGGGTGGCGGCCCGTACGACCTACGGCGTTTCCATGATGGCGGCCGGGCGGGAGGAGGTGCATGCTGTCCGCCCGCAACTGGTCGGAGGACCGCCATGACGCCAGACTCGCCGCTTCACCGGGCGCTGTCGGCGTGGCGCGTCGCCGAGCGCCGGCTGTCGCTCGTGTCCCCCGACGACCCCGCGCGGCCGTCGCTCGTCGCCGAGGTCGAGCGCCGGCGGCTCGCCTACCAGGCGCAGTTCGGCGCGGTCGAGGACGTGGCCGGCCACGGGGCTCCCTACGTCGACGATGTCGCCGACGAGTCGGCTGGTGAGGGGGCGCCCGCCGACCAGCCCTCGAAGCCCGTCGTGACCGCCGGCGGCTGACCTCCGTCAGGGTCGGGGCGGTCCCGCCTCGATGCGCCGACGGAGCGCCGCCGGGTCGGTGTTCGCCCAGTCCGACTCGATCCACCACGTCGCGCCAGCCTCGGCGTGCTGGCCCACGATGTCCGCCGCGCGACCAGGGTCGTCGGCTGACGTGGTCCCGTCCACCACGATGTCGAACGCGCCGGTCCGCCCCTCCCGGGCGCGGGTCCCCGCAAGCCAGCCGGTGATCTCGGGCAGCACGCCCGCCCCTGCCGGTGCGCCGTCGTCGCCGGTCGCCTGGACCACGACGCCGTCCCAGCGGGCGGCCCGGCGCATGGACCGGGCGTGCGGCCACGCGCCCACGACCCAGATCGGGATCCGCGGCTGCTGGACGGGCGTGGGGCGGAACGTCATGGGCCCGAACGAGTACGTGTCGCCCTCGAAGCCGAATCGGTGCCCCGTCCACAGCCCATCGAGGATCGCGAGGGTCTCGTCGAGGATCGCGGCGCGGGCGCGCGTCTCGGTGACCTCGCCCACGTTGCCGAAGCCCTGGTCGTCGAGCGCGCCGAGGCCTACGGGGAGGATCAGCCGGCCACCGGACACGTGGTCGAGCGTCGTTGCCTCGCGCGCGAGTGTCCACGGACGCCGGCGGCTCGGCGCGAACACCATGGCCCCAAGCCGGACGCGCGTCGTGCGCATCGCCATCGCCGTCAGCAACACCCACGGGTCGTACATCTCGCCATCGCCGATCGCGATCGCGTCGTACGTGAACACGCCGTCCCAGCCCGCGGCCTCGGCCGTGGCGGCGAGGCCGGCCTGCTCGAGCGGGTCGCCGCCGGTGACGATGACGCCGTACTGCACGAGCGCATCATCGCGCATGCGCCGCCGGCTGACGGCGGCCTCGTCCCGGCACGCGGCGAGTGATGGGCCGCTTGGCCCGCGGTTTCGGGACCACCCGGCGGTGCGCCCGACCGCCAGCCGTGCGACGCTTGCCACCGACCCGATCACGGGTCCGTCGTCCCGCGTGCACCGGCATCCGCGACGACGCGCGTCCTGACGCGACGGCCAGCCCGCCGCGAACCATGTCCGGAGGCCGCTCCTCGGTGCTCGTCCGCGTCGGCTCCCTCGTCCTCGTGGTTGCGCTCGCGTGCCTCGTCGCCGCCTGCGGGG
>DASSRG010000066.1:0-6331 GCA_035701885.1 Candidatus Limnocylindrales bacterium
CCTGAGGAGGAACCGCTGTGACACTGGGGCCGCTCGAGTACACCGTCATCGGCTTCACCGGGAACGAGTTCGACGGCAGCATCGCCCGGGAGATCGGACGGGTCGTCGAGAACGGCACGATCCGGATCGTGGACGCCGTCGCGCTGATGAAGGACGCGCAAGGCGACGTCGCGATCATCGAGATCGATGCGAAGGCAGACCCGCGCTTCGAGTCGATCGCACCGCTGCTCAAGGACCGGATGGGCCTGTTCACGCCCGAGGACCTGGCGACGATCGCCCTCAGCCTTCCCGAGGACACCGCCGCGCTGGTCGTGCTGTTCGAGCACCGGTGGGCCGTGCACGTCAAGGAGGCCATCGCCGCGGCCGGCGGCCAGCTCATCGCCCGGTCCGTCATCCCGCCGGAGATCCTCGAGGATGCGGCCGCCGAGCTCGAGGCGTACACCGCACAGATCGAGGCCGGCGTCGCCTGATCAGGCGCCCACCGTAAGCTCCCGCCGATCCAGGAGGAACCGTTCGATGATGATGCGTCGCCGTGGCGCCCCGCTCCTGCGGGCAGCCGCCACCACCGCCGTGGTCGCCGGCACCGCGGGTGCGGCCCGCCACCACCAGGAACAGAAGTACGCCGGCCAGGAGGCAGCGCAGCAGGCCCAGTACGAGCAGGCGTACCAGCAGGGCGCCGCCGCCGCGCAGGCCGCGCAGGCCCCGGCGCCGGCCCCCGTCGCGGCCGCTCCCGCGGCGCCGCAGATCGACATGGCGCAGCTCAAGCAGCTCGGCGAGCTGCACGACGCGGGCGTGCTGTCGGACGAGGAATTCGCTGCAGCGAAGGCTAAACTGCTCGGCTGAGGGGTCGTGCACCAGACCGCGTCCCGCGGCGCATGACCGGGTGGTTCTGAGGAGGAACGTCAACCCATGAGAAACCCGCCCATCCTGATCTCGGTCCTGGGCTTCTTCGGCGCCATGGCCGGGTTCGGGTGGCTGTTCTTCGGTCTCCGGCTCCTGGGCTTCGACTGGTTCGGGGCGCTCGGCGACGTGCCGGCGTTCGAGCACGTCGGCCTGTGGGGCTGGCTCGCGATCGCCGGTGGCATCGCGTGGCTGCTCGCGGCGTTCGGCCTGTGGTCGCTCCAGCCGTGGGCCTGGATGTTCGCGATGGTCGTCGCCGGCTTCGCGATCTTCGAGGCCCTGCTCTGGACGTTCCAGTACCCGGGCAGCGGCATCGGCCTGAGCATGATGATCGTCCCCGGCCTGATCGTGATCTACCTCCTCACCAAGGAGGTCAAGGAGGCGTTCGGGGTCGGAGCAGCGACCGACACCGCCGCCTGACCGCCGCCGGGCGGGGCCCGGCAACACTCGGATCTCGAAGAGGCGTCTCCCACCCGGGAGGCGCCTCTCTCTCGTCTGCCGCCGAGCGGTGCGAGCGTGGCGCCATCCAGATCAGGTGATGCGCGCCGGGAAATCCCGCTGGTTGACTGGGGCCGAGGCGCCGACCTGCGCGTCGCGGGGGACCCATCACCACAGGAGCCAATCCATGCGGACGAGACTGCTCGTCATCTCGCTCATCGCCCTCTCGGCCGTCGTTGCCGCATGCGGGGGCGGCGGCAGCCAGCTCACCGGCACCACGTGGCAGCTGACCGCCGTCACCGAGAAGGTCCCCGCGTTCCAGGGCGTCGTGCCGGCCGAACAGCAGCCGCACTACACGATCACGTTCAACTCCGACGGATCGTTCAACGCGTCGGCCGACTGCAACCAGCTGAACGGCACGTACACGACGAGCGGCTCGAGCATGACGATCACGCCCGGTGCGATGACGATGGCGTTCTGTGGCGAGGAGTCCCTCGACACCCTCTACGTCCACGCGCTCGGCAACGTCGCGAGCTTCGCGATCGCGAACAACCAGCTCACCCTGACCACGAAGAGCGAGGGCACGCTGGTGTTCTCGCCCGCGGCGTCCGGCGCGTCCACCGGCCCGGACGCCCCCGCGTCGGCCGAGGCACCGGCGAGCGCGGCCGCGGACGCGACCGGCGGCCTGCTGGGCAAGGCGTGGCAGCTGACGGCGGTCACCGAGAAGGTCCCGGCCTTCCAGGGCGTGATCCCCGAGGCTGACCAGCCGAACTACACGGTCACGTTCAATGCCGACGGGACGTTCAACGCGCAGGCCGACTGCAACAACGTGTCCGGCACGTACACGACGGCGGACCCGACGGCGGCCAGCGGCGACCTGTCGATCTTCCCCGGCCCCAGCACGCTCGCGTACTGCGGCGAGGGCTCGTTCGGCGACCTGTTCACGATCGGTCTCGGCAGCGCCGCGAGCTACGCGGTCGATTCCGATGTCCTGACGATCACGCTCGTCAACGATGGAACGCTGACCTTCAAGTAGGGACCTGCGCCCCTCGGGCGGTGGCGGCTCGTCAGTCGTCGCCGCCGCCCAGGACCAGCCTGAACAGCACGTAGAAGCTGACCAGCAGCGTCACCCCGAACACGATCATCGCGACGTAGGCCAGCCCGGTGAACGCCGAGAGCGCGGGCTGGAGCAGGATCGTCATCGCGATCGCGGTGCCGATCAGCTGGCCGACGACGATGATCCCGCCGGTCGCCTGCTTGCCCATGCCCTCGATCCGGCCGATCGACTTGTTGAGCTCGGACGTGTCGAGCTCCACGGTCAGCTTCCCGCGGTTGACGACGTCGAGCCACTTGAACGCCGCTGCCTCGAGGCTCGGCGCGCGACGCGCAAGCTCCTTGGACAGGCGGACGCCGGTCGACTGGACCTGCTTCGTGAGGCGTTCGGGCTCGAGGGACTCGAGCAGGGCCGCCTTCGCCTCCGCGACCGCCGCAGTCGCGACGTCGACCGACGGCGACAGGGCACGCGCGGTCTCCTCCGCCTGGATCACGGCCTTGATCGCGAGCGTCAGGCTGCTGTCGAGGCGCAGCCCGTTGTCGAACACGGCGCTCATGAACGCGGTCAGCGCCCCGCCCATCGACGTGGCGCGGCCGTAGATGAGGTATCGGCGGGCGAGGCGGTCGATGTCGGCGCGGAAGGCCGTCTCGTCGAAGCCGGGCTGCGCCGTGCCGAGCGCCATCAGGCCGTCGGCGATCGCGGGGATGTCGACCTCCTTGACGGCGTAGATCAGGCCCAGCAGGTCGACCCGCTGCGTCGACGACAGCTGGCCTACGAGCCCGAGGTCCAGGAACACGAGGCGCTTCGTCCCAGGCTCCGCCATCAGGTTCCCGGGGTGCGGGTCGCCATGGAAGAAGCCGTCGATGAGGATCTGCTTGATGACCGACTGGATGAACGTCCCACCGAGGGCGCTGGTGTCGAAGCCGGCCGCCCGGAGCTCGTCCGCGTGCGAGATCTTGATGCCCTGGATGAAGTCCATCGTGATGACCCGGACCCCGGACAGCTCGTCGTAGATCTGCGGGACCGCGATCTCCGGGAAGCGCGCCATGTTGTCCGCGAGGCGCTTCGCGTGGTACGCCTCGTTCGTGTAGTCCAGCTCGCGCAGGACGCCGCCCGCGAACTCCGCGACGAGCGACCGTACGCCGACCTTGCGCGCCAACCTGATTCGCCGTTCCGCGATCGCCGCCAGCTCCGTGATGACGCCGAGGTCAGCCTTCGTCTTGGCCACGATCTGGGGGCGCTGCACCTTCACGGCGACGAGGGTCCCGTCGTGGAGGGTCGCGCGGTGGACCTGCGCCGTTGACGCCGCCGCGAACGGCTCGTGCTCGATCGTCGCGAACAGGACCTCGGGGTCGTCGCCCAGCTCGGCGCGGATCATGGTGCGCGCGTCATCCCACGGGAACGGCGCGGCGTCGCTCTGGAGCTTCGACAGCTCGGTGATGACGTCCGCGGGCAGCACGTCGCCGCGGCTCGCGACCATCTGGCCGATCTTGACGTACGTGGGTCCGAGCTGCTGGAGGAGCAGCCGGAGGCGTTCCGCTCCCGTCGTGCCAGCGAACTGGTCCTCCTCGCCGAGGACGCGGCGCGAGAAGTTCGCGCGAAACCGCCCGACGGGGGTGGTCTGGAGCGCGGAGTCGAGCGCCGCCGCGTAGATGGCGTCGTACACCTGCTGGAGCCGCAGGTTCTCGATGATCAGGTTGCGGCGCGGCGTGGGCAGGGACTCCAGGAATCGCCAGATCGCCGCGGTTGCGCCGTCAGGCGTGATGCGCGGCCGGTTGAGCCCGAGCAGGGCGTCGACGAGCGACGTGAGCAGCGTGTACAGCGCCGCGAACACGAACAGCCACAGCAGCTGTGGCTGTGCGATGACCGCGATGTCCGGCGCGAGGATCGAGGCCGCCCACAGGACGATCGCGTTGGCCACGATGAGGAACAGCCCCATCGTGGACAGGATCACCCGGCCCGTGAAGGCGACCACGAGCGGCCGGATGACGCGCTCCGTGATCACGAGGATCGCGGCTGCGAGCAGGAAGTGGAGCGGCCCGGCGCCGCGCAGGTGGACGATCGGGGCGCGGTCCGGACCGAACGGGAACGGCTGGGCGATCGTCGGGATGCTGAGCAGCAGGATGATCGCCAGCAGGACGGCCGCGGCCGCGAGCACCTCGACGACGAACCGCCGCAGGACGAGGTTGCGCGCGGATGGCGTCCGCGTCGCCGGCTCGAGCCCGGTCGCCGGTGCGGGCTCCGGCACCGGGAGATCGGTCGCGGTCACGTGGCGGCGCCGTTGCCGCCGTTCGCGCCGTCCGCGCCGTTCGCGTGTTCAACAGTGCTCCCGAGCCCTGCGGCGTAGAACTCGAGCGCCGTCTTCGTCTTGGTCTGCTGCTCGCCGTCCATCCGCAGCCCCTGCTCCACGAGGTACGCGCGGGCCTCCGCGGCGACCCGGAAGGCGTCGGCGGGCGGGCACTTCGTCGACAGCTCGAGGATCCGCGTGCCGTCCGGGTAGAACCACATCTCGGCGACCAGCGACTGGATCGAGCGGCGGGTCGGGCCCAGCTTTACGTCGAACCGCGACTTGAGCAGGAACGTGGGTCCGAGCGGGACGAGGTCGTCCAGCGACAGGCCGGCCGGGGCGTGCTGCTTGTAGAACTGGCGCTGGGTCTTCGAGAACAGGCGCTTCAGCGGGAGGACGCCCAGTCCGGCGTCGCGCACGTCGGCGCCGCTCGCCCGGCCCTTGAACGACGCGGAGCACACGAACCCACCGGGCAGGACGTCCACCTCGACGTTGAAGTCGGCCTGGCGCCGCAGCGACGCGGGCAAGTCCCCCGGGACGACCGGTCGCAGCTTGACGACGGTGTCGCCCCGGCCGCCCTGTGTTCGCCGCGCACGGACGACCACCCCGGCGCGGTTGAGCGCGAGATCGGGCGTGTCGAAGAAGTACACCTGGCGAGGCGTCGCCTCGACCGGATCCAGCGGCAGCCCCTGGATCGCCGCCCGATGCTGGTCGACGGGCACGGTCGTCTTGAGCTCGACGCTGTCCGCGCCCCGCATCAGGGCGAGGACGGCGAGGACCTGCTCGTCGGACAGGCGTCGGCCGGTGGCCGGTTCGGCCGCCTCTCCCGTTGCCGGTGTGCGGGCCGCGGTTCGCGCGGGGCTCATGTCGGTACCTCCCTGGGCGTTGGCGTCCCGAAGCGGGTGGTGAGCACGCCGTGACGCAGCCCGCGGTCGCTCACGGTGAGGCGATCGACGTCCAGCGCATCCATCACGGTCGCGACGATGCAGGCGCCGGCGAGGATCACCTCGGCGCGCTTGGGCTGCAGGCCAGGGATCGCGCGCCGCTCGTCAGCGGATCGGGCCCGGTAGAGCTCGACCTGGCGCGCGAGCTCGGCGCGCTCGAGGACGCTGCCCTGGATGACGCCCGGGTCGTACGTCGTGAGGCCGTGTCGCACCGCGGCGATGTTCGTGACCGCGCCGCCCATGCCGACGAGTCGGTCGATCCGGTCGCGGCCGTCGAGCCGCACGAGGTCGGCGCGGATCGCCGCCATGGCCTCGCGCAGCGTGTTCTCCGACACCGCCCCGTCGAGCCCGAACCGCTCCGTGTAGCGCACGGCGCCGACGTCCACGCTGAACCGCTCCGCGACGTCCTCGCCGCGCCCGAAGGTGAGCTGCGTGCTGCCGCCGCCGGTGTCGAAGACGGCCAGCGCCGCGTCCGGAAGCCCCAGGCCGGCCAGCACCGCGAGGTATGCGAGCCGCGCCTCCTCCTCGCCGGAGATGACCTGGATGCGGACGCCGGTCGCCTCCGCGATTGCCTCGACCACCGCGTCGCGGTTGCGGGCGATCCGGAGGCCTGCCGTGCCGACCGCGGCAATCGCGACGACGTGGAGGCGGTCCGCCTCCTCGACCATGCCCGCGATCGCGTCACGCGTGCGCGCCAGCGCGGCCTGC
>DASSRG010000067.1:0-7172 GCA_035701885.1 Candidatus Limnocylindrales bacterium
TCCTCCGCCAGGCGCTCCCACAGGACCTTGAGCGCCTCCATGTCGTACGTGACCCCAGTCCCCGCGCCGTACGTGTTCGGGCGCTCGAAGGCGACGCCGTCGGCGGTGAGCCGCTCCACGACCTCCCACCCGAGGCCGCCGACGACGCGACGCGACCGCTCGCCCGGCGTGTAGAACGCGTAGAACGTGTCGAGGACCGCGGTCGAGGTGCCGCCCATGAACGCGAGGCGGTCGACGAGCAATGTGCGAGCCCCGAGGCGTGCCGCGGTGATCGCGGCCGACGAGCCCGCCGAACCCGAGCCGACGACGACGACGTCGTACACGTCGGTCATGCGGGGATCGCGTACAGCCGCGCGGGGTTGGCGACGAGGATCCGCGCAGTCGCCTCCTCGCCGACCCGGCGCCGCAGCCGCGGCACGAACGCGGCCATGAGGTATCGCAGGCCCGGACCGCCGTCGTACGCGCGCAGGTAGTCGCGCGAGCCGAGGTCCAGCCCCAGCACGATGCGGTCAAGGTGCCCGGCGGCCGCGACCCGCTCGATGAGGTCGAGGACGACCGAGTCCGGGTGGTACTTCGTCCGGCCGACCGTGTCGTACTCGAGCGTGACGCCGCGCGCCGCGACCTCCGCGTGGAGCTCCCAGTCCGGGTTTCGGTCGAGGTGCGCGAGCGCGATCCGGTCGGTCGTCGCGCCGACGGATTCCAGCAGGTCGACGATCTCGTGGGCCGCCGTCCCGATCTCGGTGTGGACGAGGATCGCCGCGCCAGTCGCCGCCGACGCCGCCCCGATCGCCTCCAGCCGCGCCCGCTCCGACCGCGTGATCCGGTGATAGGACGCACCGCCCTTGATCGCGCCCGCTTTCGCCCGATCGAGCGGCAGGGACGGGTCGAGCCAGTCCCGCGGGTGCATCCCGACCGTGAGATCGGTGACGATCCGGTCGCACAGCTGCTCCACGGTCGCGCCGTGCACCCACGAGTCGGCGGGGTAGTGGGCGTCGCGGTGGAATCCGCTCGCGGCGATGATCGGCAGCCCGGTCGCCTCGCTGATCGCCCGCAGGCCGGCGGGGTCCCGCCCCAACCCGATGGGGGTCATGTCCACGATCGTCCCGATCCCGCTCGCCTGGCCGTCCCGGGCCTCGACGATCGACCGCTCCACGTCCGTGAAGCCCTGGCCGGGCATGCCCGGCGAGTCCATCAACAGGTGGTCGTGCGCGTCGACGACGCCGAGCGTGGCCGCGTCGCGAGGGCCGGTGACGGTGATGACCTGGGCCTCGGGCACGCCTCGCTCCTCGGGGCCCGCCGGCAGCCGCGGGCTCGACCCGGCCAGTGTACCGGCGCTCGATCGGTTGACCGGTGGGCCCATACTCGCCATGCCGATCGTCTCATTGACCCGGCACGGGCCCGTGGCGATCGTCGGTGGACTGTGGACAGCCATCGAGGGCGAATGCGCGACGTCGACCGCCGCTCCCGCCGCCCCGCGACCCGCCGCCCCGCGACCCGCGCGCGGACGATCGCGATGCTCGCGATCGTCGTGGTCCTCGTCGCGCTGTTCCCGCTCTCCGGGCATGCGGCCGCGTCGACCACGTGGTCGAAGAACCTGTTCGTCGCGAAGGCGTTCCTCTACCAGGACCCGTACTACACCGCGTGCACGGCTGCGTCCGCCATGCACATGCTGAACACGATCGCGTACCGAGGCACCGGCGGGTACGGCTTCCGCTGGACGCCGTACACGGTGAAGAAGTCGTCGAACCCGGACCAGCTCCGGGACATGACCTCGATCCTCGCCTTCGAGCGCCGCAACGACACGCTTCGCTCGACCTCCGCCGGGTCCGACCCTCACGGCTGGCGGAACGCGCTCAACTACTACGGCTGGGGCGCGAGCGCGATGACCGACGCGTCCATCCGGCCGTACGAGGATCGCGCCTACTCCACGTACCGGAGCGCGATGAAGGCCGCCGTTCGCGCCATCGCGCGCCTCGGGATGCCGGTCGGCGTGCTGGCGTGGGCGGGCGGCCACGCACAGGTCATCACGGGCTACGTCGTGACCGGTGCCGATCCGCGCGTCTCATCCGACTTCTCGATCCAGTGGCTCTACCTGTCGGATCCGCTCAAGTCGAGCGCCATCGTGAACCGCAAGACGAGCTACGGCGCGATGAAGGACGGCGCGCTCAAGTGGCGCTTCCAGTGGTACCGCGAGACCGACAGCCCGTACGACGACCCGTACACCTCGGGCTGGATCCGGAGCTCGGTGAAGTCGACCGTGGGGCCGTCCGAGTGGTACCACAAGTGGGTCCTGATCCTGCCGGTCCGGCGCGGCCTGCCGCCGCCGCCACCGGCACCTGACCCGACGCCGACCCCGACCCCGACCGTCGCACCGTCGCCAGCCGCCGCGGCCGCGGTCGCCCCCTCGGCCACACCGAGCTCCTCCCCATCGAGCTCGCCGTCTTCGTCGCCGTCGTCGCCGTCGCCCTCGCCGTCGGTCGCCGCATCGGCGTCCGCGCCGCCCGGCTCGTCTGCGTCACCCACCCCGAGCGCATCGCCGAGTCCGGCGCCCACGACGGCCCCGACACCATCGCCCACGTCCGCCGCCGGCACGCCGGCGCCGACCGCCACGGCCCAGCCGAGCGCGACCCCAACCGCGAGTCCGTCCGCGACGCCGACGCCCGCGGCGTCACCGGCATCGGCGGCTCCGTCCGCGGGCTCGGAGTCCGACTGACTCGAGGGCCAACGGCGCATCGCCCGCCGGCTGACTCGGCTGCGGCCTAGGCGCCGCCGGAGCCGGTGGCCGCCCGCCGCAACCGGTCGCCGATCGCAAGCCCGAGGCCGCGTTCCTCGGGAGGCCAGCCGAGGATCACGTCGCAGGTGTCGTCCAGCTCGCGGATCGCGGCATACAGGCGACGAGCAGCCTCCTCCTCGGAGTCGCCGAGGTCGACGACCGTGGCGCCCTCGACGCGGGCATTCGGCTCGAAGGCGAGCACGCCCACCCGGAGCCCGCGCGCCCTCAGCTCCGCGGCGCGCGCCGGCTGGTCCGGCGGCGCGACGAGCATCAGCCGCGCGTCCGGCGCGTAGTGCGACGCGAGCGTTCCCGGCGCGCGGATCTCGCCGCCCTCGCGGACCGGGAACGGGACCCCGGCCAGCGCCTCGAGGACCTCACGCGGAACGCCGCCGGGCCGCAGGATGCCCGGCTCGTCGCCTGACAGGTCGACGATCGTGGACTCCACGCCGACGGCAGACGCCCCACCGTCGAGCACGAGGTCGACGCGGTCGCCGAGCCCGTCACGGACGTGTTCCGCCGTCGTGGGCGAGACCGTGCCGAACCGGTTCGCGGACGGGGCCGCGATCCCGCCCTCGAATGCGCGCAGCAGCTCGAGCGCGACGGGGTGTGCCGGCACCCGCAGCCCGACGGTGGGCAGCCCGCCGGTCACGGCATCGGGGACGCGCGCCGACCGCCGGAGCACGATCGTCAGCGGCCCGGGCCAGAGGGCCTCGGCGAGCGTCCTCGCGAGCGGCGGGACGTCCGCGGCCCACGCATCGAGGGCATCGACCGATCCCAGGTGCACGATCAGTGGGTGGTCCGCCGGCCGGCCCTTCGCCTCGAAGATGCGCCGGACGGCGGCCGGGCTGGAGGCATCCGCGCCGAGCCCGTACACGGTCTCGGTCGGAAACGCGACGAGCCCCCCGGAACGCAGGATCTCGACGGCGCGGGCGATGAGCGACGGGTCCACGCCCGGACCGTACCCGGTTGTGCCGGCTCGTGCGACACTCGACACCCCGTGTCCCGCAGCGTCACCCTCCGTCCCTGGCAGCACGCGGCCCTCGCCCGCTTCGCCGCCTCGGCGCACCCCGACTTCCTCGCCGTCGCCACCCCGGGCGCGGGCAAGACGACGTTCGCGCTCACCGCGCTCCGGACCGTGCTCGCGAAGCGGCCGGCACCCGTCGTGATCGTCGCCCCGACGGCCCACCTCAAGGTCCAGTGGGCCCGGGCGGCGTCGCGCCTCCAGCTCCACCTCGACCCGGCCTGGACGCCCGCCGACGGGCCGCTGCCGCCGGACATGCACGGCGTCGTCACGAGCTACCAGCAGGTGGCGATGTCGGCGGTCGCGCTCCGGCCGCTCGCGCGACGGGCGGTCGTGGTCCTGGACGAGGTCCACCACGCCGGCGAGGAACAGGCGTGGGGCGAGAGCCTGCGCACCGCGTTCGGCGAGAGCGCGCGGCGGCTGTCGCTGTCCGGGACGCCGTTCCGCTCGGACACCCGGGCGATCCCGTTCGTGCGTTACGTGTCCGACGAGGCGGTGCCGGACTTCGAGTACGGCTACGGGGACGCGCTGCGCGACGGGCGGGTCGTGCGGCCGGTGTACTTCCCGCGCATCGGCGGCGAGATGGAGTGGAGCGCGCCGGACGGGAACGTCTACGCGGCGACGTTCGACGACCCGCTCGCGAACCAGCTCGCCAACCAGCGGCTCCGGACGGCGCTGTCGCTGGACGGCGAGTGGCTGCCGTCCGTCCTCCGCGAGGCGGTGGGTCGGCTGACCGAGGTTCGACGGGGGCAGCCCGACGCAGGCGGCCTCGTGATCGCGATCGACCAGGAGCATGCTCGCGGGATCGCGGCGATGCTCCGGCGCGACTTCGGGCAGCAGGTGGCGACGGTGACCTCCGACGACCCGGAGGCGTCTGCACGGATCGCGGAGTTCGCCGCGGGCCGCGAGCCGTGGCTCGTCGCGGTGCGCATGGTCTCCGAGGGCGTCGACATCCCGCGCCTGCGGGTCGGCGTGTACGCGACGACGACGACCACGGACCTGTTCTTCCGCCAGGCGGTCGGGCGGTTCGTGCGCTGGGTGCCGGGCGTCCGGGACCAGCGGGCGTGGCTGTACATCCCGGACGACCTGCGGCTCCGGATCCGTGCGTCGGAGATCGCCGAGGCGCGCCGGCACTCGCTCCGCCGGACGCCCCGGGACGGCGAGGACGACGACGCGATGCGCGCCGGCCCGGACGCCGAGCCGATGGAGGGCGACCAGCTGTCGATGTTCGCCGCGCTGTCGGCGGTCGCGGTGGCGGGCGACGAGGCATCGCCGTGGCACGAGCCGCTGCCCGACTGGGCGGACGGCGAGGACGCCGGGATCGAGATCGAGCTCGGCCCGCCGCCGCCGGTGGCGGCGATGGATGCCGACGGATCGCTCGGCATGACCCGTCGCGAGGCGAAGGACCGCCTGCGGACGGCGAACGCCGAGGCCGCCAAGGACATCGCGCGGGTCAGCGGCCTCAGCTACGCACAGGTCAACCTCGAGCTCAACAGGCGGGCCGGCGTCCGCCGGGTCACCGAGGCGACCGAATCGCAGCTCCAGGCGCGGCTCCACGCCGCTCGATCGTGGCAGTGGCGCCTCGGCCGCTGAGGCCGGGACCGCGTACCGGGGCCGCCGTGCGTGAGGCGGTCGCCGCGAGCGACCATCGCGCCCCTCAAGCGGCGGCGACGCGGCCCTCGACCCCCAAGTGGTCGCTGTGAGCGACCATCGCGCCCCTCAAGCGGCCGCCAAAGGGCCTTGACCCCGTACGTGGTCGCTGCCAGCGAACACCTGCGGCCCGAAGCGACCGTATTTCGGGCCTTGGGCCCTGAGGTGGTCGCTGCCAGCGAGCGCTTGCGGCCAAGAGCCGCCGTGATGAGGCCTTCGGCCTCAAAGTGGTCGCTGCCAGCGACCACATGCGCCGACCTGCGCCGCCGAACGCGACAGGCGACGAACCCTAGTCCTTCTCGGCGAGCAACTCCGCCTTCGCCTGGAGCATCTCCTCGCGGGCCTCGGGCGTCGGCTCCGGGAACTTCGGGTCGATCTCCATCAGCGCGTCGAGGATGACCGCCGCGGCGGACAGGCGCATGAACCACTTCCGGTCGGCGGGGATCACGTGCCACGGCGCCCACGGCGTCGACGTGTTCGACAGCATGTCGGCGAACGCCTTCTGGTACTCGTCCCAGTGGACGCGCTCCCGGGCGTCCGACGCCGAGAATTTCCAGTTCGACTCCGGTTCCTCGATCCGGTCGAGGAAGCGCTGCTTCTGCTCCTCCTTCGAGACGTTGAGGAACAGCTTGACGATCTTCGTCCCGTTGTCGACGAGGTAGCGCTCCCAGTCGTTGATCTCGCGGAACCGCCGCTCCCAGACGTCCTTGCCCTTCGACGACCTGGGCATCTTCTGGCCCTCGAGGATCTGCGGGTGCACCCGGACGACGAGCACCTCCTCGTAATAGGAGCGATTGAAGATGCCGATCATCCCGCGGGCCGGGAGGCGCAGCGCGCAGCGCCACAGGTAGTCGTGGTCGCGCTCCAGCTCGGAGGGGACCTTGAACGAGGTCACCTCGACGCCCTGCGGGTTCACGCCGCTCATCACGTGGCGGATCGTCCCGTCCTTCCCCGCGGCGTCCATCGCCTGGAAGATCACGAGCAGGCTGTACGTGTCCTGGGCGGCGAGCCGCATCTGGAACTCCGACAGCCACTCGACGCCGCGCTGGAGCAGCTCGGTCGCCTGCTCCTTCTTCACGAGGTCGCCGGTGTAGCGAGGGTCGAAGTCCTTCGGCAGCTTCACCTTCGTGCCGGGCTTGACGCGCAGCGGCGCGATGAGCTCGTGGATGCGGTCGAAGCGCGGATCCGGCATCGGTCTCCCTCGGCATGGCGGGGCGTGGCGGCGCGATTCTAGATGCCGCCGAGGCCCGGCCGGGGATAGGCTGGCCCGATGGAACAGCGACGACTCGGCAAGACCGGCCGCGACGTGAGCGTCATCGGGTTCGGCGCGTGGGCGATCGGCGGCTCGTGGGGCACGGTCGACGATGCCGACAGCCTGCGCGCGCTTCATGCCGCCGCCGACGCGGGCGTGAACATGATCGACACCGCGGATGTCTACGGCGACGGACGATCGGAGCGCGTCATCCGCCGGTTCCTCGCGGAGCGGCCGGGCGAGCGCTTCTTCGTCGCCACGAAGATCGGGCGGCGCGCGCCGCTCGACCTGCGCGAGTACACCCCCGAGGCGTTCCGCGGCTGGATCGACCGGTGCCGTGAGAACCTCGGCGTGGACACGCTGGACCTGGTGCAGCTCCACTGCCTCCCGACCCAGATCTACTACATGCCCGAGCTGTTCGCCGCGCTCGACGAGCTGGTCACCGAGGCAGCGATCGCGAGCTACGGCGTGAGCGT
>DASSRG010000068.1:0-2573 GCA_035701885.1 Candidatus Limnocylindrales bacterium
GCCCCCCTGGCCGTTCAGGGTGATCTTGCCGGCGCCGTCGATGGTCAGCGGCTGCGTGATGTCGGGCAGCCGGGTGGTGAAGATCGTGCCGCTCACGGTGAACGTGATGACGTCCGTGCCGGACCCGGCGGCGCACTCGCCGGAGGTGGGGCCCGACGCGGTGTCCGTGTTCGCGGCCTTGATGGCCTCGGGCAACGTGCAGGCACCGTCGTCCTGGGTCAGCATGGTCTTCGAGTTGACGACGATGCCCGCCGCGGCCACGGGTGACGCCCCGACCACGGGCACGAGCGCTGCCGCGGCGGCGAGCGCGACGAAACGGAGCCGACCGGCTCTTCGCATGGATCCCCTCTCTCCTCGGGTCTGACTGGGATTTCCCCGACGGCTCGGGATGCTACCCGTTCCGGGAGCCCGTCTCGAGGCCGTTGCGACGGAAGGTCCGGTCGTACGCGGCGACCAGCCGTGCGCCGAGCGCCGCCTCGTCGTCGCCGCGCCGTTCCGCGACCCAGCGGGCGGTGATCGCCACCGCGGATGGCTCGTTGCGGCCGCGCGGGCCGCCGGGCGGGGTGAGGAACGGGGAATCGGTCTCCACGAGGAGGCGGGCGGGCGGGACGAGCGTCGCGACGTCGGCCGACGACTCCTCGCCGCGGCGGTACACGAGCCCCGAGAACGAGACCGCCAGCCCCATGGCGATCACGGTCTCCGCGTAATCGACCGGGCCGCTGAACGAGTGAATGACCGCTGGTGGACGGTCACCGAACGCCTCGCGGGCGGCCGCCCCGTCGAACCCAGCGCGACGGAGCTCCTCGACCAGGGCGTCCTGCGCGTCCCGCTCTCCCGCCTTCGACCGGCAATGGAGGATCGCCGGCTTGCCGGTCTCCAGCGCGAGGTCCAGGTTCCGTCGCAGGTTCGCGACCTGCGCGTCCCACGGCGAGAACAGCCGGTCGGAGTCGAGGCCCGTCTCCCCGATCGCGACCACGCGCCCGTCCCGCGCCCAGTCCCGAATCCGGCGCCAGGCGTCGTCGTCGACCTTGGCCGCGTCGTGCGGGTGGACGCCGACCGCCGCGTCCAGCCACGGCCAGCGTCCCGCGAGCTCGAGCGCGCGCTCGGACGAGCGCTCGTTCCAGCCCGGGACGAGGATCCGCTCCACGCCGGCGAGCCGGGCCGCACCGAGGACGAGCTCGACGTCTCGGTCGAAGCGGTCCGCGTTCAGGTGGCCGTGCGAGTCGACGAGCCGCATCGACCGTTCGCGGTCAGGCGCCGGCGGGTTCGGCCGTCTCGGCGGCCTCGGCCTCGAGGCGAGGGAACAGCGGCACGGGCGTCTCGGTCACCCGCCCGGCCTCGCCGGCCTGGGCACCCCACGCGAGCAGCGGCAGCAGCTCCGGTCCCTTGTTGCCGTCGGCGGCGTACGGGTACGCGTAGCCCAGCTGCTCGAGGATCCGCGGCGCGGCGCCCGGCATGAACGGCGCGACGGCCAGCCCGATGAGCCGGCACGCCTCGACGAGATCGCCGAGCACGAGACGCAGCCGCGCGGCCGCCTCCTCGTCGCCGCCCTTCGCGGCCTTGGCGAGCGTCCATGGCTGCTCGGCGTCGACGGTCTTGTTCGCCCCGCCCACGAACTCCCACAGCTCCGCGAGCGCGTCGTGGAGCAGGTAGCCGTCGAGCTTCTCCCGGTACAGCCGCAGGGTGTCTGCCCACCCTTCGCCCAGCGGCGAGTCCCCTTCGGCGCGCGGCGCCGGCCGCTCTCCGCCGAGGTACCGGTTGACCATCGAGACCGTCCGGTTGACGAGATTCCCGAAGTCGTTCGCGAGGTCTGCGTTGTAGCGGCGGCGGAACGAGTCCCAGCTGACCTCGGTGTCGCGGTCGAAGGCGACCTCGCGCAGCGTCGTGTACCGCGCGCCATCCGCGCCGAACGCCGCGATCACCGCGTGCGGCTCGAGGAAGTTGCCGAGGCTCTTGCTCATGCGCTCGCCGCCGGCGACGAGCAGCCAGCCGTGCACCCAGACGTGCTTCGGCGCATCGATCCCCGCCGACCACAGCATCGCCGGCCAGTAGATCGTGTGGAACCGGGCGATGTCCTTGCCGATGACGTGGAGATCCGCCGGCCACCACTTCTGGAACGACTCGAGGTCGTCCGGAAACCCGGCGCCGGTGATGTAGTTGATCAGCGCGTCGTACCAGACGTAGATCGTGCCCGCCTCGGGGTCCCAGGAGCCGTCCTCTCGCCGGGCGGTCTGCCCGTCCTCGCCGATCGGGAACGGGATCCCCCAGGTGGCACCCGCCCGGCTGATCGAGAAGTCCTGGAGGCCCTGGCGGATGAACCCCAGCATCTCGTTGCGCCGGTAGTCGGGCTGCACGAAATCCGGGTTCTTGTCGTACCAGTCGAGCAGCCGGTCCTGGTAGGCCGACAGGCGGAAGAACCAGTTCCGCTCGCTGAGCCACTGGAGCTCGGCGTTCGGGTGGTTCGGGCACTTCATCCCGCTGGCGGTCTCGAGCAGGTCCGAGGTGTTGCGGAACCCCTCGTTCGGGCAGTACCAGCCCTCGTACGTGTCGAGGTAGATGTCGCCGTTGTCGTA
>DASSRG010000069.1:0-18316 GCA_035701885.1 Candidatus Limnocylindrales bacterium
TTCATCTTCGGCGCGAACCGCTTCGCGTCGGCGGATGAGAGCTTCGGCTCGAGGACCTTCGTCACGGCCGCGACGGGCGCGGCGACGGCGCCGCCCTGACGGGCTGCGAGCTCGGTGACGATCGCCGCCTTCGTCTTGCCCTGGAGCAGCCGCCGGCCCTCGTGGCTCTTGCCCTTGGCCACGATGCGGCTCCCGACGCGCCTGAGACCGGCGTCCTTCGCGGCCCGCTCGGCCTTCTTGGCGAGCTTCTCCATGATCGGGTCGAGGCCCGCCTCGTCGAACACCGGTGTGATGGTGCCGTCCGCCGCCGTGGCGAACGAGATCAGCTTGGCGAGCTTCTTGCCGCTGACGGTCCAGCTGTCCTTGCCCTCGGTGACGACGACGTCGGCGGCCATCCGGGTCGCGGCCGCCTGCGCCGCCTGTGCCGTCTCGGTGGTCACCGTCGGCGGAATCGCGACCATCGGCGTGTCCATGGCGATCGACGCCGGTGCGTCGAGCGTGGCAAGCTGCGTGTCCAGGGCGGCCACGAGCGCGGCCTCGTCGACCGTCCGGCCGTCGACCGATGGGGTGCTGCTGAACGTCGCCTCCGCGGCGGACACGGTGGCGTCGACCGGCGCGCGATCCAGCGTGGCCGCGAAGGTCGCGACGGCCCGGGCGAGCTTGTCGCGGTCATACGCGACCGCGGCGTCCAGGGTGATGCCGTGGATCGCGGTCGCGGGCTCGGCGACGAGCCTTGTGATGCTGTCCCCCTGGTGGCCGGCGGCGAGCGCCGCCTCGACCATGGCCGACGTATCCGGCCCGCGCCCGACGTCCGCGTAGCTGATCGTCCTGACCTGCCCGTCGGGCCCGGTCAGCGAGATCTCCCCGCTCGAGAGGCCCGCATACGCGCGCTCGATGGCCGCCGCCGCCTGCTCGCGCGTGAGCCCGCCCAGCTCGGTGCTGCCGATGCGGACACCGGGCAGGACGAGGCCCTGGTACTGCTGGCCCCATGCGTACAGCGCGCCGGCCCCCAGGCCCACGGCGAGCACGAGGCCGAGCACGAAGGCAACGCCGAAGCGGAGGACGAGGGCGCGTCGACGGCGTCGCCGAGGCGGGCGGTCGCGGAGGACGGGGTCGGTCGCGGCCGCCTCGGGGGCGGCGATGGGCACGTCGGTCATCTGAAGCTCATACGCAGCCGGCACGCGGTGGGCTTCGTGCCCGGCAGCGGCGACATCATCGGGTGTCGCGAGGAATCTGTCATCCGTCGGAGGTACTGCTCTCGCCTGCCCATCTCGGGCGGTAATACTCGGCCCATGTCGTTTCTACGCAAGCTGTTCGGGTCCGGATCGGTGCCGCCGAAGCCCTCGGACGCGCGGGACGTGGCGAAGCCGACCGACCGGCCGAGGCCCTCCCCTCCCCCGTCGTCCGGTCGACCGCGCACGGACGACGGCGGGCGCCCGGCACCGCCCCCGGAGGTCCCGTCGCTCGCCGACATGTCGCCGCGGGCGCTGCACTCCTACTTCGAGTACGTGGGTGGCGCGTCGTCGAAGTTCTACGCCGTCAGCCTCGAGGAGGAGGACGGCGACACGTGGCGGGTCCGGTTCAACTACGGAGGGATCGGCTTCCCGCGTGCGTGGAACACCCGGGTCGAGGCGGTGCCCTGGGCGAAGGCGGCCAGGGCGTACACGGCGCTCGTGGACGAGAAGCAGGGCAAGGGCTACGAGCTCCGCCGATGGCCGGCATACCTCACGCTGCCGGACGGCACCGGCGTCGACGACGACCCGTCCGGCGGCGACCCCGACGAGGGCGGGTCGCGGTTCCGAAGCGCCAGGCGCGGTGTCCTCCCGCCCGAGTCCGGCGGCACCGTCGCCGGCGTCGCGCTGCCCGCAGGGATCCTGTACGCCCCCGAGCCGGAGGGCGGCTCGCGCGGCGAGGATCCGGTGGTCTGGGCGTCGGCCGCGCCAGTCGCGAAGGTCGCCCAGGTGTGGTCGCAGCTCGCCGCGTCGTTCCCGGAGACCGGGCTGTGGCCGTTCGTGATCGACGACGCGTACGGCTTCCGCGGCTTCGACGACTACCTCATGGACGTCCCGCGCGGCCGCCACACCGAGGTCCTCACGATCCTCCGACGAGCGTGGAACGACCAGTTCGCGTACGACGACGAGTTCCCTGACGAGAACCTTGCGCCGTTCGGGAGGACGTTCCCGGGCCTGGCGCCGGCCACGTCGGGGGATCCGGTCACGTCGATCGACCACATCGTGGCGACGCTCACGGGTCACCTCGGCATCGTCGGCGTGAACCGGCCTGCCGACATCCTCGACGCGGTCGGCTGGATGGGGGCAGTGAACATCGACGGCGACCCGCTCGACATGACGACGGTCCTGCGCTCCTGGGAGCGCCGCTTCGACGCCTACGTGGTGGGCCTCGGACCGGACACGCTCGTGCTTGCCGTCGGACGCCCGCCCCGGGACCTCGCGACGGCGACTGCGATCGCCGCGGAGCACTACGCGTTCTGCCCGGACAACGTCGACCAGGGCGTCGGTTCGATCAGCGAGTACGCCGAGTCGCTCGTGGATGCGGAGCAGTGGCCGTTCTGGTGGGACTGACGCGCTGACCGGGCCCTGCCGGGCCTATCGCCAGCCGAGCTCCGGCGCCACGTACCGCAGGATGCTCTCGACGGCGTGGGCGTTGTACTCGACGCCCAGCTGGTTCGGGACGGTGAGCAGGAGCGTGTCGGCCGCCTGGATCGCCGTGTCCTCGGCGAGCTGCCTGACCAGCTGGTCCGGCTCCGCCGCGTAGGAGCGGCCGAAGATCGCCTTCGTCTGGGCATCGATGTAGCCCACCTTGTCGGCCTCCTCGCCGCCCCGGCCGAAGTACGCGCGGTCCCGGTCGTCGACGAGGGCGAAGATGCTGCGGCTCACCGAGACCCGGGGTTCGCGGGTGTGCCCGGCCGCCGTCCAGGCGTCGCGGAACAGGCGGATCTGCTCCGCCTGGAGCTCGTGGAACGGAACGCCTGCGTCCTCTGTCATGAGCGTGGACGACATCAGGTTCAGGCCCTGCTGCGCGGCCCACTCGGCAGTCGCGCGTGACCCGGCACCCCACCAGATGCGGTCGCGCAGGCCCGGCGAGTAGGGCTCCGGGCGGAGCAGGCCGGGCGGGTTCGGGAACATCGGGTGCGGGTTGGGCTCGGCGAACCCCACGCCGGTCAGCGCGTGGAGGAAGACCTCGGTGTGGTCGCGAGCCATGTCGGCGTCGGTCTGACCCTCCGCCGGCGCGTAGCCGAAGTACCGGAAGCCGTCGATGACCTGCTCCGGCGAGCCGCGGCTGATGCCGAGCTGGAGGCGCCCGCGGGAGATGAGGTCGGCAGCGCCCGCGTCCTCGACCATGTACAGCGGGTTCTCGTAGCGCATGTCGATGACCGCGGTGCCGATCTCGATGCGCTTCGTCCGGGCGCCGATCGCCGCGAGCAGGGGAAACGGCGAGGCGAGCTGCTGGGCAAAGTGGTGGACACGGAAGTACGCCCCGTCGGCGCCCAGCTCCTCGACGGCCTCCGCGAGCTCGATCGACTGGATCAGCGCATCCGCCGCCGAGCGGACCTGCGAGTACGGCGAGTTGGACCAGTGGCCGAACGACAGGAACCCGATCTTCTTCACGGGTCGAGTCTACGTTCCGCGGCACCAGAAACCGTGCACAGGTCCTCGCAGCTCGATCAGTGGCTTGCGCTCACCCCATGAGCGCACGACAGGTTGCACGGTCCGTCGCGACGCATGGAGGCGCTGGTCCACGCTCGTCGGGGACGGTCACGCATGTCATTCGCTCACCGGGTGAGCACTACGTCGGCCCCGATGGCGGTACCGCTCATGGGGTGGGCGTATGACCAGGAAGCGAGCCGACTGTCAGTCGCGATCGACTAATCGGGTGTCCTGACGCCCGGACTATCCTGCCGAGTGCTCACCCGGTGAGCGTTAGCCAGAAAGCCAGGCGACGACGCCAGATCAGTGGGCGCTCGCGAGCTCCGCTTCGTTCGTGGCGATCAGCTCGTCGATCAGGCGCTCGAGCTCGCGGTCCGTGAGCTTCCGGCCGGCCTCGGCTTCGATGCGTTCGCGGGCGAGCCGGAGCACCTCGTCCTTCGGAATCCGATAACCGCCCACGATCCGGATCGCCGCGATCTCGCCGTCCTTGATCCTGTCCCGGACGGTGCCGGGCGACCTCCCGAGCACCCATCCGACCTGCTGCGTGGAGAGGTGATCGTCCACGATCAGGACTCGACGGCGGCCGGCTCCCCCTCGCCTGCCTCGGCCTCGGCGTCGCCGACGGGAGCTCGTTCCGTGCGGCTCGGGTGGCTGATCTCGACGATCGTCGGCGTCGAGTCGCGGTCCTTCCAGCGGGTCAGCAGCTCGACCTCGTCCGTCTCGCCGTTCAGGTGCAGCACGACGTTCCAGCCCGGGCCGCTCTTCTCGACGGACGCCACCGACGAATCGGTCGACGGCAGCGGCAGCAGCGCGAGCACCTCGCCCAGGTTGCGATGCAGCTCGGGGCTCATGTGCGCGGTCGCCGCCTCGATGTCGCCCGAATCCAGCGCCGCGCAGAACGACTCGGCTCGCTCACGCACGATCTCGACGTCCATCAGGTCCTCCTTCGAACGTCGGGCGAGTCAAGCAGGCCACCGCACACGAACGGACACCGAAGGCGCGCGAAGGGGTTGCAGGTCCCGGACGAACGCACCGAGCACCCGAGCGGGGCGTAGGGTAGCCGTCGACGCACTGGAAGGTGACGCAATGGCCCGCCCGCTGGTGAAGAGCTTCGCGACACCGGACGAGGTCCGGACGATGCCCCTCGTGAAGTTCGCCACTGTCACGCTCGGGGACGGCCACGTCGGCTACTGCAGCTTCGAGCCGGGCTGGCGATGGAGCGTGGCCATGGGCCCGATGTTCGGCGTCGCGTCGTGCCCCGTCCGCCACGTGGGTTACACCATCTCCGGCTCTGTGCGGGTGCAGATGGACGACGGCGAGTCCGTGGACGTCGGCCCGGACATGGCCTTCGACATCCCGCCGGGTCACGACAAGTGGGTCGTGGGCGACGAGCCGTGGGTCACCGTCGAGTGGGGTGGCAGCGGCCGCGCGATGGGCGAGGCGCTCAACGACACGCGCGACCGGCGCTTCGCGACGCTGCTGTTCACGGACATCGTCGGTTCCACCGAGCGGCTACGAGAGATGGGCGACCGCTCGTGGCGCGAGCTGCTGACCGCGCACAACACGACGCTGCGCCAGGTGCTCAACACGTACCGCGGCACCGAGATCAAGAAGACGGGCGACGGGCTGCTCGCGATGTTCGACAGCCCCACGCGCGCCGTCCGCGCGGCGCAGGCGATGGCCGCGGCGTGCGGCGCGATGGGCCTCCCCATCCGCGTCGGGGTGCACACCGGCGAGGTCGACCTGGTCGGCGACGACGTGCTGGGCACGGCCGTGCACGTGGCGGCGCGGGTGCTCTCGCTCGCGGGCAGCGGCGAGGTGCTGATGACGTCGACGACGGCCGACATGCTGGAGGGGTCGACGCTCCAGGTCGAGCCAGCCGGCACCCACGAGCTCAAGGGATTGGCCGGCGCGCGTCCGGTGTTCCGGCTCGTCGCGAACGCCTGACACCGCGCCGGGGCGGGGCGCGATCAGCTCAGGGCGTCACACCAGATCTCCTCGCCCAGGAGCCACTGGCTATGCTTGCGGCCGCCCGCGAAGAACATCAGCTCGCCGGTCTCCATCGACAGGATCTGATGTCCCGTGTCCTGGATGACCACGCCCCTGCCGCGCCGGTTCGCCACCTCCTGGCTTCCGGAGAGCGAGATCGTTCCCTTGACGAAGTCGTCCACCTCGTAGAAGTGCCCGTGCTCCTCGAGCGTGACGCCCGTGACGGAGTTCCGGTCGACCGACGTGTGTTCTGCGTGGTACTCGATCCGCAGCAGCGTGCCCTCGGCGTCGTAGACGTCGACCTCGGTGACCTGGTACCGATCGACGTAGTTGTCCTCGAACGAGCCGCAGTCGACGGTGCCGAAGAATTCCAGCGGGTACTGGAGCCGCTCCTTCGTCGGGCCGGCGGCCGACGCCGGGGCCGCGATCGCGATCCCGATCGCGAGGCCGGCGACCATCGCCCCAACTCGTCGTCGCGCCGTCGGGTGCGTTGCGCTCATGTGACTCCCCTCCTGTTCAGTTGTGGCGCCCGACCCACGTGTGCAGGCTCGGTGAGCCGGGCGAGATTGCGCAGTCTCGCTACTGGCGGAGCACGCCGTAGTAATGGTCGATGAGCTCGTACGGGTCGCCGTCGCCGGGTTCGCCGACGATGTTCCCGCCGCCCGCGATGCCGGCCAGGTCGCCCGTGCCGCTGCCCTTGACGACCGTCCAGCCGCCCACCGTGCCTCGCCCGACGACCTGGTTGGACGCGGCGTCCAGCCTGATCCAGAACGTGTTGCCCTCGCCGCAGTCGATGAGCTTCGCGAGGTGGAAGGTGAACGCCCTCGACGTCGGCGTTCCGGTTCCGAAGTGGAAGTCCGTGAACGCCTCGCCCGAATCGCACACGAGCGGCGACACACCGATGACGTGCTCCCCGACGCCCCCGTCGTCGAGGTCCACCTCGATCATGAACTGGAGCGTGCTGCCCGCCCCGACAGGCGCGGCGCTCGCGGTGAGCAGGAGCAGCGCGGCTCCGCTCGCAAGGATCCCCCGGACGGTCGCGGTGCGGTGACGCATCGGTCTACCTCCCGTCGCCGAGGGGGCCGCGTGACGGGCGGTCGGCCCTCGGTGCGCGGAACCCTACGCCTCCGCGCGCGGAAGGGGAACCCCCGGGATCTCGGGCTGGACGTTCGCGCCGGCGCCGCTCCCCTACTCGCTCGGCTCGTAGACGCCGATCACGTTGCCCCACGGGTCGGCGAACGTGAACCGCCGGCCGCCGGGATAGTCGCTCATCGGCGTCTCGATCCGGCCGCCGGCCGCAAGAACGCTCGCCTGGGCCGCGTCGGCGTCGGCGGTCCGCACGAGCGCGAGCACGCCCCCGCCGCGCGACGCCGGGGAGACCGGGTTGAGCCCACCGACCTCACGGCCTGGAACGTTCGGGTCTTTGATGCCGGCGTACTCGCCGCCGTAGTCGTTGAACTCCCAGCCGAGGGCGGCCCCATAGAACGCGGTGGCTGCCGGGAGGTCATCGACGGCGATCTCGACGTAGTCCAGCACGTTTGCCATGGTCGAAGCCTACTCCTCGTGCGTCCGTTGACACCGCGACGACTACCCTCAAGGGATGGCGACGCCACGAACCGTCCTGTTCATCCAGGGCGCCGGCGAGGGCACGCACGACGCGTGGGACGACAAGCTCGTCGAGAGCCTGCGGCGAGAGCTCGGTGACGCATACGAGGTCCGGTACCCGCGGATGCCCCACGAGGACGATCCCAGCGAGGCCGCCTGGGCCCCCGCGATCCGCCGGGAGCTTGCCGGTCTCGACGAGGGCGCCGTGGTCGTGGGTCACTCCGTTGGCGGAGCGATCCTGGTCCACACGCTCGCCGTCGGCGCGCCGGAGACCGTGCTCGGTGCCATCGTTCTCCTCGCGACGCCATTCGTCGGTGAAGATGGCTGGCCCGGCGACGAATTCGAGCTCCCGACAGACCTGGGCGACCGGCTGCCGCCCGGCGTCCCGGTCCACGTCTTCCACGGGCTGGCCGACGACACCGTCCCGCCCGAGCACGCCGACCTCTTCGCGCGGGCAATCCCGAGCGCGCACGTCCACCGCCTACCCGGCCGCGACCACCAGCTGGGCAACGACCTGCGGGAGGTGGCGCGGGTGATCGCGGCGCTGAGCCCCGTTCGGCGCGGCTAGCGGAACACTCGGCGCCAAGCGCCGAAGATTGAGCGACGGAACCGCCCCGGCTGGTCATTAGTGCGAGCGCGGGTCGCCGTGATTCGCGCCTTGCCGCCGAGGACGACCCATCGATGCGCCCCAGACCCATTCCCGCTGTCGCCCTGGCGCTGCTGGCCGCCGCGGCTGCCTGCACGCCGACTGCGGCACCATCGGAGGGCCAATCCGCGTCGCCGGGCGACACGCCCGCGTCCGCGACCGTCCGGCCGCTGCTCGTCGACACGGACGTGGCCGCCGACGACCTCGTCGCGATCTCGGTTCTCCTCGGCTCGCCCGAGGTGGACATCAAGGCGATCACGGTGTCGGGGACGGGCGAGGCGCACTGCGACAGCGGCGTGGACGTCGTCCTGCGGCTGCTCGAGCGGCTCCAGGCGCCGCCGATCCCGGTCGCGTGCGGCCGCGAGACGCCGATCGCGGGCGACCACACCTTCCCGGCCGAGTGGCGCACGGCCGTCGACGCGGGCTCCGGCCTCAACCTGCCCACGACCGCCCGCCAGCCCGCGAGCGGGACAGCCGTCGGCCTCATCACCGCCACCGCCAGCGAGACGCCCGGCCTCCACGTGCTGACCCTCGGCCCGCTGACCAACCTGGCGGAGGCCATCGGCGCAGACCCGACGCTCGCGGAAGGGCTGGCGTCGGTGACGATCATGGGCGGCGCAGTCCGTGTCCCGGGCAACCTGGGCTTCGGCGGGCCGGCCGACAACGACGTCGCCGAGTGGAACATCTACGTCGACCCCACCGCGGCGCAGACGGTGATCGATTCCGGCGTAGCGGTGCGCCTGGTCAGCCTGGACGGGACGAACAACGTGCCTGTCACGCCGGCGTTCGCGAAGCGTGTGCGGGATGAGGCGACCGGCGCGGGCGGCCAGGTCCTGGCGGAGCTGTTCGCCGCGAACCCCTGGATGGCCGAGGGTGGCTACTACCTCTGGGACCCCCTGGCGGCCGCGATCGCCGCGGGCCACCCGCTCGGGTCGTTCGAACCTGCCCGCATCGACATCGAGGAGGCCGAGGGACCGGAGGTCGGGTTCACGCGCCCGGTCGAGGGGACGCCGAACGTCGAGTACCTCAGCGGCGTCGAGAAGGCGGCTGCCGAGGACATCCTGGTCGGGGCGCTCGACTAGGCGCGAACGCCGACTGCAACCCGGTCGCCGGGCCTCATCGCACCGGGGATGTTGTCAGGGTTCGACACCGGCGCCGGTAGGGTTTCCGGGTGACCGAAGACCGCCCGCGCTCCGTCGTGTCGTCCCCCGAGCAGGCGATGCGGACCTTCTACCTCCTCGTCGGGAACACGCTGGCCGCCAGCGTGACCAACAACTTCCTGTGGTTCGCGCTGACGTTCTGGATCTACCTCGAGACGCAGAACGTCATGGCCACCGCGATCATCGGTGGCGGGTACATGCTGTGCGTGGCGCTGTCCGCCATGGCGTTCGGCACGTACGTCGACCGCCACCGGCGCGCGACGTCGATGCTGCTGTCGAGCTCGGCCTCGCTGGCGTCGTTCGCCGCGGCGTTCGTCGTGTTCCTGCTCACGCCCCCGGGCGCCTTCCGCGACATCACGCACCCCTCGTTCTGGATCCTGACTGCGCTGGTCCTCGTCGGCGCGATCGCGGGGAATCTGCGGGCGGTCGCCCTGTCGACGACCGTCACCCTCCTGGTGCCCGAGGACCGGCGCGACCGGGCGAACGGCGTGGTCGGCACGGCCAACGGCGTCTCGTTTGCGATCACATCGGTGTTCAGCGGCCTCGCCGTCGCGTTCGTGGGCATGGGCGGCTCGCTCGCGATCGCGGTGGTGCTGACGGCGCTGGTGCTGCTCCACGTGCGGACGATCCGGATCCCGGAGGACGCCCCGGCGCCCACGGAGGGCGCGCCTCGGGTCATCGACGTGAAGGGCGCCTACCGCGCCGTCCGGGCCGTGTCCGGGCTGCTCGCGCTCCTCCTGTTCTCGATGTTCAACAACTTCCTGGGCGGCGTGTTCATGGCCCTGATGGACCCGTACGGGCTGACCCTCGTGTCAGTCGAGGCATGGGGCGGTCTCATCGCGCTCACCAGCCTCGGGTTCATCATCGGCGGGATCGTCGTCGCGCGACGCGGCCTGGGCCGCAACCCGGTCCGGTCGCTGCTGCTGGCGAACGTCGTCATGTGGACGATCACGATCCTGTTCCCCATCCGCTCCGAGGTCCTGCCGCTCACCATCGGGTTCTTCGTCTACATGCTGCTCATCCCGGTGGCGGAAGCATCGGAGCAGACGGTGATCCAGTCCGTCGTGCCGTTCGAGGAGCAGGGCCGCGTGTTCGGGTTCGCCCAGACGCTGGAGTCGGCCGCCGCGCCGATCACGGCGTTCCTCATCGGCCCCATCGCCCAGCTCTGGATCCTGCCGTCCATGACCGAGGGCGCGCTTGCCGACGCGATCGGCAGCTGGTTCGGTACCGGGCCTGACCGCGGGATGGCGCTGATCTTCATCGTCGCGGGCGCGGTCGGCCTGGTGGTGACCATCGCCGCGCTGCTGTCGAAGCCGTACCGGACGCTCTCCGAGCGGTACGCCGCCGCGGCGGCCGAGCTCGCCCGCCAGCCCGTCGAACCCTCACCCGCCTGAGCCGTCGGCCCGCGCGTTCTCGCGGGTTCGCGATCCGTCACCGCCCCGCGATTCCGTAGACTCCGGCCGATGGCGGGATACGCGCTCGAGGATGCGGCCCGGCGGTGTGGCTTGGGCGTCGAAGCGCTCGAGCAGCTCGTCGCGCTGGGTGTCGTGGCGCCGACGGGCGATGACGGCTTCAGCGAGGGCGACCTGCGGCGGGTCAGCCTCGCGACGAGCCTCGGCGCATCGGGTATCTCGCTGGAGGACCTGGGCGCCGCAATCCGCGAGGGCCACGTGTCGCTCGCCTTCATGGACGCGCCCGCCTTCGACCGGTTCGTGCAGCACACGGACGTGACCTTCCGGCAGATGGCCGAGCGGACGGGCGTGGCCATCGAGCACCTGCAGGCGATCCGCGAGCTCTCCGGATCCGTCACGCCTGATCCGGACGAGCGCATGCGCGACGCGGAGCTGCCGATCGCCACCTGGCTCCAGACGGGGATGATGGCCAACCCGCGGCCGTCGGCGGTGCTCCAGATGGTCCGCGTGCAGGCGGACGGGCTGCGGCGAATCGCCGAGACCGAGGCCGCCTGGTGGCGCGACGAGGTGATCGGTCCGGCCGCGGCGGGCGGCACCCGGACCGACGAGGTCCTGGGCGCCGAGTTCGGCGACCGCATGAGCGAGCTCACCGAGCAGGCGCTGCTCTCCATGTACCACCTCCAGCAGACCAAGGCGTGGATGGGCAACCTCGTGGACGGTGTGCTCGCGATGCTGGCTGAGGCCGGGCTCCACAGCCGGCTGGAGCGCCAGCCCGCGATGTGCTTCCTGGACATCGCCGGGTACACCCAGCTCACCCAGGAACGCGGCGACGCCGCCGCCGCGGAGTTGGCGGACCGCCTCGGCGCGATCGTTGTCCGCGCCTCGACGAAGTACGGCGGACGGCCGGTGAAGTGGCTCGGCGACGGGGTGATGATCCACTTTCCCGAGCCCGCGCCGGGCGTGCTGGCGGCGATCGAGATGGCGGAGAACGTCTCGGGAGCGGGCCTGCCGCCCGCGCACGTCGGGCTGCACGCCGGCCCGGTCGTGTTCCAGGAGGGCGACTACTACGGGTCGACGGTGATCCTGGCGTCACGGATCGCCGACTACGCCCGCCCGGACGAGGTCGTGGTGAGCCAGGCCGTGGTCGACGCCGCCGGCAGTGCCCCGGTGACGTTCCGGCCGATCGGGCCTGTTTCGCTCAAGGGCGTCACCGGCACCGTCGACCTCCACGTGGCGGTTCGGTCCACCTGAGCCAGCCGACGCGCCGCTACTCGTCCTCGCGGCGGCGTGAAGCGTCGAGGGAAGCGAGTGACTCCGAGTCCAGGGAGTCCGCTGGGACGGCCGCGACGCGGGCGGGCGTCCGGGCCCAGAGCGTCGCGGTGCGCGTGCCGTTCAGCAGCGACGCCCGCTCCCCCACCACGGCGCCCGGCCCGATCTCGGCGACCTGCTGCTCATCGACTTCCACGACGAACATCCCGTCGAGGATGAGGAACACGTCCGTGCCGGCTTCGCCCTGGGTGACGAGCGTGGCGCCCTCCTTGAGCGTCCGGATCTGCGGCTTCGCGCCGCCGTGCATGATCGCGCCCGACAGCGAGCGCTCGAGCGCCGACTCGACGGCCGCCGTGACCGCCGGCGAATCCTGCTCCCCCCACGGCGTCCGGTCGCCGAACGAGTGGTTGAACCACTTCTGGAAGTCGATGGTCGCCGACTTCTGCACGAGCACGCCATCGTCGTCGTAGACCCAGTGGCGCGGGAACGGGCTCGCGCCGACGAGCTCGCGGGTCGTCGTGCCGTCCGCGCTGATCGTCAGGGCGAGCGTCGTCCACGCGATCGACGGCCAGAACTGGACGAACGGTCGGTGCGGGATCGGTCGCGGCGTGGGCAGGCCCATCCGGCCGCCGACTGTCTGGACGAACCTCGCAGCGGTGCCGTCGATCTCCGGCTCCTGCTGGATGTCGGGCAGGTGAACGGCCGGGAACCGCATGGCGGCCGGGCCCATCCTCACCGTGGTCGCGCCGATGTGGCCTTTGCCCAGGTGGCCGGCCCGGACGATCCGGCCGTCCTCGACCTCGATGAACGCCCGCAGCTCGTTCGCCTCCCGGAAGCGATCGGCGACACGCAGCGCCTCGAGGTCCTCGATCCGATCGGGCGGTGGCTGGTCGTAGTGGGTGATGCCCACGCCGAACGGGACCTTGGACGGACCGGTGATGGCCTCGGACGGGATCCACGAGATCGCCGTGACGGACGACTCGTGACGCTGGGTGGGCACGGACGGGCCTCCTGGGGGTCTGGGCGCTGGGCCGCTCGCAGACGGCTGGATCTCGGGCTGCGGGGGTGACTACGAGGGACGGACGCCGGGCGGTGTCCAGCGTGGCTCAGGCCCGAGCGCGGTCGTCCCGAATCGGAAGGCCCAGATCCGCCGCCCCTCCCCGGCGCGCAGGTGGAACGCCCCGTTGTCCGCGTGACTCACGTCGCCCCTCCGATACGTTGCCGTCGCTACACCCTACGCGGCCCCGCAACTGTCCTGGTGGTCCGTTGCGCGGCGTTGGCCGATCAGCAGTCGAAGACGAACCAGCACAGCCCGTTGCGGGCCCGCTGGTCGTCCAGGACGAGGTCGTGGATTCCTGGCGGGAGTCGATCGCGCTGCCAGCGGCACTCCCGGCGGCCGGCCTCGATCGCCGTGCCCGGTGGCGCGGCCTCGCGGACCGCCTTGATCGCGTACGCGGCGGCTCCCAGGTCGTGCGCCGCGACGTGCGCGACGTTCGCCGCCTGGGCGGCGGCGTAGGCGGCGAACCGCGGGGCGCCGCGGAGATCGCGCGCCGCGCCGTTCGCGTGGCCTGCCGCGGTCCGCGCGTCCTGCATCCGGACCTCGCCTCGTACCCACGCGCGCGCCAGCTCGAGCGCTCGTCGCGGCCGGTCGTCCTCGGGCCGCTCGCGCTGGAACAGGGGCAGGACGTGCTCCGCGCATTCGGCGGCCCACAGCGCGAGCAGGCGATGGTCGTCGTCAGTGAGCGTCCCGCCGCGGCGGATCGTGATCAGCCGCGGATCTCGCTCCTTCGGCAGGATCACCGGCCGAGTCTACCGACCGCCCGAAGCCGCTCGGTAGACTGGGATCGGGACGTGCCGCTCGCGCTTGGAGGAGCCGTCATGGCCACTGTCGCCCCGTACCCCTGCCTCTGGCTCAGCACCGACCTCGACGCGGCTGCCCGCTTCTACACGAGCCTGCTGCCCAACAGCCACATCGACGAGATCTGGCGGTCGCCAGCCGAGACGCCGAGCGGCCCGGCCGGGATGGTCCTCACCGCGCAGCTCACGGTCGGCGGCCAGCGGCTCATGCTGCTCGCCGGCGGGCCCAGCGACTTCCAGTTCAACGAATCGGTGTCGTTCGTGATCGAGACCGACGACCAGGCCGAGACCGATCGCCTCTGGGAGCTGCTCGGCGCCGACGGCGGCGAGCCGGGGCCGTGCGGCTGGATCAAGGACCGCTTCGGCCTCTCGTGGCAGGTGACGCCGCGACGCCTGAACGAGCTGACGTCCGACCCCGATCCCGAACGCGCCCGGCGGGCGATGGAGGCGATGCTCAGGATGGGCAAGATCGAGATCGCGGAGCTCGAACGCGCCGCGGACGCGGCGTAGACGGTCCGCGACCTGACCCACAATCGGGGCGTGACCGACGACGCGCCGCGCTCCCTGCCTGTCCTCCGCGGCAAGCGCGTGACGCTGCGCGCTGGGACGGCCGCTGACGGAGCCGCCCTGCGGCGCGTGTTCGAGGCGCCGGACGTCGTCCGCTGGTGGCCCACGCCCACGGATGACGAGCTCGACGAGCTGCTCCACAACGGTGATCCCGAGGTGGAGGTGTGGATGATCGAGCTCGAGGGCCGGGTCGTCGGGATGATCCAGGCCTACGAGGAGGACGACCCGATGTACCGCCACGCCGGCATCGACATCGTCGTCCACCCCGAGGCGTACGGCCGGCGGCTCGGTGCGGAGGCGATCCGCGTCCTCGCCCGTCACCTGTTCGAGGACCGGGGCCACCACCGGCTGGTCATCGACCCCAACGCCGCCAACTCGCGGGCGATCCACGTCTACGAGGGGCTCGGGTTCCGCCGGGTCGGCGTGCTGCGTGAGTACGAGTGGAGCGAGCACGAGGGGCGCTGGACGGACGGGCTGCTGCTGGACCTGCTGCGAGGCGAGCTCGTCGAGGACTGACTCAGCGGCGGGACGGACGCTCGGATTCGTCCGGGTCTTCGCGGGGCGGCGCGGCGGCAAGATCCCGCTTCGCCATCTCGTCGAGGATCGGCGCGATGAACGGGATCATGCACAGCCCCGCGATGAACAGGGGCACGAACACGAACAGCAGCCCGCCCACCGAGCCCTGGAGGCCGGCATTCGTGATCACCGTCCCCGCGACGAGGTAGCCGACGAGACCGGCAGGCAGCGCGAGGATCGCGAGGACCTTCGCCTTCGTGCTCACGCGGGCGCCACGTTGTGGTTGAGGCGGAACACGTTGTCCGGGTCCCACTCGCGCTTGAGCGCCGCGAGCCGCCGGGTCTTCGCGTCGCCGTAGAAGAGGCGCGTCTGGTCCGGCCCGGCATCGGCGTTCTCGTTCGGGTAGCGGCCGAGGGTCAGGTCCGGCCCCAGGACGCCCATCGCCTGCCGGACCCACTGGCGGTTCGCCTCGTCGTCGTCCGCTGCCTCCCACGACGCATCGGCGCTCAGGTCAAACTGCGCCTCGCGCCCGGCGAACGCCGTCGCGTCCTCGGCGACCCGGCCGATCGCGCCGCCCATCGCCGTGGCCGAGAACGTCCCCGCACCCGGGGCAGTCGCGACCATGTCGACGAGCTCGTCCAGCGCCTCTGGCCGGATGCCGTCCGCATTCGCGCCGAGCAGGAACGAGCGCCCGCCGAAGCCGAGCACCAGGTCGTGGGCGGTCTGGATGTCGAGGTACGTCGCGGGTCCCTCGGTGACGCTGATGGGCGTCGGGCCGCTGCGCAGCCCCGCCGTGTCCCGCTCCGCCTCGTCGGGCGAGCCACTGTGGTTGTACGCGATGTATGCGATCGGCTGGCCGCGGAGGGCATCGGGGATCTCGACCGTCGGGCCTGCCTTGTCGATGCCGAAGATCAGCGAGACCGTGTCGGGCGCCGTTCGCGCGTACTCGCTGAACGTCGACCACACGTCCTGGACGTCGGCGCCCGCGTACATCCGCACGCCGCGGTTGAGCGTGCCGTCGAACGGGTGCAGAGCCAGCTCGAACTCGGTGACGACGCCGAAGTTCCAGCCCGCGCCCCGGATTCCCCAGAACAGCTCGGGCTCCTCGGTCTCGCTCGCACGGACCACGCGGCCGTCCGCGGTGACGAGCTCGACGGCACGGACGTTGTCGATGGTGAGGCCGAAGTTGCGCTGGAGCCGCCCGACCCCACCGCCGAGCGTCAGGCCCGCGACCCCCGTGTGACCCACGACCCCGACCGGGCACACGAGCCCGTGCGCCTGCGCCGCGACGTCGAGCTCCCCGAGCAGCGCTCCCCCACCCGACCGGGCCGTTCTCGTCGCAGGGTCCACCGTCACGCCGCGGATCGCCGTCATGTCGATGACCAGCCCGTCGTTCACCGACGAGTGGCCGGCGGGGCTGTGGCCGCCCGAGCGGACCGCGATCTCGAGACCGCGATCGCGGCCGAAGGCGATCGCGGTGGCCACCTCGGCCGCGTCACGCGGCCGAAGGATCACGGCCGGGCGCTTGTCGTGCACCGCGTTCCACAGCCGCCTCGCCTCGTCGTAGGAGGCATCGACCGGCGTGATGACGTCGCCGCCGAACGTGCGGCGCAGCTGCTCGAGGTGGGGCGCGCGAAGGGTCTCGGGCGCGTCGGTCACCGCGTACCTCCCTGTGCTCGGACGGGCGAATCATGGCATGCCCGTGCGCCCGCGGCCCATCCGGCCGAGGGCTGGTACCGTGACGCACGACCTTGACGAAGACACGCGACGACCAGGCCGACCGGACCGCGGAGCTGTCCGAGGCTGCGCGCGCCGCGGTTCGCGATCCCGGCGACCCGCGGATCGACGCCCACCTCGCGGCGCTCGGCCTCGCACCCGATTCCCCGCGGTCACCCAGGCCGCCTGCGGCCGTGGCGGGAGGCGTGAGCGACGCCGAGGCAACCGCCCTCCGCGACCGGATCGCGGGCCTCGAGACATCGCTGTCGGGCGCGAGATCACGGGTGCGCGTGCTCGCGGTCGCCCTCGCAGTCGCGCTCGCGGGCGACGCGATCCTCCTGCTGCTCGTCCTCCGGCCGGTCTGACGGACCGGCCGAGCTCACCCGGCCGGACGCTCCGGCAGGAGCTCGAACACCACCTTCCCCTCGGCCGCGGCGCCCGGGTCGCTGATGTCGATGCCGTCGAGCATCTTCAGGAATGTTCGTCCGGCCGGAATGCCGTCCGCGATCGGCTTGAGCGTGTCCTCGAAGAACCGGAGCCGCTGCCCCTCGTCGAGCTCGACCGCCCTGACGTCCATGCTGCGCTTGCGCACGGTGATCGACGCGCGACCCGACGCCCGGAGGTTCCGGACCCAGTTGACCTCGCCCCACGGCGACCACACCCACCGCCGGCCGTCGCGCTCGATGATCGCGAGCGCCGCCGTCCGCGGCTCGCCGCTCTTGCGGCCGGTCGTCGTGAGGAGGCCGTTGTAGCCCATCGGCATGCCCGCACGGAGGAGCGGTTTCGCGACCTTGTTGAACAGACTGATCCCTCGGGGCAGATGCCGAACCTGCGTCATCGGTCACATCCTTTCGTGATGCGGTGTCATCACGGTGAACCCGCAGCGCTCACGGATGTGACAGGAAGCCGATGACCGACCCGACAACGACCGACCAGGACTGGCTTGCCGAGCGCTTCGAGGCCGAGCGCGGGCGGCTCCGCGGCGTGGCGTACCGGATGCTCGGGTCGCTCGCCGAGGCCGACGACGCGGTGCAGGAGGCGTGGGTCCGCCTGAGCCGGACCGATACGAGCGAGGTGGAGAACCTCCGCGGCTGGCTCACCACCGTCGTGGCCCGCGTCTGCCTGAACCAGCTCCGCGCCCGGCGGACACACCGCGAGTCGCCGCTCGAGGCCCACGTCGCGGACCCGATCATCACGCCCCAGGACGGCGGCGGCGACCCGGAGTACGAGGCCCTGCTGGGCGACTCGATCGGCCTCGCGCTCCTCGCCGTGCTCGAGACGCTCACGCCCGCGGAGCGCGTCGCGTTCGTCCTCCACGACGTGTTCGCCGTGCCGTTCGACGACATCGCGCCGATCGTGGGCCGGACCCCGGCGGCCACGCGCCAGCTCGCGAGCCGCGGCCGCAGGCGCGTCCAGGGCGCGCCAGTCCCGGATACGACCCTCGATGGCCAGTGGGCGGTCGTGGACGCGTTCCTCGCGGCGTCGCGCGACGGCGACTTCGAACGCCTCGTCTCGATCCTCGACCCGTCCGTCGTCCTCCGCTCCGACGGTGGCGACGCGCGGCCGCGGCTGGGCACCGTCATCCGGGGCGCGGAGGCCGTCGCCTCGAGCGCGATGCTGTTCCGACGGCTGGCGGCCGGCGCGACGCGGGCGCTCGTCAACGGCGTGCCGGGCGGGGTTGTCCGGGGACCGGACGGGAGCGTCTTCTCGGTGCTCTCGTTCACGGTCGCCCGCGGCCGGATCGTCGCGATCGACGTCCTCGCCGACCCGGACCGGCTGGCGCGCCTGGACCTGGGCGACGTCCCCGGCTAGCGCGACGCCTCCGCCGCTCGATCGAACCAGCGCAGCACCCGCAGGGCGCGCAGGGTGTTCCAGCGGCTCGGCGTCCCGGGCGGGCCCTCGAGCTCGAAG
>DASSRG010000070.1:0-5392 GCA_035701885.1 Candidatus Limnocylindrales bacterium
GCGACCACCACCATCCCGGCGTGCTGGCTGTACCCGATGCCGACGCCGCCGCCGTGGTGGATCGAGACCCACGTCGCGCCGGCCGCGATGTTGACCATCGCGTTGAGCAGCGGCCAGTCGGCGACCGCGTCGGTGCCGTCGGCCATCGCTTCGGTCTCCCGATTGGGCGAGGCGACCGAGCCCGAGTCGAGGTGGTCCCGGCCGATCACGATCGGCGCGCGCACCTCGCCATCGGCGACGAGGCGGTTGAACTCGAGACCGGCCTTCGCGCGCTCGCCATAACCAAGCCAGCAGATGCGCGCCGGCAGCCCCTGGAACGGGACCTTCGCCTCGGCCATCTCCAGCCAGCGGCGGAGGCCGGCATCGTCGGGGAACAGCTCCAGGATCGCGCGGTCGGTGCGCCGGATGTCTTCCGGGTCGCCCGAAAGCGCGGCCCAACGGAACGGCCCGCGTCCCTCGCAGAACTGGGGCCGGATGAACGCGGGCACGAAGCCCGGGTAGTCGAAGGCGTTGTCGACGCCCGCCTCCTGCGCCTGGGCCCGGAGGTTGTTGCCATAGTCGAAGACCACCGCGCCGGCGTCCTGGAACGCGAGCATCGCGCGGACGTGGTCCGCCATCGACCGTTTCGAGCGAGCCTCGTAGACCTCCGGCTGCGCATCCCGGAGCGCGGCGGCATCCTCGAGGGAGATCTCGGCCGGGACGTAGCCGCCCAGCGCGTCGTGGGCGGAGGTCTGGTCCGTGACGACGTCGAACCGCTCCCCCGCCCTCGCCCAGGCCGGCTCGATCTCGGCGGCGTTGCCGACCAGCGCGATCGACTTGGCGTCGCCCGCGGAGGCCCACGCGCGCGCCTGCGCGAGGGCTTCGGACGGATCGTGCGTGAGCGCGTCGACGTAGCCGATCTCCAGCCGCCGGCGGGCGCGGTGCTCGTCGACCTCGATCGCGAGGCACACGCCCTCGTTCATCGTCACGGCGAGGGGCTGCGCACCGCCCATGCCGCCGAGGCCGGCGGTCAGCGTGACGGTGCTGCGGAGCGTCCCGCCGAAGTGCCGCCGGGCGAGCTCGGCGAACGTCTCGTACGTGCCCTGGAGGATCCCCTGGGTCCCGATGTAGATCCACGAGCCCGCCGTCATCTGGCCGTACATCATCAGGCCCTGCCGCTCGAGCGCCCGGAAGTGCTCCCAGGTCGCCCACCTCCCGACCAGGTTTGAGTTGGCGATCAGCACGCGCGGCGCCCACTCGTGGGTCCGGAACACGGCGACGGGCTTGCCCGACTGGACGAGCAGCGTCTCGTCGTCGCCGAGCCGGCGGAGCTCGCGGACGATGGCGTCGAACGCCTCCCAGCTGCGGGCGGCCCGGCCCGTCCCGCCGTAGACGACGAGGTGGTCGGGATCCTCGGCGACCTCGGGGTCGAGGTTGTTCATGAGCATCCGCAGGACGGCTTCCTGCTGCCAGCCCCGGGTCGACAGCTCGGTGCCCCGAGGGGCGCGGACGGGGCGCGGGCCGGAGGCGGGCGCGCCGGGAGTCTCGGTCGTCATGGCGCCCGAGTCTACGCGCGCGCCGACGCTCCGGCGCGGTGGGTGACGAGGGCGGGCGGCGCCCGCGGATCAGGCGGCGGGACGGACGATCTGCTGGACGGCCCAGCGGTTGCCGTCCGGGTCGGCGAAGAACGTGAACCGGCCCCACGGGAACTCCTGGACCTCGCTGGCGTCGACGCCGTTCCCCACGAGGTCGGCGCGGGCGGCATCCGCGTCGTCCACGACCACCTGCATCCCGACGACGCTGCCGGGCTCGGCCGGGGTCACGCCGACGCCGATGGCGATCGAGCACGCGGATCCCTTCGGCGTCAGCTGGACGAACCGCAGCTCGGGGCTGACCTTGTGGTCGTAGTCGAGGTTGAACCCGACCTGGTCGCGGTAGAACGCGATCGCACGGTCGACGTCGGTGACGGGGATTGCGACGAGCTCGAGCCTGCAGTCCATCCGGATGGTCCTCCGATATGACATGATGCTGTCATGAGTAGACTACCGGATCGACAGCATGCTGTCAAACTTTCGGATGCCGGGTCCGGCGCCGCGGCGCCCGCCTCCGAGGCGCGTTCGCCGGCGGGCGACGCGTTCAGCGGCCTCGTCATCCGCGTGTTCCGGCTTGCCGGGCTCCTGGGCGCGGAGGGCGACGCGCTCGCCCGACCCGCGGGCCAGACCACGGCGCGCTGGCAGGTCCTCGCGGCGGTCGACGACGCACCGCGCTCCGTCGCGGAGATCGCGCGCGTGCTCGGACTCGCGCGGCAGAGCGTCCAGCGCGTCGCCGACGCGCTCGAGGAGGGCGGCTTCGTCCGCTACGAGGACAACCCGCGGCATCGGCGCGCGCGCCTGGTCGTGGCGACGCCTGCGGGGACCGAGGCCCTCCGCCGGATCGAGCGCGAGCAGCGGCCATGGGCGGACGCGATCGGCGCGGCGGTGGGGCAGCGCGACCTCGATCGGCTGCGGACGCTCCTGGATCGGCTGACGGCCGCGGTCGAGGCGCAGGCGGCGAGTCGGGTCAGGGGCGAAGATCGCGCATGAGGCGCTCGCCGTAGCGCCCCTCGCCGAGCGAGAACAGCGACACGACGAGGTTCCGGTCGGGAAGCTGCGTGTGGTAGACGGTCAGGCCGCCCCCACAGGTGGTGATCCAGACGGTCCGCCCGCCCAGCTTCGTCTCGGCGTTGGTCTCCACGCCCCCGGCCTGGGAGCAGGCGCCCTCGTTGTAGGTCTCGCGCCAGTCGGTGAAGAACGAGTCATCGAGGAGGCCGGGCCGGAGCTCCGCGACGACGCCCGACGCGAGGTCGTTGGGCGAGGTGACGATCGCGAAGGCGGCGCGCGCCACGTGATCCGCGAAGGCGGGGTCGGCCGCCGCCTCCTCGAACGACTGCTCCTCGGCGGCCACGGCGTTGCCGTCGATGTCCGCGGGCAGCACGGCGAGCAGCGAGTCGTCACGGACCAGGGCCGATTCGGAGGCTGCCGGGCTCGGTGAGGCGGCCCCGGGGGTCTCGGGCGGGGCCGAACCGGTCAGCGACGGTCGCGGGCTGGGAGGAGCGGTGACGGGCGGAGGTGTCGGCGTGGGCGACGGACCGCACGCGGCGACCAGGAGCGCCGTTGCCAACCCAGCTGCGAACGCCGCCGCACGCAGCCTCACGCGAGCTCTCGCCGCATCACCGGGAAGCGGTCGTCGGGCGCGGCCACGACGAAGCCCAGCCGCTCCCAGAACGCGGGCGTCGCCGCGCTCGTCGCGTCCTCGCGGGCGCCCCGCTCCGGGTACGTCTCCACGGCGGCGAACCCCCGGCGCTCCAGGTCGTCGCACACCGCCTCGACGAGCATCGCCGCCAGGCCGCGGTCGCGCGCCTCGCGCGTCGTGGCGATGCAGGTGATGACGGCGGGGAGCGGCGAATCGGGGAGGCGCGGGTACAGCTCCCGGGTCCGGAGCGCGCGCGGATAGGCGGACAGCGGCCCGAACTGCGAGTAGGCGGCCGGCACGTCGTCCTCGAGGAGGACCTTCGCGTACGACCCGAACACCGAGAGCCCGCGGGCCAGGAGGCGCAGCTTCGGCAACGCGTCGCCACCGACCGTCGGTGCGGCCTTGGGGGCCGGCGCGAACGGGTTGAACGCGGGCTCGTCGTCGTCGGACGCAAACGGGTTGAACGAGGCCTTGGCCGCCGGCGCGAACGGGTTGAACGCGGGTTCGTCCGCATCGTCGTCAGCGAACGGGTTTCGGCGCCCGGAGGTCGTGGTGGCGGCGGCAGCGGGGGCCGCGGCGGCGTCGAACCACGAGAGGCGCGCCGCCTTCGAGCCCCGGTCCGCATCCTCCCAGTAGTCGCACGAGCGGTGGTCGAAGCCGGGATCGGCGCACGGGGGCAGGAGCCGGAACGTGGCGTCGTCGGTCACGTCGACGATGCGGATGGCCATGCCCGCAGTCTACGGGGCGCGGGCGGTCAGCCCGCGAGGTCGGCCAGCGCGCCCGTCTCCACCAGCCGCAGCACGGCAGCCAGGTCTGGACCCGGCTCGCGGTCCGCCTCGAGGAACGTGACGGCGTCGCGGACACGTGCGTGTGCCTCGGCGACGCCGGCGCCTGGCGCGGGCACGGAGCCGGCGTCCGCGAGCGAACGGAGCCGCAGGTCGAGCGCCTGGGCCGCGGCGAGCAGCTCGATCGCGACGATCTGCTGGACGTGCGCGAGGACCGTCCGCGCGTGGCGGGCGGCAGCCGCGCCCATCGACACGTGGTCCTCCTGGTTCGCGCTCGTCGGGATGGAGTCGGCCGTGGACGGATGGGCGAGGACCTTGTTCTCGGAGGCGAGCGCCGCAGCCGTGTACTGCACGATCATCAGGCCGCTGTTCCGCCCCGGGTCCGGCGTCAGGAACGCCGGCAGCCCACCGTTCAGCCGCGGATCGACGAGCAGCGCCGTCCGGCGCTCGGAGATGGCACCGAGCTCGGCCAGTGCGAGCTTCGCGAAGTCGAGCGCGAGCGCGATGGGCTCGCCGTGGAAGTTGCCGCCGCTGATCACGAGCCCGCCGCCGGTGGCGAGCGCATCGGCCGGGACATCGCCACCGGACGGGAACACGAGCGGGTTGTCGGTCGCGGAGTTGAGCTCGATGTCGAGGACCCGGCGGAGGTGATCGAAGGCGTCGCGTGCCGCGCCGTGGACCTGCGGGACGCAGCGGAGGGAATAGGGGTCCTGCACCTTGTGCGCCGACCCGTGGTGGGACGCCTGGAGCCCGGAGCCGCGCAGCAGGTGGCGCATCTCCGCGGCGACCGCCACCTGCCCCGGGTGCGGCCTCGCGAGCTGGTACGGCGCGGCGTACGCGACCTCCGTCCCCAGCAGCGCCTCGACCGACATCGCCGCCGCGACCGACGCCGTCCGGGCGAGCCGGTCCGCGTCCGCGAGGAGCAGCGCGCCCAGCGCCGACATCAGCTGCGTGCCGTTGAGCAGCGCGAGGCCCTCCTTCGGCTCGAGCGTGAGCGGCTCCAGCCCGTGCTCGCGGAGCGCGACGAGCGCCGGCAGCACCTGGCCGCCGAGCTCCACCTGCCCGCGCCCGATCAGCGGCAGGGCGAGATGCGCGAGCGGCGCGAGGTCGCCGGACGCCCCGACGCTCCCCTGCTCCGGGACGACCGGATGGATGCCCAGCTCCAGGAAGGCGCAGATCCGGTCGACCAGCTCCGGCCGGCAGCCGGAGTGGCCCAGCGCGAGCGTGTTCGCGCGCAGCAGGAGCATGGCCCGCACCACCTCGCGCGGGAACGGCCGCCCAACGCCGGCCGCATGCGACGCGATCAGGTTCTCCTGGAGCGACGCCGCGTCCGCGGCCGGGATGAAGGTCGTCGCGAGGTCGCCGAACCCTGTGGTGACGCCGTAGACGACCTCGCC
>DASSRG010000071.1:0-6041 GCA_035701885.1 Candidatus Limnocylindrales bacterium
GCGGAGCCGCTGTACGCGCTGCTGCGGCGGTCGTACGAGCTGCTCGACGCCGGGATGGCGCCCGGACGAGTCGCGCGCTGGTACGAGATGCACCTCGCCGACGAGCTCGGCCAGCGGCCCGAGGTGGACCGGTGCGTCGAATGCGACCGGATGCTCGAGGCCACCGAGTCGTACCGCTGGGTGCCGCCGCTGGGCGGCGTGCTGTGCGGGCGCTGCCCGGGGCCGGGCCAGGACCGGGCCGGGCTGACGCTCGATGGGCTGAAGCTGCTCAAGGCGTACCAGCGGCTGGACATCGAGGCGCTCGCCGCCCTGCGCATCGCCGACCGGACGGAGCGCGAGGTGGAGGGCGCGATGCGCGACTTCATGCGGGTCGCGCTCGAGCGGGATCCGCGCTCGCTCGCATTCCTCGACGAGGTTCGATCAGGGCCCGCCGCCCACCCGGCGCCGGCCTGACGCAGGGAGGGTCACGCGTGGTCTTCGATTCGGGGTCGGACGGCGACCGGCACGCGCTGGAGCGCCTCGACCGGGACATGATCGGCTGGCTGACGACCGTCACGCCCGACGGCCAGCCCCAGACCTTCCCGATCTGGTTCCTGTTCGAGGACGGCGAGGTGCTCGTGTACAGCGACCGGCGGGCGAAGCGGAACGAGAACCTGCGCCACAACCCCCGGGTGTCGCTCCACCTCAACGACGACGGCCGCGGCAACGACATCGTCCTGATCGAGGGCGAGGCGCGGTTCGACGAGGCGACTCCCAGGCCGCAGGACAACGCGGCGTACAACGCGAAGTACGGGCAGTGGATCGGCGAGATGTTCGCCACGCCCGAGGACTTCACGTCGGTCTACAACGTGCCGGTCCGGATCCGTCCGACCCGCGCCCGCGCCTTCGGCGCGTGAGGCGCGGCACGGGGATCGCCCTCGCGGCCGGCGCGGCTGTCGCCGGCGCGGCCGCGGTCCGGCCGCTGCTCGACGCCGCGGTGGCGAGGGTCGAGGCGGGGATGAACCCTGTCTGGTCCGAGGACACGGGACCGGTCACGGAGCGGGCGCGCGCGCTCCACGCCACGCTCCGCGTCGCGGACCTGCACGCCGACTCGCTGCTCTGGGGCCGCGACCTGCTCCAGCGAGGGACGCGCGGCTCGGTCGACGTCCCCAGGCTCATCGAGGGCAACGTCGCGCTCCAGGTGCTCTCGATGGCGGTCAGGACGCCGCGCGGCCTCAACATCGAGCGCAACGCGGACACCAGCGACCAGGTCCTGCCCCTCGCCCTCGCCAAGCGCTGGCCGCGGGCGACCTGGGGGCGGAACCTGCCCCGCGTCCAGCACCTCGCCACGCAGGCGCACGCGCTCGCGGCCCGGTCGCACGGGCAATTCCGGGTCGTCACCTCGCAGGCGGACCTGGCCGCGTACCTCGCGGCGCGCGAGGCGCGCGGCACGATCACCGCGGGGCTGCTCTCGATCGAGGGGGCGCACGCGCTCGACGACGACCCGCGCAACCTCCCGTTCGTCGCCGACCTCGGCGTCCGGATGATCTCGCCGTCGCACTTCTTCGACACGGCCTTCGGCGGCTCCGCCCACGGGGTGGAGCAGGGGGGCCTCACGGTCCGCGGCCGGGAGCTGCTGGAGGGGTGCGAGGCGCGCGGGATCGTGTTCGACGTCGCGCACGCGTCCACGCGCACGATCGACGACACGCTCGCGCTCGCGACCCAGCCCGTGGTCGCCTCGCACACCGGCGTGTGCGGGGTGCTCGAGAACTCGCGCAACCTCCCGGACGCCCAGCTCGAGGGGATCGCCGCGACCGGCGGGCTGGTGGGGATCGGGTTCTGGGACACGGCCTGCGGCGGGCGGTCTGCGTCGTGGATCGCGCGCTCGATCGCCTACGCGGTGGAGCGGGTCGGAGCGGAGCACGTCGCGCTGGGCTCCGACTGGGACGGGGCCGTGGGCGTGCCGTTCGATGCCGCGAACGTCGTCCGGCTCACCGACGCGCTGCTCGACGTCGGCCTGGACGAGGATTCCATCCGCGCCGTCATGGGCGAGAACGTCCTGCGCGTGCTCGCCGCCACGCTGCCGCCGGCCTGAGGGGCCGGCTCGAGGAGGACGCTCGCCGATGCGCACGACCGAACTCACGATCCGCAACCCCAGCGGCCTCCACGCGCGCCCCGCGGCGATGTTCGTGAAGGCCGCCGCCGGGTTCGGGTCGAGGATCACCCTCGAGAACCTCGACCGCGGCTCCGCGCCCGCGGACGCGAAGTCGATCATCGCGATCATGAGCAGCGGGGTATCGGCCGGCCACCGGGTCCGGCTCACGGCCGACGGCGCCGACGAGGACGCCGCGATCGACGCGCTGGAGCAGCTGATCGCGTCGGGCATCGGGGAGGCGATCCCGGAGTAGCCGCGGCGTCAGGCGGGAGGGGGCTCCGTGCCGGCCTCGCTCGGCGTCCCGATCTTGCGCTCCGTCCCGCTGAGCAGCCGCTGGATGTTGTCCTTGTGGAAGTACCACACGAGGACCGCGCCCCCGACCGCGTACACGTACAGCCACGGGCTCAGGCCGTACGCGTAGGTCGCCGCGGCCAGCAGGACGCCCGCGGTGGCCGAGGCCGTCAGCGACCCGAGTGACGAGTAGCGGGTGATGGCGATCACCACGATGAACAGCGGGATGATCACGGCCGCGATCGGCGGGGCGAACGCGAGCAGCGCCCCGAACGCGGGCGCCACGCCGCGACCGCCGCCGAGGCCGAGGAACGGCGACCGGCTGTGGCCGATGATCGCCGCCATCGCGGCGAACACCTCGACGCCGACGCTGCCGCTCAGCCAGCGGGCCAGGAGCACCGCGGCCGTGCCCTTCAGGAGGTCGAGGATCCCCGACAGGAGCGCGAGCCGGGGCCCCATCGCCCGCATCGCGTTCGCGCCACCCGTCCGCCCGCTGCCGATCGTCCGCGGGTCCGTGCGGCCCGTGACCCGGGCGACGATGATGCTCCACGGGATGCCGCCGATGAAGTACGCGGCGACGACGAGCAGGACGGCTCGGACGAGGTCGAAGAGGTCCACTGGCGCCCGAGTATAGGTCGCGGCCGCGCGGCTACGACGACGCCTGCCAGGAGGCCACCGCCTCCACCAGCCGCGCAGGTTCGCCCTTGAACCACGCGGCCCGGTCCGGGTCGGCGGCAACCTCCTGCACGAGCCCGGCGAGGGCTGCGTTCACCGGGGTGGGGACGCCCTCGGCGGCACCGGCCGCGGCCACCGCGCCGTTCAGCCAGGCGACCTCGGTGGGGCCGCTGCCACCCCCTCGCACGTGGAGCCGGAGGGAGGGCGACTTGCCGCCGCGGGCGCCCGCGATGCCGCGGGCCACGAGGGGCCGGCCGATCACGGCGGGCAGCCGGATGCCGCGGAGCAGCGTCCGGACGTCGGCACCGGGCAGGGCGACCGGCTCGAGGCCGAGGGCGCCCATGACGGCCAGCGCCTCGAGCAGCTGCGCGCGCTCGATCGCGTACGTCCGGCCGTCGCGGTAGATCGCGGCGGGGTCGAGGTCGAGGATCGCGCTCGTCGCGTTGCCCACGAGGTTCGCGAGCAGCTTCGACCATTTCATCGCGTCCGCGCCCTGCACGAGCGTCGCCTCCAGCCCCCCGGACGTCCACCGAGCGACGAGCGTGCCGGCGAGCGCGGCGCCGCGCGCGGTGTCGTCGTCGCGGACGACGGCGACGCCGATCCCGCCGGCTCGCAGCCGCGTGACGCCGTCGGGGGCGGGCTCCAGCGCCGTGGTCACCGAGGCGGCGAGCAGCGGCGTGGGGTAGGGGATCCAGGCGTCCGCGACGGCCTCCGCCCCGACGCCGTTCTGGGCCGTGAGGACAGCCGCACCCGGCCAGCGGGCGGCGGTGGCAAGCGCGCCGTCGAGGTCGAACGCCTTCACGGCGACGATCACGAGATCGGGCGCTGCGAGGCCGTCGGGTCCGGCAGCCCAGCGGACCGGCACGGTGCGCTCGCCGTCCGGTTCGTGGATGCGGAGCGCGGTCGCGTCGGGGTGCGCCTGCCGACGGCGGGCCAGCAGCGTCACGTCTGCGCCCGAGGCTGCCAGCGTCCCGCCGAGGAACGACCCGACCGCACCCGCGCCCACGACCACGACGCGCAGCGGCGCCTCGCGACCCTGGTCCTCCGTCACGGCCGTCCTCCGAGCGTGGACGACCGTGCTCGCTCAGGCCTGAGCGACGATCACCCACATCAGCCACAGACCATACCCGACCGTCAGGACCCAGACGGCCGCCAGGAACCGGGTCAGCCGACGCTCGGCGCGTGGGCTGAGCCCGAAGTCGAACAGGACCGCGCGCAGGCCGAGCAGGGCGTGCCACAGGACCGTCGTGAGGAACGCCAGCTCGACCCCGATGACGACGGGATTGGACAGCCACTCGACGACCGCGGCGAAGTCGCGCAGCCCGCCGGGGACCACGAAGTGCTGGGCGACCATGTGGACGGAGACCAGCACCAGCACGAGCGCGCCCGACACCACCTGCCAGGCCCAGCTGCGATCGTGCGCGCCGAGCTCCGCACGGCGGTGCGCCGCGGGTGCCGGTCGGTCGACGCGCGGCGGGTCGCCCGCGACGCGGGGGAGAGGCGGGAGGGTCGTTCCGGGACCGGTCATGGTCACGCTCCGAACACGCGAATCGTGGCGATCGCGAGCAGCACCGCACCGACGACCAGCAGCGCGACGAACAGCGCCCGCTCACGCTCGACGAGCCCCACCCCGACGAGGGCCACACGGATCCCGTTCAGCCCATGGAGGAGCAGGCCGGCGATCAGCACGACGTCCAGCGCGAGCACGATCGGGCTCCGGGCGAAGGCGACGAAGCCGTCCCACGATGCGGCGCCACCCGCGAGCAGGCTCAGCACGACGAGGTGGAGGTACAGGTACAGGATGATGAACAGCCCGGACAGCCGATTGAGGACGAACACGATGGCGCTCAGGCGGCGCCCGCGCGGATCGAGCCAGCCGGTGGGAGCGTGATGGCTCGATCGCCGGTCCGGCGACGTGAGATGGGTCACGGGCTGACCTCCGCAACGTGGGCGGCGCCCGCGCGCCGCCGAAGTCGATCCTCGATGTGCCGGCGGAGCAGGGCGCCACGGAGCCGCATGATCGCCTGTGCCGGCCGCGCATCGACGGGGCACGCCGCGGTGCACTCGAAGGCGAGGTGGCACCTCCAGGCGCCCTGGTCGCCGTCGGCCACGTCGAGGGCCGCGTCAACGTCCGCCCCGCGGGGCGCCTGCGCGACCCGCCACGCGGCGGCGAGGGCCGGCGGCCCGGCGTAGGCGGCGTCATATGCCGCGATGGGGCAGGCAGAGACGCACGCGCCACACTCGAGGCAGTCCTCGAACCGCGTGGGCTCCCCGTCGGCACACAGCGCCGCCGAGGCGGTCTCGTCGGCGCGCTGAAGGGGCGGGCTGACCGCGTCGAGCGCGTCGTAGACGGCCTCGAGGTCGACGACGAGGTCGCTGACGATGTCCAGCCCGCGCAGCGGCTCGACGACCACGGGGCGGTCCGGCAGGCCCTCGAGTGGTGTCACGCAGGCCAGCACCTCGCGCCCGTTGACCCGCATCGCACACGTGCCGCAGGACGCGTGGAAGCACGAGTGGCGGACGTCGAGCGTCGGGTCGAGGTGGCGGCGCGCCCAGGTCAGCGCGTCGAGGATGGTGGTCCGCGGCGACGGAGCCGGGACGTCGAAGGTGGACCAGCGCCCACCGCCGCCCGATCGCGGGGTCCGTCGCACGCGGAGGACGCGGACGGGGAGGGTGGTGGCATCGGCAAGCTCGGTCATGTCATGCCGCCAGCGCGCGGCGCATCGCGGTGTGCGGCAGCAGCACCGTCTCCGCGGTTCGGCACGGGACGTCGAGGCCCAGCTTGCGCACGACGACGTCAGCCGTGAGCTCGGCCATCCCGCGCAGCGTCGTCCCCTTGCCGCCCGAGATCGTGACCAGGCCCTCCACGCCCTCGGTCGCGTGGTCGAAGCACTTGAACGTCCGGCTCAGCTCGCGGCCGCTCGACGCCCCGCGGTCGCCG